>NZ_JBEZJQ010000003.1:142765-504271 GCF_040653135.1 Actinomadura sp. NPDC048021
CCGCGCGCGGCGCCCGCCCCGGCCCCCGTGCCACGCGCCCCCCCCGCGCCGGGGGGGGGGGGGGGGGGGCCCGCGCCCCCCCCCCCACCACCCCCTTACGAACTAGCTACTGCAGGTGCCACCGGCCCTGAAGGCGCCGTGCACCGGTCTCGTAGAACGTGTCGGAGGGGGTGATCTCACACCCCAGCGTCACCAGCACGTCGAGCAGCGGACTGCCCTCGGGAAGGTTGAAGCCGATCGTGACCGGCCCCGTGAAGAACTCGCCCGCCGACTCCACGAAGAGCCGCACGAGGTCCTTCCCGCTGTGGCCGGAGACCACGGCGAACATGTCCACGTGGAAGTCCTCGTCGGGGCCCACGTGCCGCTCCGACCACGACTGACTGATCCACCGCCCGCGCATGAAGGCGAGAACCTCCTCGCCCTCGGCCGCGACCAGGTAGACGGTCCGAACATCCTGGAAGGAGCGCTCCAGTGCGGGGGCCAGCCGCACCCAGTACGGGTTGCGGTCCGCCACCACGTCGCTCACGATCCGGCGGATGCCCTCCACATCGTGAGGATCCGCAATCTTGATTTCCATTGGTTTGTTCCTTTCGTTTGCTTCCCTAGGCTCCGGCCGCCCTTCCGGGCGCCGTCGCACTCATCGACCGTCCGAAGCCGGGCGGCTTTGTCACCTGGCTCGGGGCGCTGGGCGGCACTCCGATGGGGTCATCCGCGGCGCGTCGCGTGCTCGTCCAGTTCCAGATCGATGAAGGCGCCGATCATCGCCCGCCACACCGTCTCGGCGACCTCGGGCGAGAGCCCGGCGTCCGCGGCCCTGTCGCGCGCCAGCGCGACGACCCGCTCGACCCGGTCGGGGGCGCGGACGGCCCCCTCGTCGCGTTTGAAGGCGGCGGCCGCGCGGACCAGCCCCTCGCGTTCGGCCAGCAGCCGGACCAGCCGCCCGTCGAGGGCGTCGATCCGCGCACGCACCTCCGCGAGCGTCTCAGGAGTCTCCATGCGCGTCAGCATGCCGCACGGCTGATCACGAGGAGAGACGCAGCAGCAGGGCGAGGAGGGTCGCGCGGTCGTCCTCGGGCAGGGGCGCGAAGAGCTCGGCGAAGACCTCGTCGACGATCTGCCGGCCGGCGCCGAGGAGCTTCTCGCCGGCGGGCGTGAGGTGGTGCTCGACGCTGCGGTGCCGGCCCGGCCGCCGGTCGATCAGCCCCTGGGCGGCCAGGCGCCCGGCGAGCGTCCCGAACGCCTGCTCGCTCTGGAACGTCTCCGCCGCCAGGGCGCGGGCGGACGCCCCGGGTGCGCGGCCGATCGCGCGCAGGGCGTCCCACTGCGCGGGCGTCGTGCCGGCGGCGGCGAGGCGGTTGTCGAGCGCACGGTGCTGCCGGTGGTGGGCCTGCCTGAGCGCTCTTCCGAGTTCCTGCACTTCGACGGGCATGCGACAAGGGTAGGAGCGGCCGCCCGCCGCGTCCGTCAGCGACGCCTGGACGACGCGATGAGGTCCCGGTACCAGCCGTAGGACGTCTTCGGCGTGCGCTTCTGCGTCTCGTAGTCGACGTGGACGAGCCCGAAGCGGGGGTGGTAGCCCTCCGCCCATTCGAAGTTGTCCAGGAGCGACCAGGTGAAGTAGCCGCGGATGTCGACGCCCTCGTCGACGGCGGTCCGCACGGCGGCGATGTGGGCGTCCAGGAACGCGATGCGGGACGGGTCGTCCACGGCGCCGTCGGGACCGGGCTCGTCGGCGAACGAGCAGCCGTTCTCGGTGATGTAGACCGGCGGCAGGTCGTACCGCGAGTCGAGGGTGCGCAGCAGGTCCAGGAAGGCGTCCGGGACGATCGGCCAGCCCATCCCCGTCGTCGGGAACCCGGTGATGTCGACGATGTCGAATGGCAGCGGGCCCTCGGCCGGGGTCGCGATCCGTGTGGGGTGGTAGTAGTTCACCCCCAGGAAGTCGATGGGCGAGGCGATGACCGACATGTCCTCGGAGCGGATGAACGGCGCGTCCCCCATCAGGTCGGGGTAGCGGCCGAGCAGGACGGGGTCGGTGAACAGCCGGTTCATGAACGCGTCGAAGGCGTCGGCGGCGGGCCGGTCGGCGGGGGAGGCGGCCCAGGCCGGGGAGTAGTGGTTGGTCAGCCCGACCGTGCGCGCGCCCCGGCTGCGCAGGGCGTTGACGGCGAGGCCGTGGCCGAGGAGCTGGTGGTGGGCGGTGGGCAGCGCGTCGAGCAGGAGCGTCCTGCCCGGGGCGTAGACGCCGAACGCGTAGCCGTACGCGGTGACGACCACGGGCTCGTTCAGGGTTATCCACATGTCGACGCGGTCGGAGAGGCGCTCGGCCGCCAGGTAGGAGAATTCGGCGAACCGGTAGGCGGTGTCCCGCTCCATCCAGCCGCCGGCGTCTTCGAGCGGCTGCGGGAGGTCCCAGTGGTAGAGGGTGGCGGCGGGTGCGACGCCGGCGGCGAGCAGGCCGTCCACCAGCCGGTCGTAGAAGTCGAGCCCCTTGGCGTTGACGGCTCCGCTCCCGGAGGGCTGCACGCGCGGCCACGCGATCGAGAACCGGTACGCGTCGACGCCGAGGCCCGCCATCAGCGCGACGTCCTCGGGCCAGCGGTGGTAGTGGTCGCAGGCGACGTCGCCGGTGTGGCCGTCGCGGGTCCGCCCGGGCGTGTGGGAGAACGTGTCCCAGGTCGACGGTCCCCGCCCGTCCTCCCCGACCGCGCCCTCGATCTGGTAGGCGGCGGTGGCGACGCCCCAGCGGAAGTTCTCCGGAAGACCCATCCGCGCTTCCTTCCCCCATGGTCCGACCGAAAATGCGAATAGCCTTCGGATATTAGTGGCGGGGTGGTGCGGGCGGAAGACTCCCGCGACCCAGAGGTGTGGCACGCTGTGCATGCTCGGCACCCGCGCGTCCGAGGGACAATGGCAAGGTGACCGAGATCCGAACCCCGCTCCGCCGCCGTCCCGCCCAGCGCCGCAGCGCCGAACGCGTCCAGCGGATGCTGGACGCCTGCGCCGAGATCCTGGACGAGGACGGCTACGACGGCCTCACCACGACGCGCATCGCCCAGCGCGCCGAGGTGGCGATCGGCTCGGTGTACCAGTTCTTCCCCGACAAGCGGGCGGTCGCGCAGGCGCTCGCGCTGCGCAACCTGGAGGAGTTCGGCGAGCGGATCTCGGCGCGGCTCTCCGGTGGCCGGTTCGGCGACTGGTCCGACACCGTCGGCGCGATCATCGAGATCTTCGTGGAGATGCACCGGACCGTGCCCGGCTTCCGGGTGCTGCGCTTCGGCGACGTCGCCGACGTCAACCTCCTCGACTCCGACGCCGACAACAACGCGGTGGTCGCCGACCGGCTCCGCAGGATGATCGTGGACACCTTCGGCGTCCAGGACACCCCCGGCCTCGCCACCGCGCTCGCCATCGCGGTCGAGGCCGGCGACGCCGTGCTGAAGATGGCGTTCCGCCGCAGCCCGGACGGCGATCCGCTGATCGTCGCCGAGGCCGAGCGGCTGATCCACGGGTACCTGGCCGCGCACATCCAGGAGTCCTGACCCGGACATCGGACGCATCCGGAAAACGTCGGATGAAGGGGACCTGCTATGGCAGACTCCCCTCCGCAAACCGACACGGAACGGGTGAGTTCGCTGGACGAGGAAAGACTCCAGGCACAGCGCCGGCTGCTGATCCGGCAGCGGGTGCGCCTGATGGTGAACCAGTACGAGGTGCACGCGGAGGGGCCCGACGGCGGCGAGGGCGAGCTGCTCGCCTTCGCGCAGCAGAAGCGGCTGGCGTTCAAGGAGCAGGTCACCCTGTACTCGGACGACTCCAAGACGCGCCCGATCCTCGGGTTCAAGGCGCGCAAGCGCATCGACCTCGCCTCGGCGTACGACATCACCGACGCCCACGGGCAGCCCATCGGGGTGTTCCGCAAGGACTTCAAGAAGTCGCTGCTCGCCTCCACCTGGCACCTGGAGCAGCCGGGCCTCGGCGTGACGACCGGCAGCGAGCGCAACAAGTTCGTCGCCGTGCTGCGGCGCGTCTGGCAGTTCATCCCCTACGTCGAGAACCTGCCGTTCGCGTGGCCGTACCACTTCGACTTCTACGCCGGTGACCAGGTCGTCTTCAGCGTGGAGAAGAAGTTCGGCTTCCGCGACCGCTACATCGTCGAGATCAGCGATCCGCGCCTGGACCGCCGGCTCGTCATCGCCCAGGCCGTCGGCCTGGACGCCCTCCAGTCCCGCTGACCCCGGGCCCTGCCGCCCGCTCGCCCGCACCCCCGCCCGGGGGCGCGGGCGACCGCGTTCGGGGGGTCCGTGCCCGGCGACGCCCGCGTTCGGCGACGGCCGTGTTCGGTGGCTCCCGCGTCACGGGTTCCGGCGACTCCCTGGTTTAACCGGGCTTTACATGTTACGAAGGTATGTAAAGCCATGGGCGGTGCACACCCGCGTCGCGATCGTGCGGCGTCACCCCTGGAGGAGGATCCCCCCGTGAGTTCTCACGACCTCTACGCCACGCCGGTCCCGACCGACACGTGGAACGTACCGATGGCGGGCGACACCCGCTTCACCTGGGAGTACGACGAGGGCCGCGACCGGCTGCTGAACCTGTACCAGAAGGGCAAGGACAAGCAGTGGGACGCGCAGAAGCGCATCGACTGGGACCTTGAGGTCGATCCGATCAACATCGCCGGGCTGCCGGAGAACTTCAACCCGCTGTTCGGGTCCGACATCTGGGAAAAGATGTCGCAGAAGGAGAAGGACGAGTTCGGCCGCCACCAGGGCTCGTGGCTCTTCAGCCAGTTCCTGCACGGCGAGCAGGGCGCGCTGAACGTCTCGGCGCGGATCGTCCAGACCGTCCCCGACCTGGACTCGAAGTTCTACGCCGCCACCCAGACCATGGACGAGGCGCGGCACGTCGAGCTGTACGCGAAGTTCGTGCACGAGAAGATCGGCATGTACTACCCGGTCAACCAGGACCTGGCGAAGCTACTCGCCGAGTCGCTGGAGGACAGCCGCTGGGACCTGCCCTACCTCGGCATGCAGGTCCTGATCGAGGGGCTCGCGCTCGCCGCGTTCGGGCTGTACCGGGACATGTCGACCAACCCGCTGGTCAAGCAGCTCCTCGCGTACGTCATGCAGGACGAGGCGCGGCACGTCGCGTTCGGGCGGCTCGCGCTCAAGGACTACTACGCCGAGCTCACCGACAAGGAGCGGGCCGAGCGCGAGGAGTTCGTCGTCGAGGGCTGCTACCTGATGCGCGACCGCTTCAAGGGCCGCGAGGTCTTCGAGCAGCTCGACATGCCGGTCGAACGGTGCATGGAGTATGTCGACAACTCCGACATGTACACCCTCTATCAGTCGCTGCTCTTCAGCCGCATCGTCCCGTGCGTCCGGGACGTAGGCCTTTGGGGTGACAAGGTGCAGGCCGCCTACGAGGACATGGGCGTCCTCGACAACGCCAAGGCCGACCTCGAAGCCCTGATGCGGCAGGACGAGGAGATCGCCGAGAAGGTCGACGAGGAGCGCTACGCGACCGAGCTCGCGGCCCGCAAGGACGAGGTCGACGAGGCCATCTCCCTCGGCGCCGCCGAGTAGCCGGCGGGCCCGCGCGGGCGGGGGCGTCCCACGGGGCGCCCCCGCCCTTGTTTTATCGGAAATTGTCGGCATTTGGTATTTCGCCGAGCGTCTATGATCAGTTCATCTAGATCTTTCTGATTTCCCCAAGTCATTTTCGAATCGGCCGCATGCGGCACCGCGGTGTACTAGCGTCCCCGCTCGACGGTGCGCCGGGATTCACCAGCCGCTCGGGCGCACGCCGCATGTGCAGGGCCAATCCGAAAACCCCGGGGGAAAGAATGAACCGCTCCGCCAGAAGCCTGCTGAGGGTCTCCGTCCTCGCCTCGTTCGCCACCGCGCTCGCCGTGGCGGCCGCCCCGACGGACGCCGCGCCCGCGAAGGCGGCGCCGAGCGCGGCGGCGGGTCCGTCCACGCTCCTCCTCTACGAGACCGCCGCCACGGGCCATACCGTCATGCGCACGCTCCCGGACCCGGTCGCCGGGACGGGCGCCCGGACCGCCGCGCTGGGCGGCGGCGCCGCGAACGGGGTCCTCCGGGCCGCTCCGGCGGGCTCGGGGCTGCGCACCGCCCGCGCCCGCTGCCGGGTGCGCCCGGCCGAAGCGGTCGAGTCGAAGACCGGGCTGGCGCTGCCCGGCGCGCAGCTGCCGGCCGTCGGCCAGGCCCCGGTCGGCGGGCTTCCCCAGGGCGACTGCCCCGGTGCGACCCGCCGCGACGCGCGCGACCGCAGGCCGGGGACGGCGCTGCCCGTCCTGTCCGGCGGAGGCGGCGACGTCCCCGGGACGCTGCTCGGCGGCGCCGGCACGCTCGGCAAGGGCCTGCCCACCGGCAAGCTCCTGTCCGCCGGCAAGCTCGGCCGCCGCGAGGCCGCGCGGTCGGCCGTCCCGAACGGCCGCGCCGCCGAGACGCCCATCAGCCTGGCCGACCCGGGGCCGAGCTCCGGACTGCCGGGCGTCGGATCCCTGCTCGGCGGCGGGACGCTCGGCGGGCTGCCCCTCGGCCGGACGCTCTTCCCGTCGGCCGCCCGGTACGCCGGGCCCGCCCCGTCCGGCGACCTGGTCGGGCAGGCCAACGGCACCGTGAACAAGGCCGGCACCGGCCTCGCCCCGGCCGAGGGCGACGTCGGCCACGTGGTCGACGTGCTGAAGGCGCGTGACGGCGCCCGCAGGATGGCGGACGGCGGACCGGCGGACGGCCCGCTGTCCATGCCGGACGCGTCCGCGCTCGGCGTGCCGAAGGTGCCGGCGCTGCCGGCGGTTCCGCGCATCCCGGCCGCCCCCGGGCGCGGCTGACGCGCGGCCTGTCGTCCCAGCTCACGGGGCGGTCCGACGGAAGTGATCTTCCGCCGGACCGCCCCGTTCCGTTGTGCCGGATCCTTTGTTATCCGTCCGAGATCGGCGGTATACGCGCAGTAAAGACGATCTTGAAATGCGGTCACCCGGCGAAGTTGATCAGCTTCGGCGGGCAAAAGCTGAGGTGACAAATCCCACAAACAACGGCTCTACGTCTTGATCTGTGGAGGACACAACGTACGGTCAGGGACTTGTGCGGCGCTTCAGCGATTTCGATAAGTGAAGATGCCTTTCCAGCCGCACCTGCCGGACGCCGATCCGCGATCGAGCGGGCGCGCCTGAGAGAGCGGCGCGGGGCGGGCTGAGGAGCCCGCGGGCGGCGGGGGATCCGGGGGACGGCCGACGTCGCCTGGCCACGCCGCGAGAGAACGGCGGTCACATCCGCCTGGCGTCCGGGGTCCTGTCCCCTAACAAAGGACTCCTCTGTGGGTAGCCCTGTCAGGCGCCGTCTTCGAGCGCGCCTACGCACCATCCTGATCGTCTCCGGCGCCGCCGTCGCCGTCCTGGCCGTGGGCGCGTTCGCCCTGGCCGGGCGCGAAGGCCCCGCCGACTCGGCGCAGGCGGCGCAGACCGCGCCGCAGGCCGCCGACCCGCTGGCGGACCGTCCGCACGGCGAGCCGACCCGGGCCGGCCGAGGCCGGCCCCGCACTCCTGAGCCGTCGCCTTCGAAGACTCCCAAGAAGGGCAAGAAGAAGTCGTCGAAGGCGGACGCCCAGGTCGCGAACCTGGCGAAGCGCAAGAAGAAGAAGCAGGACAAGGTCGTGGAGTCGGGTTCCTGCGAAGCCTCCTACTACTGGGAGGGGCAGATGACCGCGAGCGGGGAGCGCTTCGACCCGACCGAGCTGACGGCGGCGCACAAGACGCTGCCGATGGGGTCGAAGGTCCGCGTGACCAACAAGAACAACGACCGTTCGGTCGTCGTCCGCATCAACGACCGCGGCCCGTACGCGGGCGGACGCTGCCTGGACCTGTCCAAGGCCGCCATGAAGAAGGTCGGCGGCACCGGATCGGGTGTCATTCCCGTCCGGTACGAGGTCCTGTCCAAGGGCTGATCTCGTCGTTTCCCACCCACCCGCCCGGCGGGCGCGTCAGCGCGCCCGCCGGGCGGTCACAGCCCGTGTCCCAGCCCGGCGCCCGTCCGGGCGTCCGGAACGTTCCCGGCGCCGGACGACCACGAACCGTGGCGCCGCTCCATCGGCTGCGTGTCGCCGTTCGCCTCGGCCGGTCCGCCGGCGGGCGCGGCCTGTGCGGCCTCGGCCGCCGCGGGCGTGAGCGTGGCGAGGCGGTCGCGGAACCAGTCGGTGAGGACGCCGTCGACCCGGACGGCCTCGGTGATCGGCGGGCGCGGCTCGGTGCCGGGCTCGGCGGCCAGCGCGTGCCCCATCCGGAACGTGGTGGACTCCGCCTGGCCGCCGTGCCTGCGCAGCTCGTCGCGGAGAGCCGTGATCTCCCGCGCGGGGACGACGCGGTCCTTGGCGCCGCCGACGAGCAGGACCGGGACGTCGCGTCCGGCGATGTCGGCGGCGAGCGCCCCGAGGTCGAGCCGGTCGGCGAGCGCGACGGCGCGCTCGCTCCAGGCGCGTTCCGAACCGGACCGCTTCTCCACCGCCCGCGCGGCCCGCGCCGGGGCGACGACGGGGGCGACCAGCGCGGCGGTGCTCACCGGGACCGCACCGTGCGCGACCGCGAGCAGGGCGGCCGCGGCGCCCGCGCTGAAGCCCGCGAGGCCGACCGGCCCGTCCGGGACGTCGAGGTCGCGGCGGATCTGCGCGAGCGCGTCGGGCAGCCGCCGGACGGCGTTCTCCAGGGCCGCGCCGTACGCCTCGATGCTCTCGGTCTCCAGGATCGCGCCGGAGCCGAGACCGCCGGGCGAGCGGCCGGGCAGGTCGAGGTAGACGCGCCACACGGGCACGCCCGTCATCGGGATCGCCGTCGCCAGGGCGCTCGCAGTCCGGGGCGGGTCGAAGCCGGGCCAGGCCACGATGAGCCGGGTCGGGCCGGACGCGGTCGCGTCGACGGCCGTCGGGGGCAGCGCGACGTAGGCGTCGCCTGCCGCGGTGCCGTGGACGGGGCGGTTCGTATGGTCGCCGCTCATATCGGTACGTCAGCTCCTGCGATGCTCGACGGGCCATGCCGGTCGTGCCGGGCGGAGGCGGCGCTCCCCCCGGATCCCCCATGCTCGCAGCGCACGCCAGCCGACACGCCGCGAACCGCCGCACGCCGACCACGAGAGTGATGAACACCTCACCCGAGGTCACGCGGATGGGCGTGACCACCGGATTCGCTCGTCGACCCTTTCGCCGGGGCCGGAATGGTGCGGCTGTGACCCGCGCCTCATGATCGATCGAAGGGAACAAACCCGGCACTCGTCGCGTCCTAGTCGTACGTGGGCGTTGCGGGGGCGCGCCCTCACAGACGTTCCGATACAAGGAGTGCTGGTGGACAGGAAGCGCAGTGCGGCCGCCGCCGGGCAGGCCTGGCATATCTACCGCGAGACGCTCGAACCCGACGCACCGGGATTCTGGGAGCGCGTCCGCGCCGTCCCCAGGATGCTGAAGTCCGTCCTGCGCGGGCAGTACAAGGGCATGTCCTTCGGGACGCTCGGACTGCTCGCCCTGGGGCTCGTCTACATCATCTCCCCGATCGACGCCATTCCCGATGTCATCCCCGTCGTGGGCATCGCCGACGACACCGGCCTGGCCCTCTGGCTGGCCACCGTCCTGGTGAAGTCCGCGGGCGACTTCGTCGCCTGGGAGCGCGGCGGACGCCCCACCGTCATCGTCGGCGAGCCCGTCGACTGACGGGCGCACGACCTCAGGAAGTGGTCGGGCCGAGCTCCTTGGCGAACCGGTCGGCTGCGTCGCGCATGATGGGCACGACGCTCGGAACGGCCTCGTGCGTCATCCGTCCGGAAGGCCCCGACACCGAGATCGCCGTCAGCGTCGGCGCGCCTTGCAGCGCCACCGCGACGCAGCGGACCCCGATCTCCTGCTCCTCGTCGTCCAGCGCGTAGCCCTGCTGGCGGATCTGGTCCAGTTCCGCCAGCAGGGCTTCCGCGTCTGTGAAGGTGTTGGGCGTGTGCGCGTCCATGCCCGTCCGGGCGAGGATCTCGCGGACCCGCTGGTCGGGCAGTTGCGCCAGGAGCGCTTTCCCCACGCCCGTGCAGTGCGGCTGGACCCGCCGCCCCACCTCGGTGAACATCCGCATCGAGTGCTTGGACGGCACCTGCGCCACGTACACGGCCTCGTCCCCTTCCAGGACCGCCATGTTGGCCGTCTCCCCGACCTCCTCGACCAGCCGGGCCAGCACCGGGCGCGCCCACGTGCCGAGCAGGCGGCTCGCGCCCTCGCCGAGCCGGATGAGGCGCGGGCCCAGGGCGTAGCGCTTGGACGGCTCCTGCCGGACGTACCCCTGGTTGACCAGCGTCCGCATCAGCCGGTAGATCGTCGGCATCGGCAGCCCCGAGGCCTCCGTCAGCTCCGACAGCGCCATCTCCCCGCCCGCGTCCGCCAGATGCTCCAGCAGCTCGAACGCGCGGGCCAGCGACCGAACGCCCTCCGTCACCCGTGACTCCTCTCCTAGCGACCACCCGATTCTACGGAGATGCGATTTCACTGTGCGAAAGAGGGTGGGTTGGCGCGATGCGGCACGTTACTTCGGCGAGTGACTTGGCAATAACTCCTTGTGTCCGACATCGCGGCACCGCCCCCCGGGTGGCCGTGAGGAACCGCTAGGGGGAGCGTGTGCGAGGGGAGCGTCGTAGAGCCCGCTGGGGCGCGATCACGGTGAGCAGCGCGCTGGCCGCACCGCTCACGCTGTTGAGCCCCGCCGCTCAGGCGATACCGGAGGCGGCCCCGTCCAAGGTGAGGCTGCGCGTGTCCATGACACCCGGCGGCGTCACCATCCAGGGATCCGAATACACGCTGCCCTTCACCGTCCGGGTGCGCACCGAGGGCGGCGTAGCCCGCAACGTTGGCCTGCGTCTCACGGCTGACCGCCCGTTGTCCTGGACGAGCCGCACGCCCGATTGCTCGCCCCTTGGCTCCGGCCAGGGGCTGCGCTGCACACTGGGCGATGTGGGTTCGGGTGGGCGTCTGCGCAGCGGGACCGTCCGATTCCCAGAATCGATGGTGAAGGGACCGTCCGCGAAGCCGCTGAGCATCCTCGCCGTAGCGGACGCCTCCAACGCCCCACGCCGCTCGGCCCGCGCGGTCTTCGACTTCTCCAAAGCCGCCCGGAACGCGCTGAACGGCACGTCACCGGATCCGTCCACGGGTGATGAGCCCACGCCCTGCGCCGACGACAGGGCGAGCCGCGCAGCCAACTGGTGCCAGACGAAGCCGCCCCGCTGCGAGCAAAGCAACACCACCACGCCCCTCCAGTCATGCACGACGCCCTCTGGCAGCGATCCCATACCTGTCGCCAAGCAGAACCAAAGTCCGCAGCCTGGCGAGGACGGCGTGTCGACGCCTTGCGTTGCTGATGGCTCCGACAAGAGCGGCCGCCCGTGCAGCTCGGCAACGGGCGGGGAGCCCGTACCCGTTGCCAAGCCGAAGCAGAGTTCGCAGCCCGGTGTGGGTGGCGCGTCGGCGTCTTGCGTTGTTGGTGGCTCGGGCAAGAGCGGTGGGCCGTGTGTGTCGTCCAGTGGGGAGTCGACCCACGGTGTTAAGCCGAGTCCCAGTCGGAAGCCGACTCCGGGCAGTGCGCCTACGCGTAGTGCTAAGCCGACCCCGAAGGCCCATCCGCGCCCGGTGGGGCCGGGCGGGCCGTCTACGCCTTGTGTGGGTGGCAGCACGACGGTGAACGGGTGGCCGTGTCCGACGACGGTTGAGGGGAAGACGCCTCACAACGCTGTGCCGTCCCAGAGCGACAAGCCGCGCCAGAGCGCGAAGCCACCGGCTAGCGTCCTGCCACCTCACAGCGCGAAGCCGTCTCACAGCGCGAAGCCGTCTCACAGCGCGAAGCCGTCTCACAGCGCGAAGCCGTCTGACGATGCGGAGCCGTCCGCAGGTGCGGAGCCGTCTGATGATGCGAAGCCATCCGAGGATGTGAAGCCGTCCGCAGGTGCGGAGCCGAGTGTTGGCAGCGAGCCGTCGCGCGGCCCGAAGTCTTCGCAGGGCGTTGAGCCGAGTGTGAGCGCCAAGCCGGGGGAGACCGGGGAGCCGGGCCAGGGCGGTGAGCCGCAGGCAGGTGCTCAGCCGGACGGGGGCGGTCTGCCTCCGGCAGCCGGGCCTGGTGTGGACGGGCCTGGGGCGCCGGGGATGGGGCAGCCGAGTGCCGGGGTTCCGGTTGCTCCGAACCTGCCCGGACAGGCGCCGTCGGCGCCCGTCGTCCTGCCGCCCGTGAAGCCTCCGAACCTGCCGCCGGTGGCCGATGCGAGTCATACGAGCCTGATGTCCCCGACCAGTGCGGAGGAGGGGGACGGGACCGACTGGGCGGTCGTCCTCGCCGTGGCCCTGGTGGCCGAGATCGGCCTTCTGTGGGGCGCGGCCTGCATCGTGGTGGCGCGGCGCCGGGGGGCGCTCAGCCGCGCCGAGTCCCGGGCAGAGCAGGACAGAACGGGCTGATGCCGACGAAGGGGTCGGGGCGAATCGATCGGCTGCGCACCCCGGTCCGGCGTCCGAATCGGCGGATGAGTGTCCTGGTATCGACCCGAAAAGGGCTCGGTGTCAGTATGCTGACCGGCAACGGTAAACGCGGGCGTGACGGACAGGGGATCCGGTATGTCAGACGCGACGCTGCAGTGCCCGAAGTGCGACTCCACGCTCGACACCCACGAACGCCACGGGGTCGTGATCGAGGAATGCCCGGGATGCAAGGGCGTCTTCCTCGATCGCGGCGAGCTGGAGCAGCTCATCGACGCGGAGAGCCGCTACCTCGCCGAACTCCCGGACGAGGTGAACCCGGAGACGACGTACCAGGGGCGGCACCGCCGGGGCATCATGCAGCAGATCTTCTCCGCCGGGCAGTAGTCCCGGGCACGGTCGGTGACCGGCCGGAAGCCCAGGTGTGAAAGGGGATTTCCTCTTGTCACGGGGATGACAAACCGTGCTTCGGCGAATGTGACCGCGAGCTAATATCGCCCACTGACTACCATCCGGTAGCTTTGTGATCATCGTCGGTCCCCCGGGGGCGTCCAGACAGAGTCGTCCGGCAGGCGCGGCGCACCTTCGCCGGCGGAGTGCGACCCCCTCACAGCACCGTCCACGGCCCCGTCCGGCCCGTCCCCTCGGGAGATGATCAATGGCATTGGGCTCGCTGCTTCCCGAACTCCTGCCCGGCGGCTCCGGCCGCACCCCGCTGATCGAGCGGGTCGCGCGGTGGGCGAGGGAGAAGCCGGACGCCCCGGCCTACACCTTCGTCGACTACTCGGCCGACCCGTCGGGCACGCACCTCACGCTGAGCTGGGCCGAGACCGACCGGCGGGCGCGCGCGACGGCGGTGGCGCTCCGGCAGGTCACCGGGCCCGGGGAGCGCGCCGCGCTGCTGCTGCCGCAGACGCTCGACTACATGATGACCATGCTCGGCGCCCTGTACGCGCACGTCATCGCCGTCCCGCTGTTCTCCCCCGACCTGCCGGGCCACGCCGACCGGCTGATCGGCGCCTACACCGACGCCGAGCCCGCGGTGATCGTCACGACGCGGAACGCGCTGCCGCACGTGGAGAAGTTCCTCGCCGACCACGACGTCCCGCAGCCGAAGGAGATCCTGTTCGCCGAGGAGGTCGACCTCGCCCTGGCCGACCGCTGGCGGGACGAGACGGTCGCGTTCGACGACGTCGCCTACCTGCAGTACACGTCGGGATCGACGCGCCGTCCGGCCGGGGTGGAGATCACCCACGGGAACGTGACGGCGAACGCCGCGCAGCTGTGGGCCGGGTGGGCGCCCGAGAAGCCGGATCCCGAGCTGGTGAGCTGGCTGCCGCTGTTCCACGACATGGGGCTGATCGCGACGATGGCGCTGCCGCTGGTGCGCGGCGACCACGCCATCTACACCGACCCCGTCTCGTTCATCATGAACCCGATGCGGTGGCTCCAGCTCATCGCGGAGCGCCCCGGCAAGAACGTCTACACCGCCGGGCCGAACTTCGCCTACGAGTACGTCGCGTCCATGGCCTCGCCGGAGAAGATCGCCGACCTGGACCTGTCCGGGCTGACGACCTGCCTGAACGGCGCGGAGCCGATCCGCACCTCGACGCTGTCGACGTTCGCCGACGCGCTGGCGCCGGCCGGGCTGCGTCCCGGCGCGCAGGCCCCGGGCTACGGGCTGGCCGAGGCGACCGTGTTCGTCACGGCCGCCGCCGAGGACGTCCCGCCGAAGATCATCTCCGTGGACCGGGAGGCGCTCACCCAGGGCGACCTGCGGCTCCGCGAGGACGGCGCGGAGGGGACGACCGCGCTGGTGTCGTGCGGGCGCCCGTGCGGGCAGATCGTCGCGATCGTCGACCCCGAGGCCCGCGTCGAGCAGCCGGACGGGCGGGTCGGCGAGATCTGGGTGCACGGCCCCAACACGGCGCCCGGCTACTGGCGCAACTCCGAGCGGAGCCAGGAGACGTTCGGCGGCGAGCTGTCCGAGCCCGGGAACCTGCCGTCCGGGCCGTGGATGAAGACCGGTGACTACGGGGTCGTCCACGAGGGCGAGCTCTATGTGACCGGCCGTATCAAGGACCTCATCATCGTGGACGGCCGCAACCACTACCCGCAGGACATCGAGGTCACCGCGCAGGAGGCCCACCCGGCGGTCCGCCCCGACCACGTGGCCGCGTTCGCGCTCACCGGGGAGGAGACCGAGCGGCTCGTGGTCGTCGCCGAGCGCAACCGCCGCGTCCCCCTCGGGCGGCTCGACGTGGACGAGGTGGAGTCGGCGGTCCGCGCGGCCGTCAACGTCGAGCACGAGATGAGCGTCCACGCGTTCGTGTTGATCGAACCGGGTGGCGTGTCGCGCACCTCCAGCGGGAAGATCGCACGGGCCGCGACCCGGCAGCGCTACCTGGACGGCGACCTGGCGACGACCGCGGAGCGCCTGGCGTCTCGCAGGTGACGACGGAACGGGCCGTGCGGGGGCGAGGGAGCCTCCGGGCGGCCGCGGCGAAACAGGAGGATCATGCTTTCGGGGCTGGGGCGTCTCATCCACCGGCGACGCTGGACCAGCCTCGTCCTGATCCTGATCATGACCGGGGTGGCGGGCGCCTGGGGACTCGGCGTGTTCGCCAAGTTCAAGGAGGGCGGCTTCGAGGACCCCGACGCGTCCTCGACGCTCGTCGCCAAGCTGGGCGCGACCTACTTCGGCAGCACCAACCCCGACGTCCTCGTCCTGTATTCGAGCGACACCATGACGGTGGACGACCCGCGCTTCGAGGCGAGCGTCGTCACCACCATCGCGCGGCTGCCCAAGGCCCGGGTCGACGAGATCATCTCCTACTGGTCGTTCAACGGCGAGGCTGCGCGCACGTTCGCCTCCCATGACCGGCACTCGACCTTCGTCGCGGTGAAACTGAAGGGCACGGAGGGCGCGGACAAGTTCGAGAACTACCACGCCGTCAAGGACAGCCTGGCCGCGCCGGGGCTCGACGTCCGGTACGGCGGCAGCGTCCCGCTGGGCGAGGAGTTCGGCCAGCAGGTCGTGGCCGACATCGTCCGCGCGGAGACCATCACCGCGCTGCCCCTGCTCATCCTGCTCGTCATCCTGTTCGGCGCCGTGACGGCCTCGGTCCTGCCCATCATCGTGGGCGTCTTCTCGACGGTCGGCGGGCTGGCCGTCCTGCACGTGGTGACGTACGCGGCGGACGTGACGTCCTTCGCTTTGGAAGTCGTCACGATGATGGGCGTCGGCCTGGCGATCGACTACTCCCTGTTCATCATCAGCCGTTTCCGTGAGGAACTTCAGCGCGGCATGACCGCGGAAGGCCTGCCACCGGGAAAGCCCTGGAAGCGAGAACGCGACAAGGCGGCGCGCAAGGCCGCCAAGGAGGCGCACAGGACGGCGCTCAAGCCCATCCGTGAGGCCGCGCTGGCCGCCACCATGGCGACCGCGGGCCGCACCATCATGGTCAGCGGCGTCACCGTCTCCGCGGCTCTCGCGGGCCTTCTGCTCTTCCCGCAGATGTTCCTCCGGACGATCGGGCTCGCCGGCATAGCCACCGTCATGGTCGCGGTGTTCGGAGCCACCGTCCTGCTGCCGACGCTCCTGGCTCTTCTAGGGCCGCGTGTCGAAGGCGGGCAGATGTGGTGGCGGCGCCCCAATGCCAAGCGCGCGCGGCGGGACCCGGAGAGCGGCTTCTGGTACCGGCTCGGCCACAGCGTGATGAAGCATCCGCTCCCGTACTTCGCGGTCGTGCTCGTCATCCTGGGCGTGATGTTCGTGCCGTTCCTCAACGTCCAGTTCGGCAGTGTGGACGCCCGTGTCCTTCCCAAGGACAGCCCCACCCGCGCCGTGGTGGAGACCATCAAGAGGGACTTCCCCAACGGAACCGTTGAGCCGATCGACGTGGTGGTGTCCGGAGACCTCATCCCGCGCGACTGGACGCCGTCCGGCAAGGGCGACCCCATCCCGCCCTACCTGGAGCAGTTCCGGAAGCAGCTCGCGTCCCTTCCCGGCGTCACCGAGGCCCAGTTCACGGGCTACTCCGGCTCGTACGGGGGCGTGCGCATCTCCGTCACGCACAAGTACGAGCCGATGGACCGGCACGCTCAGGACCTCGTCACCGAGATCCGCGCGATGAGCCTGACCAAGGACGGCTACCCGATGCACATCGACGTCGGGGGCAGCACGGCCGGCCAGATGGACCTGATGTCGAGCCTGATGAGATCCCTGCCGAAGATGGCGCTCGTCGTCGGGGTCGCCACGTTCCTCCTGCTGTTCATGTTCTTCGGCTCGATCGTCCTGCCGCTGAAGGCCATCGTCATGAACGTCCTGTCGATCGGCGCCTCGTTCGGCGCGATCGTCTGGGGCTTCCAGTACGGGCACCTCGCCGGGCTGCTGGACTTCACCCCCACCGGCGGGGTCGAGGCCACCAGCATGATCCTCATCCTCGCGGTCGTGTTCGGCCTGTCCATGGACTACGAGGTCTTCCTGCTGAGCCGGATCCGCGAGGAATGGGACCTCACGCACGACAACCGCGTCGCGGTCGCGTCCGGCATGCAGCACACGGGCGGCATCATCACCAGCGCCGCGCTGCTCTTCCTCCTCGTCATCGCCGCGTTCAGCATGGCCGGGATCACCGTCGTGAAGCTGATCGGCGTCGGCATGTTCGTGGCCGTCGTCGTGGACGCCGCCCTCGTCCGCTCCCTCCTCGTCCCCGCCACGATGCGCTTCATGGGCGCGGCCAACTGGTGGCTGCCGGGCTTCCTCGCGGGCCTTCACGCTCGCATGGACCTGCGCGAACGCACCGTCCTCGTCCCGGACGGCGCCACCGTGGCCCCGCCCCGCCTCCCCGACGAGCAACCCTTTCCCTACGCCATCGACTGGGCGGAATCGACCCCGCGTCCCGCGAATGCCGTGCCGTCGAACGGAAACGTCCGCCCGGACACCGTCGAGCCCGGCGCCCCTTCGAACGGGGCGCCCGCGGACGTGCCGCGCGCCCGTCAGCGAGTGGACGCGAACGCCGCGTTCCAGTCCGAACCGCAGCCGAACGCGGACGCGTCGCCGAAGCTGGTCTTCCAGTCGGCCGCCGACGGCGCGGGGCTCCGCCGGGCCCCCGAGCCCGAGGGCGCGCCCTGGGCGCCGTGGGCGGACGGCCCGCCGCAGCCGGTGCCGCGCCCCGCGCCGCGCACCCGGCGCGTGATCGTCCCCAACGCGGACGGCTCGGGCTGGCACTGGGGCGAGGAAGAAGACTCCTCCTGACACCCGCCCGTCACAGGAGCGAGTCGATGATCTCCTGGGCCCGTCCGATGCCGTCCTCGTCCCGGATGCGCCGCCCCGCCTCGCTCGCCCGGTCGGCCATCCCCTGGTCGCCGACCGCACGGCGGATCTTCCTGGCGAGCCGCGGGACGGTCATCGCGCGGAACGGCAGCGGGGCGGGCCCCGCCCCCAGCGCCGCGACGCGTTCGCCCCAGTACGGCTGGTCGCCGAAGAACGGGCACACCACGGTGGGCACACCCGCCCGCAGCCCCGCCGCCGTCGTGCCGGCGCCCCCGTGGTGCACGACCGCCGCCATACGCGGGAACAGCCACGAGTGCGGCACGTCCCGGACGGCGAACACGTCCTCGTCCGACGTCGCCGGGTCGCCCTGAACGATGCCGCGGACTCCGGCGAGTTTCAGGGCCGTCCGCACGGCCATCCCGGTCATCTCGGCGTCCTTCGGCACCATGCTCCCGAACCCGACGTACACCGGGGCGGGCCCCGCCGCCAGGAAATCCGCGAGGTCCGCGGGAGGCTCCCACTCCGGCTCGTCAAGGAACCAGTAGCCCGTCAGGTTCACGTTCGGCGCCCAGTCTCGGGGGCGCGGGACCACCACCGGACTGAAGCACGCGAGCACCGGACCGCCGTCGGACCGCCGTCCCCGCAGCGGCAGCCGCGGCAACCCCAGCACCTCGTCCCGCCACGGGTTGATGAACGGGCGCGACAGCTGCCACGCGATCTGATCGACCGCGCGGAAGCTCGCCCGATTCGCCCACTGCCCGAGCATGCGCGCCTGCGGGACGAACGGGTGCGGGAACGCCCCGGTCGGCTCGCTCGGCTGGAAATGGACCAATGCCCACGGAACGCCGAGATGTTCGCCCAGGTGCCGGGGAAGGAATCCGAGTGTGGGTCCCAGAATCAGATCCGCGCCTTTACAGGCGTCCGAACACTCCGACAGCAACCGTTCGGCCATCGGCCCGAGGATCCGCCGGAAGCCGCCGAGGAACTTCACCGGATTCCGGCCCCCGGCCAGCAACTCCTGCCCGGCGTCCGATTCGAGGATCTCCGTCGGATCCGCCGTGAGCGGCGCGAGCTCCAGCCCCGCCGCGACGACCATCGGCGCGTACCGCGCACTCGCGACCAGCCGCACCTCGTCCCCCCGCGCTCGGAGCGCCCGCCCCAGCGCCACGCAGGGCTGGATGTCCCCCCGCGACCCCGCCGCGAAGATCACGATCCGGCTCACGTCCACCTCCTACCAGGCGTCACTGCGCGGGACGATGCGAGGCTCCTCCACCGGCTCCGCCTCGGGCACATAGGGCTCGTACCACCCCTCCGGCGGCGCCGGACGCTCCCCGTCGTCGTCGAGGTCGGCCCGCTCACCGGGCTCTCTCGGGCCTTCGTCCGGCAGGGTCTTCGCGTCTTCGGCCGGAAGTTCTTCTGGGAGCTCCGCCAGGGTGCCTTCGATCGGCGTTGCCCCTTCGTGCGCGGCAGGTGGTCCGGCGATCTCGCTCGCGCTCGGTGGGGGTTCTGGGGGCGTCCAAGGGGAGGTGCCGCCCGGCCCCTCTTCGGCTGCGCCCTGTTCGCCGGGCAAGGGGAACACCTCGGTCGCCGGTGGCGGAACTCGTGCGGGGGCCTCTGCCGATGGTTCGGACGCGGGAGCGCCGGGCGGCGGCTCGGCGGTGGGCCAGTCCTTCCAGGGGTTGGCAGCGGGAGGAGGCGGAGGCCAGGGGGTTTCGGCTGCCCAGGTGGAGGTGTCGTCCCGGGGCTTCGGATCGGTGTCGGTCCACCAGTGGGGGCCCGGCGTGGGTTCGGGCATGGGGTCTTCCTCCCAGGTGAGGGGGAGTGGGAGGGGCTCGCCCGGAGGTGCGGCGACGGCGACCGGGGCGGTCAGCGCGGGGACGGGGTCGCGGGGGGACGGGTCGGAACCGCGGGGCGCGGGTTCGACGAGGGGTGAGGACTTGCCGTGCTTGGGCCCCAGCCAGCCGCGGCGGCTGGGGAGGGTGAGGCCGCTGATCAGACCGCCGACGAGGACCAGGACGGCGCCGAGGATGAGGCCGGAGGCGGTGCCGCTGCGGAACGTCTCCAGCTCGGCGGCGCTCGCCCCCTCCGCGGGGACGTGGTGGACGAGCAGGCCGATGATGGCGATGCCGAAGGCGCCCGACGCCTCGCGGATGACGTTGATGATGCCGCTCGCGACGCCCGCCTGCTGCTCCGGGACGGCCTTGAGGACGTACATGACGAGCGGCATGCCCATCGCGGCGCCGACGCCGACGATCATGACGCCGGGCATGAGGTCGGCGTAGCCGTCCCCCTGCTGGATGGTGGAGAACAGGAACATGCCGAAGGCCATGAGGGCGAGGCCGCCGCCGATGGCGGGGCGGGGGCCGAGCTTGGCGGCCAGCCAGAACGCGACGGGCGTCATGACCATGATGGCGATGGACGGCGGCAGCATCACCAGGCCCGCCTGGGGCGGGGAGAAGCCGAGGAAGCGCTGCAGAAACGTCGCCGAATAGAAGATCATCCCGTTGAAGCCGATGCCGTAGAGCATCTGCGAGAGCAGGCCGCCCGCGAAGACCCGGTTGCGGAAGAACCGCAGATTGATCATCGGGTCGGGGGCCCAGCTCTCCACCAGGACGAAGCAGGCCAGGGCGATGAACGCGAGGGCGAACACGCTGAGGACGGACGGGTCGGCCCAGCCGTGCTTGTTGCCCGACTCCAGCCCGTAGGTGAAGGCGAACAGCATCGTGGCGGAGATGAGGACGCCGGGCAGGTCGACCCGGGCGTCGCGGTTCTCGCCCTTGCCGGTCAGGACGACCAGGCCGAGCAGGATGACCAGCACGCCGGGGACGATGTTGATCAGGAAGATCCAGCCCCAGCTCCACTGCTGGACGATGAAGCCGCCGATGGTGGGGCCGAGGGCGGTGGCGCTGGAGCCGGCGCCGACCCAGACGATCGTGCCGAGAGAGCGCTGCTTGTCGGTGCGTCCGACGGTGACCATCACCTGGGTGGCGGGGAGGGCCAGGGCGGCGCCGGCGCCCTGCGCGACGCGGGCGAGGATGAGGGTCGCCGAGTCGGGGGCGAGGCCGCAGACGGCGGACGCGGCGGTGAAGACGACCATCCCGGACACGAAGGTGACGCGGCAGCCGAAGACGTCGGTGAGCCGCCCGCCCGCCACCATCAGGCAGGAGAACATCAGGATGTAGCCGGTGGCGACCCAGTCTTTGGCCGAGTTGGACATGTCGAGGTCGCTCATGATGGTGGGCAGCGCGTTCGCGACCACCGTGTTGTCCATGGTGATCATGAATGCGCTGACGGCCACCACCGCCAGCGCCCATCGGTATCGGCCGCGGGTCAACAGTCCGTACGGCGTGAACTCCCGCACCGGCCGCGGAAATCCGCCGCTTCCCCCTAAAAACAGTCGTCGCTATTGTTACTATTGGTTGGCGCTTCGTTACTCGGCCCTGACTCCAGGCCGCGGTACCACAACTATCCCATCAGGCCACATTGGTTACTGCCGAGTCTTGTCATCACCGTGACAAGACGTGGGGGAGAAAAGTGGTCTGGGTGCGCATCGTGAGTCGGTCATCGTGAGACAAAGTGGTCCCTCCGCTTCGACGAACGATCCCGGTTTCATGGGGGGAACGCACCGCATGCAGAGCAACGATCGTTCCGGAGCCGCGCGGGAGAACGCGCAGGACGAGACACGGATCAGCGAGGATTCGGTCCGCCGGCACCTGATCGAGCAGATCGCGCGCCGCTCCAGGACCACCGCCGCCGAAGTCGACCCCGACCGGCCGCTGGAGGAGTTCGGTCTGGCCTCCAGGGACGCGGTCGCGATCGCCGGCGAGCTCGAGCAGATGCTCGGGCGAGCCCTCCCCGCCACCCTCGTCTGGGAACACCCGACGATCAACAAGCTCTCCGTCGCGCTGGCCGGCGGGACCCCCGCGCAGGCCCCGGCGCCGGAGCCGGCCGCGAGGCGGGCCGCGAGCGAGGAGCCCATCGCCGTCGTCGGCGCCGGGCTGCGCTTCCCCGGCGGCGGCCGCGACCTGACCGGGCCGGACGACTACTGGCGCTTCCTGACCGGGCGCGGCGACGCGATCCGCGAGGTGCCGGACGGCCGGTGGGACGCGTTCGACGACGGCTCCCCCGAGGTCGGCGACCTGCTCGACCGCACGACGCGGCTCGGCGGTTTCCTGCGCGACGTCGCCGGGTTCGACGCGCAGTTCTTCGGCATCACCCCGCGCGAGGCCGCGGTCATGGACCCGCAGCAGCGGCTCGTCCTCGAAGTGGCGTGGGAGGCGTTCGAGCACGCGGGCATCGGCCCGGCGTCGCTGCGCGGCAGCCGCACGGGCGTGTTCGTCGGCGTTTCCGCGCCGGAGTACGCCGCGTTCACCGCGTCCGACCTGGCCTCGCTCGAACCGTTCACGGCGACGGGCGCGTCGCTCGGCATCATCGCGGGCCGGCTGTCGTACCTGCTCGACCTGCGCGGCCCCAGCATGATCGTCGACACGGCCTGCTCGTCGTCGCTGGTCTCGGTGCATCTCGCCGCGCAGGCGCTGCGCGGCGGCGAGGCCGACGTCGCGCTGGCCGGGGGCGTGAACCTGCTGCTGTCGCCGACCGTCACGATGACGTTCGACCTCGCCGGCGGGACGGCGGCGGACGGGCGCTGCAAGGCGTTCGACGCCTCCGCCGACGGCATGGTCCGCGCGGAGGGCTGCGGCGCCGTCGTCCTGAAGCGGCTGTCGGACGCGGAACGGGACGGCGACCGGATCCTCGCCGTGATCCGCGGCTCCGGCGTCAACTCCGACGGGCGCTCGAACGGCCTCGTCGCCCCCAACTCCGACGCGCAGCGTTCCCTGCTGCGGGACGTCTACGCGAGCGCGGGCGTCGACACGCGAGAGGTCGACTACGTCGAGGCCCACGGAACGGGGACGTTCCTGGGCGACCCCATCGAGGCCAAGGCGGTCGGCGAGGTCCTCGGCGCGGGCCGCGGCCCCGGAGAGCCGCTGCTGCTCGGCTCCGCGAAGTCCAATCTCGGGCACATGGAGTCCGCGGCGGGCATAGCGGGCCTCATCAAGACGGTCCTCGCGCTGCACCACCGGGTCATCCCGCCCAGCGCGCACTACAAGGAGCCCAACCCGCACATCCCGTTCGACGAGCTGCGCCTGGCGGTCGTCGCCGAGGAGACGCCGTGGCCCGACCGGGGGCGGCCCGCACGGGCGGGCGTGTCCGGGTTCGGCTTCGGCGGGACGAACGCGCACGTCATCCTGGAAGAGGCTCCCGCGCAGGAGACGACCGTCCAACCGGCCGTGGTCAGGACGTTCCCCCTGTCCGACACCAGCGACGACCGCATCCGCGACCACGCGGCCCTGCTGGCCGAGTGGCTCCCGAACCAGGACGTGAAGCTCGCTGACGTCGCCCGCACCCTGCACCGGCGCGCCGGCCGCGGACGGGCCCGCGCCGCCGTCGCCGCCAGAGACCGCGCAGGGCTCGTCGAAGGGCTGACCGCCCTGGCCGAAGGGCGTCCCCACCCGGGCGTGGTGACGGGGACGGCGCTCGGTGCGCCCGGCCGTCCCGTCTGGGTGTTCTCCGGGTACGGGGCGCAGCGCGCGGGCATGGCGCAGCGGCTCCTGGAGGAGGAGCCCGCGTTCGCCGAGGCCATCGACGACTTGGACGGCCTGTTCGCCGAGGAGGGCGGCCCCGACCTGTGGTCGCTCCTCGAAGAGGGCCGCAAACCGGACGGGCCGGCCGACACGATGCCGGTCCTGTTCGCGATCCAGATCGCCCTCGCCCGCATGTGGAGGGCGTACGGCGTCACGCCCGGCGCGGTGGTCGGCCACTCGATGGGCGAGGTCGCCGCGGCCGTCGTCGCGGGCGCGCTCACCCTGGAGGACGGCGTCCGCGTCATCTGCCGCAGGTCGCGCCTGCTGACGCGGCTCGTCGGCGGCGGCGCGATGGCGGTCCTCGGCGCGTCCGCCGCGGAGGTCGCGCGGCTCGGCGAGGGGCTTCCCGAGGTCTACGCGGCCGTGCACTCCTCGCCGAGGCAGACCGTGGTCACCGGCGACGCCGGCCAGGTCGCCGAGATCGTCGAGCGGGCCGAGGCCGAGGGCCGGCTCGCCCGGATGGTGCAGGCCGAGGGCGCCGGCCACTCGCCCCAGGTCGACCCGCTCCTGCCCGAGCTGCGCGAACTCCTCGCCGGCGTGGGGGCCGAGCGGGGCGCCCCGCTCGCCGAGGGCATCAGGCTCTACACCACGGCCCAGGACGATCCCCGCGCGTACCTCGACTCCGCGTCCGCCCTCGGCGTCGACCACTGGGCGGCGAACCTGCGGAACGCGGTGCGGCTCACGGACGCGGTCGCGGCCGCCGCCGAGGACGGCTTCCGGACGTTCGTCGAGGTCAACGCGCACCCGATCCTGGCGCACGCGGTGGGCGAGACCCTGGAGGGGACGGGCGCGCTCGTCACCCACACGCTCAAGCGGGCGCCGAAGGGCCAGGAGACCGACGACACGCTGGCGTTCCACGCGCAGCTCGCCACCCTGGCCGCGCACGGGCACACGATCGGCAGGCCCGTGGACGGGCGGATCGTCGACGTCCCGCAGTCGCCGTGGCGGCACGAGCGGCACTGGGTCGACCTGTCGGCGAGCACATCGGGCAAGCGCGATGAACACCCCCTCCTGGGGGCGCATGTGGAGCTTCCCGGCGAAGACCGGCACGCCTGGCGCGCCGACGTGGGGCTCGCCGCGCAGCCGTGGCTGCGCGGCGCGGCCGGCGCCGGCGCTCAGGCGGGGGTCCACGCCCTGCCGGTCGCGGCGTTCGCGGAGATGGCGCTCGCCGCCGGCGCGGCCGCGCTCGGCACCGAGGACGTCCGTGTCAACAGCCTGTGGATGGAGCGGCCGCTCGCGCTCGCCGACCACGCGACCGTGACGACGACGTTCACCGAGGCGGAGCAGCGGGTGGAGATCCACGCGCTGACCCCGGCGGGCACGTGGGCGCGGCTGGCCAGCGCGGACGTCGGAGAGGACCGCCGTCCCCCCGCCGCGTCCGGGCCGGGCGCGGCCACCGAGGTCGCCGCCGCCGAGCGCGGCAGCCGCCACTACCGGCTGCACCCCGAGGTCTTCGACCGCTGCCTGGCCGTGCTGTCGGACGAGGCGGCGGGCGGCGACGGCGGCGTGTGGCAGGCCGAGACGATCGGCAGCCTCCGCGTGTTCGGCCCGACGCACCGCGGCGGCCACGTCCAGGCGAGGGTCGTCCGGGGCGAGGAGGGCGTGACGGGCTCGGTCGCGCTCCTGGCGGCGGACGGCCAGGTCCTCGCCGAGGCGACCGGCATCGTGCTCCGCCGGGTCGAGCGCCACGACATCCCCGTCCCGCTCGCCGACAAGCTGGTCGAACTCGTCTGGGACGAGACGCCCCTCCCGGAGGGCGCCGAGCCGTCCGAAGGCGGTACCTGGCTGGTGCTGGCCGACGAGGACGACGCGCTGGGCACCGCGGCGGCCGCCGGGCTGGAGGAGCGCGGGAGGCGCGTCATCCGGCACCGGCCGACGAACCGGCCGCCGGACGACCATCCGGCCATGGCCGAGCCGGTCGAGGGCGTCGTGCTGGTCCCGCCCGCCGATCTCGTGGACGAGGAACTCGTCCTCGCCGTCGCCGGGGTGAGCCGCTCGCTGCCCGACGGCCCCCGCCTCTACATCGCGACCCGATCCGCGCTGCCCCTGGCAGGGGAGGGCGTGCCCGGCCACGGGTTCGTCAGCGCGCTCACCAGGGTTCTGGCTTTCGAACGCACCGTCCAGCGCGCCACCCATGTGGACGTCGACCGTCCCGCCGATCTGGTCGCGGAACTGCTCGCGGGCGACGACGCGCGGGAGGTCGCCTGGCGCGCCGGCACCCGGCACGTGGCGCGCCTCGCGCAGGCCGTCCTGCCGGAGACGCCGGCCAGGAAGAAGCGCGCCGTCCGGCGCGGCGGCGCGTACGTCATCACCGGCGGGTACGGCGGGATCGGCCTGGTCACCGCGCGGCTGCTGGCCGAACGGGGCGCCGGGCGCATCGTCCTGTCCGGGCGCGGCGGCCCCGACGCCGACGCCGAGAAGGTGATCGCCCGCCTGCGCGAGGACGGCGTCGACGTCGGCGTCGTGCTCGGTGACATCGCCCGGCCCGGCACGGCCGAACGCCTGGTCGCGGTCGCCCAGGAGGGCGGCGCCAGGCTGTGCGGGGTGGTGCACGGCGCCGGAGCGATCGACGACCGGCTGATCGCCGACCTCGGCCCGGAGGATCTCCACAGGGTGTGGACGGCGAAGGTCGAGGGCGCCCGGCGGATCAGCGAGGCCACCTGGGACCTCGACCTCGACTGGCTCGTCACGCACTCCTCGGCGGCCGCGCTGCTCGGCTCGCCGGGGCAGGCCGCCTACGCCGCCGCGAACGCCGCGACCGACGCGCTCATGGCGTACCGGCGCGCGAACGGCCGCCCCGGGACCACCATCAACTGGGGCACGTGGTCGCGGGTCGGCGGGGCCGCCGAGACGTCGGTCGCCGTCATCGACCCGATCAGCCCGGCGGAGGGCGCGGAGGCGCTGGAGGCCCTCCTCGTGCACGGCAGGGCGGCGACGGGCGTGCTGCGCTTCGACCCCGCCACCGCCGTCGGCCTGTTCCCGGAGATCCGGAACATGCCCTACTTCGCCGCGCTCACCGAGGCGGCCGACGAGCTGGGCGCGGGCGACGCCGGTGACTGGCCCGGCGTGGAGGCGCTCGGGGAGCTCGATCCGGCCACCGCCCGCAAGATGATCGCCGCTCAGGTCAGGCACCGGATCGCGGCCGTGCTCGGCTTCGACCCGGAGCGCCTCGACCCGTCCGTCCCGCTCACCGACCTCGGCCTCGACTCCCTCGTCGCGGTCCGGATCAAGAGCGGCGTCGAGCACGACCTCGGGCTGACCGTCCCGGCGTCGGTGCTGCTCCAGGGCGCCAGCGTGAACGTCTTCGAGGAGTGGGCGGCCCGCGAGCTCGGCCTCGCCGACGCCGGCGCCCCCGCCCCCGCGGCGGTGTCGAACGCCGAGTCCGGGTACGTCATGCCGCGCGACGCCGCCGAGCGCCTCGCCGTCCGCATCTTCGAGGACGTCCTCGGCCTCGACCGCGTCGGCGTCACCGCCGACTTCTTCGCCGACCTCGGCGGCCGGGACCGCGACGCCGACCGGGTCGTCGCCCTCGTCGCGCGGGAGGTCGGCGGCGAGGTCACCCGCGGGGAGCTGTTCGAGACGCCGACGGCGCAGAACGTCGCCGAGTACCTCAGGGCGGCCGACGAGGAGGCGGCGCGGCAGACCGTCCGGCCGCTCAGATCCACCGGGGACCGGCGTCCGATCTTCATCGGGCACCCGGCCGGCGGCACCACCGCCTGCTACCGCCAGCTCGTCGACCTGCTCGGCGACGACCAGCCGGTGTACGGGCTGGAGCGGTTCGAGGACGCGCCGCCCGTCGAGGAGCGCGCCGCCCGCTACGTCCGGCACCTGGTGGAGGCGCAGCCCGAGGGCGCGTTCCGGCTCGGCGGCTGGTCGTTCGGCGGCGTCCTCGCCTACGAGACCGCCCGGCAGCTGGCGCGGGCGGGCCGCGAGGTCGAGTTCGTCGCGCTGTTCGACGCGGGCCTCCCGCTCGCGGTGGACGACGAGTCCGACACGCTCGCCCGGCGCTTCTCCGCGTTCGCCGACTACATCAACGAGACCTACGGCCTGGAGGTCGCCCTCACCTACGAGGAGCTGTCCGGGCTGGACGAGGAGTCGCAGTTCGCGCTGGTCATGGAGCGTGCGGCGCCGCTGGTCGACCACATCCCCCCGGCGGCGCTCACCCACCAGCTCACGTCCCACCAGGACACCCGTTCCCTGGAGGCGTACAAGCCGGAGCCCTACGACGGGCACGTCATCCTGTACCACGCGCCCGAGGAGACCCCCTGGGCCGTGCGGGACGCACGCTACGTGCTCGACGGGACCAACGGTTTCGGCGGGCTCTGCGCCGACCTGGAGATCGTCACGATCCCCGGCGCGCACCATCTCAACCTGCTCGACCCGCCCGGTGTGGGCGTTCTCGCCGCGCACCTGGAGGCCAGGCTCGCGGGACGGCGGGAGAGCGACGCCGTCCCCGCGCCGATCACGGCCCGCTGAGGGCCGCCCCCCGAACCCCGTTCCACGGAGGACTTCCCCATGGCCCACCCCGGCCCGTCCCACGCCCTGCTCGACGCCGTCCGGTCCGGCGCGAGCGGTCCCGAGCTGCAGGAGATCGACCTGCCGACCCGCTTCCGCGCGGCGTTCACCCGCAAGGACGAGGTCGGGATCTTCGAAGGCCAGACCGACAAGGACGTGCGCCGCTCCCTGCACGTCGGCGAGGTCGAGATGCCCGAGCTCGCGCCCGACGAGTGCGTCGTCGCGGTGATGTCCGCTGCGATCAACTTCAACACCGTCTGGTCGGCGATCTTCGAGCCGGTCCCGACGTTCGCGTTCCTGGAGAAGTTCGGCCGGCAGGGCTGGTACGGCGCCCGGCACGACCTGCCGTACCACATCCTCGGCTCGGACGGCTCGGGCGTCGTCGTGCGCACCGGCAGCGGCGTGAAGAGCTGGAAGGTCGGCGACAAGGTCGTGCTGTCCCCGTCCTACGTGGACGAGGAGGACCACGGCTCCTACGACGACGGCATGATGTCGGAGAGCCAGCTCGCGTGGGGCTTCGAGACGAACTTCGGGTCGCTCGGCGAGTACTGCATCGTCAAGGCGAACCAGCTGATCCGCAAGCCCGCCCACCTGACGTGGGAGGAGGCGGGCTCCAACACGCTGTGCGCCGCGACCGCCTACCGGATGCTCGTCGGGTCGCACGGCGCCCGCATGAAGCAGGGCGACGTCGTGCTGATCTGGGGCGCGACCGGCGGGCTCGGCTCGTTCGCGACGCAGCTCGTGAAGAACGGCGGCGGCATCCCGGTCGCCGTGGTCTCCTCCGAGGAGAAGGCCGACATCGTCCGCTCGCAGGGCTGCGACCACATCATCAACCGCAACGACCTGGAGCTCGGCGAGCAGGGCCTGCGGCACCCGAAGGCCGGCCGGATGCTGGGCGAGGCGATCCGCCGGCTCGTCGGCGAGGACCCCGGCATCGTGTTCGAGTACCTCGGCCGCGAGACGTTCGGCGCGTCCGTCTACGTCGCCAAGCGCGGCGGCAAGATCGTCACCTGCGGCTCCTCCACCGGGTACCGGCACGAGTACGACAACCGGTTCCTCTGGATGCGGCTGAAGAGCATCATCGGCTCGCACGGCTTCAACTACCACGAGGCCGTCGAGATCAACCGGCTGATCGGCCTCGGCATGATCCACCCGACGCTGTCGAAGGTCTTCCCGCTGGACGAGGCGGGCGACGCGACCCGGGCCGTCCAGACGAACCAGCACATCGGCAAGGTCGCGGTCCTGTGCGGCGCCACCGGCGAGGGCCAGGGGGTGGACGACCCGGCGCTGCGCGAGCGCATCGGCGAGGAGAAGCTGAACCTCTACCGCCGCTGAAACGCGTGCGGGACGGGCCCGGAGCGCGGGGCCCGTCCCTTTTCTTCTACGCTTTCTGAAGGCGGGTTGAAAAACGTTTCGTTGACAGTATGAGGCGCGGATAGCGATTCTTTGGGACGGCACCAGCGCGCGCTAGCAGACCGCCCCCCCGCAACAAGGAGTCGCGTGATGCAGCGTCGAACCCTGCTCGCCTGCGCCGTTCTCGCCGCCTTTACCGCCATTCCCGCCGCGAGCGTTTCCGCGGCCCCCTCCGCTCCCGACCCGACCGCCCCGAAACGCGGGCACGTCGCGGGCGCCCGCACCTTCGTCCCCGACGCCCGCAACGCCCGGGCCGTGCAGAGATTCCGCGACCTGCACCGTTCCCGCCTGCGCCGCGAGCAGATCCACCACTTCTGGGGCGTCGAACCGGCCGCCGGCTCCCACGACGGGCTGACCGCCACCCACAGCGTCGACACGAGCTATCGGGTGTCCAACAGCGCCGACTTCACCTACACGCCCACCGTCAAGGCCGCCGGGTCCTGCATGGAGATCACGACCGTCTACTCCCAGGTCGTCGGAAACGAGATCTGGGCCTGGGACTGGTGCGGCGGCAACGGGCCCGCCAAGGAGGTGAAGATGGACGCGAACTTCCTCCGGACCTACACCAAGAGCGTGAACGGGCGCCCCGCCTACAGCGTCCAGCTCGTCAGGACGAACGCCTCCACCAACGCGTGGTCGGCGTACCTGTACAACTACACGACGAATTCCTGGAGCCTCTTCTACAGCAAGTCGGGCCGGGACACGAGCTCGCTGACCTATGGCTGGGACATCTTCGAGATCTACGCGTCCCGCGACCCGAGCACGGGCAACGCCTACTACTGCGCGGACGCGAAGAACGTCGTCTTCGAGAGCAGTTCCATCCAGCTCCGCAGGAACGGCGCCTGGAGCCCGGCGACCGCCTCGGACTCGCCCTGGCAGCCGACCGCGACCCCGAACCCCCGCGACTATCTCTGCCCGTCCCTGCAATTCGTCCGCGCCGGCGCGAACGACCACTGGATCGTCAGGCAGTAGCTCAGGTGGGCAGCGGCCGATCGTTCACGACGTGCTTCATCACCAGCGTGGAGTTCAGCCGCTGCACCCCCGGCAACGCCGCGAGGACGTCGTCCTCCAGTTCCTGATAGGCCTTCAGGTCCGCGGTGACGATGCGCAGCAGATAGTCGGGGTCGCCGAAAAGGCGCTGGGCCTGCACCACCTCCGGCACCCTCGCGACGGCGGCCTCGAAGCCGAGCAGCGTGTCGCGGTCCTCCTGCCGCATGGTGACGAAGACCAGCGCCTGGAAGGTCAGGCCGAGCGCGGCGGCGTCCACGACCGCGCGGTACCCGCGGATCGTGCCGCCGCGCTCCAGCTCCCGCAGCCGCCGGTGGCACGGCGAGACGCTCAACCCCACCCGCGCCGCCAGTTCGGTGACCGTCAACCGGCCGTCCTCCTGGAGCACGGCAAGGATCTTCCGATCGATGGCGTCCACAAAGCAGATTCTTCCACAAAAGGGTTCTGAACGGCCAAAAGTCGAAACCATTTTCCGCCAGTTCAAACGTATTCTCCCCGTAATGGCCGCCAGAAGGGGAGGAATGCGATGGCAGCGGGATCGGTGCTCGCGTTCTGGGCGGTGTCCCTGCTGCTCATCGCCGTCCCGGGCGCGGACTGGGCCTTCACCCTCTCCACCGGACTGCGCGGCGGCGTCGTACCCGCCGTGGCCGGGCTGGTCACCGGCTACGCCGCGGTGACCGCGATCGTCGCGGCAGGCGTCGGCGCGCTGGTCGCCGGCTCCCCGTCCGCCCTGACGGCCCTCACCGTCGTCGGCGGCCTCTACCTCATCTGGCACGGCGCGACGACCGTCGCCCGCCCCGGCCCCCTCGACGTCCGGACCGGCACCGGCACCGGCTGGGGCACCTTCCTGCGCGGCGTCGGCGTGAGCGGCCTCAACCCCAAGGGCCTGCTGATCTTCCTGGCCCTCCTGCCCCAGTTCACCGATCCGCGTGACGCCTGGCCGGTCCCCGCCCAACTCGCCGTCCTGGGCCTGACCTTCATGGCCACCTGCGCCGCGTTCTACCTCTGCCTGGGCACACTGACCCGCACCATCCTCAACCCCCGCCCCGCAGCCGCCCGCACGATCACCCGCCTCTCCGGAGCCGCGATGACCGCCCTGGGCACCTGGCTCCTCCTCCCCCACCTACTCCCCTGACCAGCACACCAACCGCCCTCCCCGGCCAGTTCGATAGCGCGATCGAGCTATGGCGATCCTCCCTGCCATGGCACGCAGGGACCGAATCGGCTCGATAGCTCTACGTTGCCAAGTGATTACTCTTAGCTTGCTTTCATGCCCACCAACGAACACGAGCTACCGCTGGAGATGGTCCGCAACAGGCCGCAGCTCGTCCCCGAGATGTTGCGGAGCGTCTTCGGACTCGACGTGTCCACCAACGCGCGAGCCACGCTGGCGTCGGAGTCCTACGCCGACACCAACCCTGCTGAACTGCGCTGCGACGCCACCGTCCTGCTCGGCGACCCGAAGTCCCCCGTTCTGGGCGTCGTGGTCGAATCCCAGCTACGAGCCTTACGCCAGAAGACCTACAGCTGGCCCGCCTACCTGGCGTCGCTGCGCCTGCGCCGCCGCTGCCCCGTGGTGCTTCTCGTCCTGTGCCCGGACCAGGCCACGGCACGAGGATGCGCCGTCCCGATCGACATGGGACACCCCGGTTGGGTGCTCAAGCCCCTGACCGTCCATCCCGAGATGCTGCCCCCCATCACCGACCCGGACCACGCTCGCCGCCTCCCCGAACTGGCGGTCCTCAGCGCCCCCGCCCACGCGGACGGCCCGCAGTCGGAAGCCGTCCTCCGGGGCCTCTCCGCCGCCATCGGCTCACTCACCGGCGACACCGGAGCGCTCTATCATGACTACGTAATGTCGCGGTTCTCTGACGCCGCCCGCAAACTCATGGAGGACATGGTGAAGCTCGACAACTACGAGTGGCAGTCAGAGTTCGCCCTCACCCACCGCGCCGAAGGGCGTACCGAGGGGGAGGCGAAGGCTCTGCTGCTGATGCTTGCGGCGCGCGGTCTCGATGTCTCCGAGGATGTCCGCGCGCGGGTCGAAGCATGTACTGATCCCGAGCAGATCGAGCGGTGGATCCAGCGTGCGGTCAGTGCCGACTCGGCTGAGGATCTCTTCACCTGACACTGCCCGTGACCTCATGGAGGACGTGGTGAAGCTCGACAGGTACGAGTGGCAGTCAGAGTTCGCCCTCACCCACCGCGCCGAGGGGGAGGTGAAGGCGCTGTTGCTCATGCTTGAGGCGCGCGGGCTTGATGTTTCTGCGGGTGTTCGTGCTCAGGTCGAGGGTTGTAGCGATTCCGAGCAGATCGAGCGCTGGATCCGGCGTGCGGTCAGTGCTGATTCGGCTGAGGATCTCTTCGACTGAGGGCTTGGTCCGGGGGCTGGCGCGTCGGTTCACACAAGAGTCCGGCTCGTGCCCCGAAGGGTACGAGCCGGACCGGTGTTCTGGTGTGGTCGTGCCGACCCGTGCCCGAAGGCACGGGCCGGCACGATTCACTTACTGCCGTACCGCGAGTTGCACGGTGCGGCTGGTGTGCTAGACCGCCTCAGCGGCCAGCGCCTCCTCGATCTCGGCCATGAGGGCCTCGAAGAGGAGAGCGAACCAGATGATCGCCTGGTAGACGTACGCCTGGTTCAGGTTCCCGAGGGCGTGGCCCTCGGGGGTGTTCTCCTCGGTGGCCTGCCGCACCCGGTTGAGGATGCCCATCAGCTCCCCCATGAGGGTCTCGGCACGTCGGGGCATGCCGAGCAGGAGGAACACGATGGCCAGCCAGCCCGTGATGTTGTTGAACAGCCCCTCCTCGGCGAGGGAGATGCCGTCCTGGAACTCGGCCGCGTGGTAGCGGACGTGCCCCTTGCCGACGCGGAGCCCCTTGAGGGGTCCCGCGGCGGTGTGGGGCGCGTCGATGGCGAGCGCCGTAGCGCGCACCAGCTCCTCGTCCACGGACTCGAAGATGTCCGGCGCCTGCATGAAGGCGAGGAGGATCGACGAGTCCAGCACGGGCATGTCGGGCGCGGCCACGATGACGCCGTGCTTGACGCACTCGTCCCGCACCCACGGCATGACCTTGGCGGCCAGGGCCTTGTACTCCCGGGCCTTCTCCTGCTCCCCCGCCATCTCGAAGATCTTGGAGAAGTAGGCCAGAGCCTGGCCGTTGAGGATCTGCGCCGAGGCGTAGACCCGCAACTTCGCGCCGTTCTCCTGGTTCTCCGCGGGGCGGATCTCCCAGACGCCGGAGCACGGCTCGAACATGGCCGCCCTGGCCTGAACGGCCAGGGACGCCACGAACTCCAGGTCGATCAGACCCTGGAGCGCCAGGCGGTAGCACACCTCCGCCGCGTACGAGATCCAGTCGTGCTGCTTCTGGTCGCCCGCGCCGTTGCCGACGCGGTAGACCGAGCCGCGGTGACCGATCCCGGGGATGACGACCTCGAGGTTGCTCGCGACGTTGCCGCCGTCGACCTCGTGCATGATCGCCAGCCTGCGGCGGATGTCGTGCAGCTTCTTGTACCACTGGTAGCGCGCCAGGAGGACCTTCGGGTCCCCCGCGTCCGTCAGGCTGAGCACCGTCAGGACGCCGTCACGCTCCCAGTCCTTCAGGTAGTCCCAGCACCGCACGGCCTGGCCGAGCCGCGGGTCGTCCTCCGGGAGGCTCCGGGTGGCGGCCGCGTAGAACGAGCCCCCGTTTCCGAAGCCCAGCAGCCGCAGGTTGATCGCGCTTCGGAGCGCGATCTCGGCGTACTTGCCGCGGAGGTTCCGCAGGCTCTGGACGTACTTCAGCCAGCCCTTGTCGGACTCGACGATGAGGCGCTTTGCCTCCTTGTCGGTCCGCGGCGACAGGCTGTCGTGTCCTCCGACCGCGAAGAAGGCGGACTTCTTGGCCTTCAGGAGCAGAGACCCCCTGACCGAGGTCCCGCCCTCCTCGAACGTGAGGTGCATGTTGGTCGTGAAGAACATCTTCACGTTCCCCACGGTAGCGACGCACTCCGTGAAGCCGCGCCCGGATCGCAGGACGGTCCACTGGACCGGCTGCTCGCCCGCGTGGCCGTAGCGGAGGCGGAAGTCCAGCGTGGCGGTGACGCTCCCCCTCTCACAGGTGAGCCTTCGCACCAGCTGGTTGCCGTCGGGGGTCGTCGGGGACCCCACCATGACGGCCTCCTCCCTGGCCTGCCCCGTGGGGCTCGTCCAGGTTGACACCAGGGTGGCCGAGTTGGCCTTGAACCGGATGTCCGTCGGACGGTCCTCACCGGCCACGCCGAGCCGGAACGCGGTGGTCTTCGATCCGTCGTACAGGCCGTTGCAGACCGGCACGCCGTGCCCGAAGGGAACGTTCCACGAGCAGACGTTCCCGGCGAAGTCGAAGACCGCGAGGCGGCCGTGGCCGTTCCCGATGACGGCGGTGTCGCCGATGTCGGGGGACGTGTACTTGCGGCCGAGGGCGTCGGCGATGCCGGCGACCACGGCGGTTGCCGCGGCGTTTGCGGGGCTGCGCCACCGCATCCGCTGCAGCAGTACTGAGAGCTCGCTACGCATAGCGTTCTCTCCTCTCTGGGTTGTTGGGTGTGTTGCGTGCGCCACGTGAGGTGGCACACATTCGTGACCGTCCGTGGATGTCAGACGGAAGCAACACAGCCGACACACGCAGGACCCACGGGCGTTACCGTCCCGCCTCTCACACCGGCTTGATCATTGTTGGGGGAAACGGGGAGGTGATAAGTTGCCGCGCTTCGGCGGAGCGGGAGCCCGGTTCCGGGACGGCGCGAAGCCAGCCGGACGGGCGCGGCGCGCAAAGCCGCCAGGCACGATGAGGCCCGTGGCGCCGATCATGGGTGGAGGGCGGTCACCGTCCGGAGTGGTGCGGTCCGCAACGCGTCCCGTCGTCAGGGGCGCCAGGACGCCGGTTTGGCCGTATCCGGCCAACCTGAAGGATTCGGGCGCGAAGCCTCGGTTGAGAGCGATACGGCCGCGGGGGTCAGGCGAGTCGCACGCGGGGGTCTATCACCGCGTAGAGCAGGTCGACCAGCAGGTTGAGCAGGACGATCGAGGCGGACGTGAGCAGGGTGACGCCCAGGACCATGGGCAGGTCGCCGCTCTGGACCGAGCTGAGGGCGAGTTGTCCGAGGCCGGGGATGCTGAAGGTGTTCTCGGTCAGCACCGCGCCGCCGATGAGCAGGCCGAGGTCGAGGCCGAAGACCGTGATGATCGGGGTCAGGCAGGAGCGCAGCGCGTGCCGGGTCACGACGGACCTCTCCGGGACGCCCTTGGCGCGGGCGGTGCGGATGTAGTCCTCGGTCATCGTCTCCAACATGCCGGCCCGGGTGAGCCGCGCGTACATGGCCGCGTAGAGGAACGCGAGCGTCACCCAGGGCAGGACCAGGGCGTGGAACCACGTCAGGGGGTCGTCGGTGAGGGGCCGGTAGCTGCCGCCGCCTGGGAAGACCTTCAGGGTGTAGGAGAACAGCGCGAGGGAGACCAGGCCGGTGAAGTAGATCGGCAGCGAGACGCCGCCCAGCGCGATGATCATGGCGGCGCGGTCCCAGGCCGAGCCTCGGCGCAGCGCCGACAGGACGCCGGTGGCGATGCCGCCCGCGAGCCAGACGACCGCCGCGCCCAGGGCCAGGGAGAGAGTCGCCGGGGCCCGGTCCAGCAGCGTTCCTAGGACCGGCTGGCTGCTGCGGAACGAGTAGCCGAGGCACGGCGCCGGGCAGTGGTCGGTGACCGGGCCGGCGTCGTAGTCCGCGCCCGCGACGATCGACTCCAGGTAGTGGCCGTACTGCACGACGACCGGGTCGTCGAGCCCGAGCCGCTCCTTGGTCGCCTCGATCGCCTCGGCGGTGGAGGCCCGGCCGACGTAGGCGGCGGCGATCTGGTCGGTGCTCTGCCCGGCCAGCTTCGGTAACCAGAAGAAGATGCCGAAGGTCACCAGAGTGATCAGCAGGAGCATGAGGGCGGCGCCGATGAGGCGCCGGACGAAGTAGGCGAACACGTGTCCCGGTCCCGTCCGCCCGGCCTCGCACCGGGCCTGAACCCAGGATGAGCACCCTGTTGATCAGGGCGGTCTCGGGGAAGTCACGGAACCGCTTCCCCGGCCGGAGAAGTTTGTGAATTTTTCTCACGTCACCGGCCGAACCTGGTCGTTCGCCGACCTAGACTTTGCGCCTCGGGCACGTCGCGGGTCATGATTTGCCCCACACAGGTCCCATAAGTAAGTAATTACCCCGTGTGAACGGCGCGCAACGCAGGGGGACGGAGCTGGGAGGTTCTGTGGCGAACGACGGTTCGACCACCAGCGGGCGCCCGTGGGCGGATCTGCCGAGGGAACTGGCGGATCACATGCGACCCCACCTCGACGAGGTGGCGGACGACATGATCCAGGAGATTCAGACGCGCGTCAGGGAGTACGACCGGCCGGGGGACGGCTCCTACTCGGGGACCCTCCGGCTCGCCGTGGAGCGCGTGCTCCACTTCTTCGTCGAGCGGGTGGCCGACCCCGGCCACGACCCCGCTCCGGTGACCGACTTCTTCCGCGCCATCGGCCGCGGCGAGGCGGGCGAGGGACGCAGCCTCGACGCGATGCAGACGGCGATGCGGGTCGGCGGCATGGTGGCGTGGCGCCGGATGACCGAGGGCGCCGAGGCGCTGCAGGTGCCGCCGCGCACGCTCGGCGCCGTCGGCGAGGTCCTGATGCAGTTCCAGGACGAGCTCGCGCACGCGGCCGCCGAGGGGTTCTCGCAGGCCAAGGCGGCGGTCGCGGGGGAGATGCAGCGCCGCCGCAAGCGCCTGCTCGACCTGCTGTTCGCCGACCCGCCGGCCGCGCAGGAGGCGATCGCCGACCTCGCCGCCGCCGCGCACTGGCCCGTCCCGCGGACGGTCGCCGCGGTCGCGCTCGGCCGGCACCACGCCGACACCCGCCAGCCCGCGTTCCCGCCGGACGTGCTGGCCGACCTCACCCGCCGCACCCCCAGCCTGATCATCCCCGACCCGGACGGCCCCGGCCGCGCCAAGCTCGTGGACCGCGCCCTGTCCGGGACGCTCGCGGTCGTCGGCCCGACCGTCCCGCTGATGGAGGCGGCGCGCTCGATCCAGTGGGCGCGCAAGACGCTGTGCCTGGTCCAGCGCGGCGTGATCGAGGCCGACAGCGGCGTGATCCGCAGCGTGGAGCACATGTCCACGCTGATCCTGTTCCAGGACGAGGGGCTCATCACCTCGCTGGCCGACCTGCGGCTCGCGCCGCTGGCGCACCTGCGGGCCAGCCAGCAGGACCGGCTCGCCGAGACGCTGCTGGCGTGGCTGCAGTCGGGGCGCAACGCCAACGAGGTCGCGATGCGGCTGCACGTCCACCCGCAGACCGTCCGGTACCGGCTGCGCCAGCTGGAGGAGCTGTTCGGCGACCAGCTCCTGGACCCGGACCTGCGCTTCGACCTGGAGATCGTGCTGCGCGCCCGGGCGCTGCTGGCCGACAACGCGGGGGAGCGGATCATGCCGCCGGCCCGTGCGGCGGTCGGGGAGTCGGGCGAGGTCGTCAGCCTGCGGCGGGGCTGATCAGGGCTGCGCGGCGTGACGGGAGGACCGCAGCCGCTCGGCGGTGGCGACGCGCTCGGCCAGCCGGGTCTGCGCGTCGCAGAGCAGCCAGAGCTCGCCCTCGTCGGCGGCGACGATCTCTTCGAGGCAGCCGTTGAGGAGCTGGTAGTCCGACAGGGGGGTGACGCGGGTCGCGCGCAGGCCGGCGTCCGAGCGTTCGCTGTGCCAACCGGGCATGCACATGGTCGCCGACATGAAGCGGGGCTCCCTCGGTCGGTTCATGGTAGGTCTACCATAGAACCACCAAACACTGACCACAATGCGTTCGCGGCAACCCCAAGAGGGGGCGGGAGCGAGTGGGATCTGTACGGTATGAGGTCAATGCACCGACCTGGAGCAGGATCTGGTATGCCGCGACCCCCCGCGAAGGCACAGGCGATCAGCAACGCGCTCGCCGCTCGTATCGTCGAGGGCGAACTGGACCCGGCGGCCTGGCTGCCGTCCGAGCGCGAGCTGGCGCGCGTGTACGAGGCCGACCGCTCCACCGTCCGGCGGGCGCTGCGGCTGCTGGCCGAGCAGGGCCTTGTCCGGCTGCGGCACGGCGCGGGCGCGCAGGTGCGGGAGGCTCCGCGGGTGCGGCGCGCGGCGTCCGACATCACCCGGCAGGTCGGGGGGTGGCGCGGGTTCCACGTGTCGGCGCGGCGGGACGGGCGCACCCCGTTCACCCGGACGGCCGTCGCCGAGGTGGAGGCCGACGACCGGCTCGCGTTCCGCCTGGACGTCCCGCCCGGGACGCGGGTGCTGGAGCGGGCGCGCGTCCAGGGCGTCGAGGGGGAGCCGCCGGTCCAGACGGCGACGACCTGGGTGATCCTTGAGATCGTGGAGGAGGTCCCGGTGCTGCGCGAGGTCGACACGGGTCCGGGCGGCATCTACTCCCGGCTGGAGGAGGCGGGCTACCGGATCACGTTCGAGGAGACGGTGACGTGCCGGCTGCCCCGCCCGGAGGAGCAGGAGGCACTGGAGATCAAGCCCGACCAGCCCGTCCTGACGCTGTGGCGCCGCGCCCACGACCAGCGCGACCGGGTCGTCGAGGCCACCCACCGGGTGGTGGTCGGCGACCGGCACGAACTCGTCTACCGCTACGGGGCGGGCGTGTGAGCGGCGAGGAGCGGCCCGCCGTGCGCCAGGTCGCGTCGCGGGTCGTCTACGAGAACGCCTGGATGGTCGTCCGGGAGGACGAGGTCGAGCGGCTGGACGGCTCGCGCGGCATCTACGGGGTGGTCGACAAGCCAGACTTCGTGCTGGTCATCCCGGTGGAGGGCGACGGGTTCCACCTCGTCGAGGAGTACCGGTACCCGATCGGCAGGCGCACGTGGAACTTCCCGCAGGGCTCGGCCCCGGGCCGGCGCGAGGCCGACCCGGAGGAGCTGGCCCGGCGGGAGCTCGCCGAGGAGACCGGGCTGCGCGCCGGGACGCTGCGGCGCCTCGGGTACCTGCACTGCTCGCACGGGACGAGCGGTCAGGGCTTCACCGTCTTCGTCGCGTCCGACCTGGAGGCCGGGGAGGCCGACCGGGAGCCCGAGGAGCAGGACATGCGGCAGAAGTGGGTGACGCGGGAGGAGTTCAGGGCGCTCGTCCGGGACGGCCGCATCACCGACGACTCGACCCTCGCCGCGTACGCCCTGCTCACCATGGACTCGACCGGGTAGCGGGGTCCGGGGGGATCACGACCCGGATGCGGCAGCCGCTCGGGGTGTCCATGACGGTGATGTCGCCGCCGTGCAGCTCGGTGGCCCAGTTCGCGATGGCGAGGCCGAGCCCGGTGCCGCCGCCGGGGGTGCCGGCGCCGGACGCGGAGCCGCGGGAGAAGCGCTCGAACACGCGGGCGCGCTCCTCGGGCGGGATGCCGGGCCCCTCGTCGGCCACCTCGACGACCAGTCCGCCGGGCGGGTGCGAGGGACGGGCGGTGATCGTGACGGGGCGGCCGTCCGGGCTGTGCCGGGCGGCGTTGTCGAGCAGGTTGGCGACGACCTGGTGGAGGCGGTCGCGGTCGGCGGCGGCGCGCAGGCCGGGCGTGACGTCCGGCTCGAACACCGCCTCCGGGCGGCCCGCCCGCGCCTCCGCGACGACGTCGGCGACGAACGCGGCGACGTCGAGGTCGGTCACGTCGAGCGCCGCCGCGCCCGCCTCGACCCGCGACAGGTCCAGGAGCTGGGTGACGAGGCGGCCGAGCCGCTCGGTCTGGTCGAGGGCCGTCTCCAGGACGTCCGGCGTCGCGGGCGTGACGCCGTCGGCGACGTTCTCCAGCACGGCCCGCAGCGCGCTGATGGGGGTGCGCAGCTCGTGGGAGACGTTCGCGACGAACTCACGGCGCTGCCGGTCGACCTCGGCGAGGTCGGCGGCCATCCGGTTGAACGCCTGCGCCAGCTCCCCGACCTCGTCGCGCGAGGTGGCGCGCACCCGGCGGCTGTAGTCGCCGCGCGCCATCGCCCGCGCCGCCGCGGTCATCTCGCGCAGCGGCGCGGTCATGCCGTGGGCGAGCAGCTGGGTGACGACCAGCGAGAGGAGCACGCCGACCGGCATCGTCTGCCGGGCGCGGAATCCGAACGGGTACCCCCACAGCACGATCAGGACGGCGACGCACGCGGTCACGACGACCACGACGCCGAACTTCACCTTGATCGACCGGAGCGGGTCCAGCGGCCGGGGCAGCCGCGCCCACAGCCGGCGGGCGAACCGGGCGCCCTCGGCGGTCACGGCGCGGCCTCCAGGCTGTAGCCGACGCCGTGCACGGTGCGGATCAGCTCCTGGCCGAGCTTGCGCCGCAGCGCCTTGACGTGGCTGTCGACGACCCGGGTGCCGGACGCGTCCGCCCAGTCCCACACCTGCTCCAGCAGGACGGCGCGGGTGAGCACCGCGCCGCGGTTGCGCAGCAGGCACGCGAGCAGGTCGAACTCGGTCGGGGTGAGGTGCACCTCGCGCCCGTCGCGCCGCACCCGGCGGGCCCGCTGGTCGACCTCCAGCTCTCCGACGCGCACCGGGCCGTCCCCGGCGTCCATCGCGGGCCGCTCGACGCGGCGCAGCACGGCGCGGATGCGCGCCACGAGCTCGCGCATGCTGAACGGCTTGGTCACGTAGTCGTCGGCGCCGACGCCGAGGCCGACGAGCAGGTCGGTCTCGTCGTCGCGCGCCGTCAGCATCAGCACGGGCACGGGGCGTTCCGCCTGGACCCGGCGGCAGACTTCGAGGCCGTCGAATCCGGGCAGCATCACGTCCAGCACGATGAGGTGCGGCTCGTAGGCGCGGGCGCGCTCGACCGCCGACGGCCCGTCCCCGGCCGTCTCGACGCCGAACCCCTCGGCCGCCAGCCGGTCGGCCACCGCCCGCGCGATCGTCGGCTCGTCCTCGACGACGAGGACGCGCGTCTCGTGTGCACTCACGCCACCCGACTCTAGAAGGCCGGTTCGGGGAGGCAGGGTGTGATTTGTGCGGGACCTGTGAAGATCTTCGGGTTACCAGGTGTGCACGGGCTCGTTGTCGCGCAGGTGCTCGACGTAGGCGCGGGTCATCATGCGCAGGGCGTCGTGGCGGCCGACGCCGTGCTCCTCCTCCAGGGTCCGCACGGTGTCGATCTGCCAGGCGGCCCCGGTCTGGCCGGTGACGCAGCGGCGCTCGATGATGCCGAGGAGGCGGTCGCGGCGGGCGGGGTCGACGCCCCAGCGGTCGAGGCCCTCGTGGGCGAGGGGCAGCAGCTTGCGCAGGACGAGCTCGGCGGCGGGCACCTCGCCCATGCCGGGCCAGTAGAGGGTCGATTCGAGGCCGTCGCGCGCGGCGCGGTGCAGGTTCTCCTCGGCGGTGGCGAAGGACATGCGGGACCAGACGGGACGGTCCTCCTCGGCCAGCATCCGGACGACGCCGTAGTAGAAGGCGCCGTTGGCGACGACGTCGGCGACGGACGGCCCGGCCGGCAGGACGCGGTTCTCCACGCGCAGGTGGGGGCGGCCCTTCACGACGGCGTAGATGGGACGGTTCCAGCGGTAGATCGTTCCGTTGTGGAGGGTGAGCTCGCCGAGTTCGGGGATGCCGCCCTGCTCGAGCACCTCGCGGGGGTCCTCCTCGTCGCACAGCGGCAGCAGGGACGGGAAGTACCGGGTGTTCTCCTCGAAGAGGTCGAACACGGAGGTGATCCAGCGTTCGCCGAACCAGACGCGGGGGCGGACGCCCTGGCTCTTCAGCTCGTCGGGGCGGGTGTCGGTGGCCTGCTCGAACAGGGTGATGCGGGTCTCGTGCCAGAGCCGGTGCCCGAACAGGAACGGCGAGTTGGCGCCCATCGCGACCTGGGCGCCGGCGATGGCCTGGGCCGCGTTCCAGTAGGCGCCGAACTCGTCGGGGCTGACCTGGAGGTGGAACTGGACGCTGGTGCAGGCGGCCTCGGGGATGATCGTGTCGGTGTGCATGCGCAGCGGCTCGGGGCCGTCGATGGCGATGCGCATCTCCTCCCCGCGGGCGGCGAAGATCTGGTCGTTCAGCATCTTGTAGCGCGCGTTGGCCGACAGGGTCTCCTCGCCGATGTCGGTGCGCCGCAGGGTCGGCAGGATCCCGATCATCACGAGCCGGCCGCCGACCTCGCGGGCGCGGTCGTCGGCGTGCGCGAGATGGTCGCGGACCTCCGTCTCCAGGGCTCCGGTGCCCTCGCCGCCGAGCTCGCGGGGCGGGATGTTGATCTCAAGGTTGAACTGGCCCAGCTCGGTCGCCCACGCCGGGTCCGCGATCGCCTTGAGCACGTCCGCGTTGCGCATCAGCGGGTCGCCGAGCGAGTCGATCAGGTTGAGCTCGATCTCCAGGCCTATGTGCGGGCGCTCGAAGTCGAACTGGGATTCGCCCAGCATCCGGGCCAGTACGTCGAGGCACCTGCGCACCTTGTCGCGATACCGCCGCCGGTCCTCGCCGCTGATGGCGACCGAAGCCACGTCCCTGCCCATGTGTGTCCGTCCCTGTACTCCGGAGGGAATCGTCATAAAACGGGATGTCCCAGTAAGCGAAGGTGAAAACACGGCGTGCAGTTTCGGGCTCCCCGTTTCGTGACCGGCCGGTAGCGTGTGTCGTCCTGCCGGGAAGCCGGTACGTCGGTCGTGGAGGACCCATGCGCATGCGCCCCCGGTCCATCCGGGCCAGGGACACGCTCGTCGCCGCCGTGATCGCCGCACTGGTGCTGGGCGTCACCGCGATCGGCGTGGACGTCGCCGTGCGCAGCACCGTCAAGGCGGAACTGCTGCGCCGGACGCAGGTGGACGCCCGGCGCGTCAGCGGCGGCGTGCGCGACGGGACGCTGGAGGGCGCGATCCGCGACGGCTCCCGCGGCCGCGTGCTGATCCAGGTCGTCGAGCCCGGCGGGCGGGTGACGAACGCCACACCCGCCGCAACGGACAGGCCGCCGGTGAGCAGATTCTGGCCGCCGAGCAACATGCGGGTCCAGGACTTCAGCGAGTGCCGCGGACGGTGGCCGCACCGCGAATGCTTCGTGGCCGAGGCCATCCGCGTGAGCACCGCGCCCGACTCCGTCGTCGTGTACGCGGCCGCGCGGCAGCCGTCCTACCTCGTGAACGGTCTGCTGGAGGGGATGCTCGGCTCGGGCGTGCTGCTGCTGGCCGCGGTCGCCGCGGGGATCACCTGGCGCGTCGTCGGCCGCACGCTCGGCCCCGTCGAGGCGATCCGGGCGCAGCTCGCGGAGATCAGCGCCACCGACCTCAGCCGCCGGGTGCCGCAGCCGCCGGGCCAGGACGAGATCGCCCAGCTCGCCCGCACCGCCAACGAGACGCTGGACCGGCTGGAGCGGGCCGTCGCGCGGCAGCGGCAGTTCGCCTCCGACGCCTCGCACGAGCTGCGCACCCCGATCGCCGGGCTCCGGGCCAACCTGGAGGACGCCTCCATGCACCCGGAGGACAACGACCTGCGGGGCGTCATCGCGTCGGCGCTGCGCGACACCGACCGGCTGGAGTCGATCGTCACCGACCTCCTCCTGCTCGCCCGCATCGGCACCGGCGGGACCGCGGCGCAGGAGCCGATCGACCTGGCCGCGCTCGCCGGCGCCGAGGTCGGCCGCCGCCCGTCCGAGCTGAAGATCGTCACCGAGCTGTCCCCCGGCGTCGTGGTGCGCGGGGTGCGGATGCAGCTCGTCCGGCTGCTCGGCAACCTTCTCGACAACGCCGAGCGCTACGCCGGGTCGCGGGTGACGGTGGAGGTGGGCAGGCGGGACGGGCGGGCGCTGCTCGTCGTCACCGACGACGGCGCCGGCATCGCGCCCGCCGACCGGGAGCGCGTGTTCGAGCGCTTCACCCGCCTGGACACCGCGCGCAGCCGCGGGGCGGGCGGCGCCGGCCTCGGCCTCGCGATCGCCCGCGAGATCGCCCGGGCGCACGGCGGGACGCTGCGGATCGAGGACCACCCGTCCGGCGCCCGGTTCGCCCTGCGCCTGCCCCTGGAATAGCGAAAGAGCCGCCCGGTGGGCGGCCCTTTCGTCAGTGGCGGGAGAGCTCAGGCGCGAACGGCCTGGACCTCCAGCTGGATGTCGACCTTGTCGCCGAGCAGGGCCTTGTCGCCCTTCAGCGGCACGTTGAACTCGATGCCCCAGTCCTTGCGGTTGATCGTGGTGGCGGCGGAGAAGCCGGCGCGGGTGCCGCCCCACGGGTCCTCGCCGACGCCGTTGTACTCGACCGTGAGGGTGATCGGGCGGGTGACGTCCTTGATCGTCAGCTCGCCGTCCAGGAGGTACTCGCCGTCCTGCGCGCGGACGCCCTTGGTCGTGAAGGTCATGACCGGGTGGTTCTCCACGTCCAGGACGTCCGAGGTCCGCACGTGGGCGTCCCGGTCGGCGTTGCGGGTGTCGATCGAGGCGACCTTGATCTCCGCGGTGGCGGTGGACTCCGACAGCTCCTCGGCGATCTGCACGGACCCGGTGAAGTCGGTGAACGTTCCGCGCACCTTGGTCATCAGGTGCCGGATCACGAAGGTGACCTCCGAGTGGGCGGGGTCGATGTTCCAGGTTCCGACGGTCAGCTCGGGGGCGACGGCGGCGATGCTCATGGGGTCTCCCTTGTCAAATGCTTGAATCTTCAACGAACACGTCGAAGGTTAGTTGAGGGTTCAAACAGCTGTCAATCCCCGCTTGTTCCCGGCCGGCCGCACGGATCGGCGAGGGCCCGCGGAGCACGGACCGCGATTCCTTCCCCACACCGTGCAACCTTCCCGTGCCCTCGCGCGTAGAGAGCGGGCACAGAGGCGTGCCGGAGCCCCTCTCCGGCGGGATCACTTGGAGTTTTTCGTGAGCGACGAACCACCGCGCGCCGCCGGGCGGACGGCCCGGACGGCGGCACCGGCCCTGCTGGTGACGGCCCTGCTCGTGACCGGCTGCGGGGGCGGCCACAAGGGGGCGTCCGCCGGCGCCTCCCCCGCCGGGGGCCTGGAGAAGCTGCCCGAGGCCACCACGTACACGACGCTGGACGACCTGCCGCTGGACGCGGCCCCGTCCGGCAAGAGCGACGGGACCGTGGTGCATCCGGACAACGCCGTCCCGGTGTCGGCGAAGCCGGGCGCGCCCGCCGTGGCGGAGCTGCCGAGCACCCAGCTCAAGGGCCCCACCTGGGTGCCCGTCCTGGAGAGCCGCCCGGGGTGGCGGCGGGTGCTGCTGCCGAGCCGCCCGAACGGCGTGACCGGCTGGATCCCCGACTCCGGCCTGAAGGCCGCGCGCAGCTCCAGCGCCGTCAAGGTGGACCTCGGCGACAGGAAGCTGACCCTGTTCCGGGGCGGCCGCCAGGTCGGCAGCTGGCCCGTGGCGGTCGGCGCGCCGAAGACGCCGACGCCCACCGGCCGGACGTTCATGCTCGCCTCGCTCGCCCCCGAGAAGCCCACCTACAGCCCGCTGATCCTGCCCGTCGGGGCGCACTCGGCCACCCTCGACACCTTCGGCGGCGGCCCCGGGACGGTCGCGTTCCACGGCTGGCCGACGAAGTCGGTGTTCGGCAAGGCCGTCACGCACGGCTGCGTGCGGGTGCCCGCCGACGCGCTGAAGCAGCTCGCCCAGGTCCCGCTCGGCACCCCCGTCCAGATCACGGACTGACGATCCCGCGATCCACCCGGCCGCACGGCCGGGCGGCCCGAACCCCACCCCGTCCCCCAAGAACACGAACCCCCTGAGGAGAGAACCGTGCGTTTGCAGGCACTCACCAAGTGCGCGGCCGTCGCCGGCGCGCTGGCCCTGCCGTTCGCCCTGTCCGCCGCCCCCGCCTCCGCCACCCCCGGCGGCGCCGGCTCGGCGGTCGCCATCTCCGCCACCGGCTCCGTCGTCGTCCCGCCGACGTCCTCGGTGGCGTCCTCGGCGCAGCGGCCCACCAGCAAGAGCGTGGCGGAGCTGCCCGCCAACCCGCTCGTCCAGGCGCGGCTGCTGAACGGCTCCGCCTGGGCCGGGCACGGCCGCGCGTCCGTCGCCGATCTGCGGGTCGCCAAGCTCGGCCTGTCCGCGCACGCCGTCTCCGCCAAGTGCGAGAACGGCACCGGAGTCTCCCACGTGGTGGGCGCGACGCTCGGCACCCGGGCGCTGAAGCTCGGCGCGACGCCCAACACCACCGTCACCACCGACCTGAAGGGCCTCGGCAACGTCACGGTCACGCTGAACAAGCAGGTCCGCGGGCACGACGGGAACCTCACGGTCACCGCGATCGAGGTGTCGGCGACCCTGGCGGGCAAGACGCAGACGATCAGCATCGCGTCCGCGAGCTGCGGCAAGAGCCGGCCGGGCCAGCCGGGGCAGCCGAGCCAGCCCGGTCAGCCGTCCCAGCCGTCGCAGCCGGGCCAGCCCGCGCCGCCTTCGGCCCCGCCCGGTGAGGCCCCCGCCCCGACCCCGGTTCCCGGCGACCTCCCGGTGACCGGCTGAGTCGAGCCGGCATGAGGCCGGGGTCCGCGCACTCAGGTGCGCGGGCCCCGGCCTTTTTGCGTGCGGGCCCTCAGCGTGCGGGACGCCGGAAGGTCGCGCGGTAGTCCTTCGGGCGCCGCCCGGTGTGCCGGGCGAAGAGGGCCGCGAAGGTCCCGGCGTCGCGGTACCCGACCGCGGCGGCGACGGTGGCGACCGTCCGGTCCGTGGTCTCCAGGAGATGGCGTGCGCGCCGGACGCGGGCCGACTGGAGGTACTCCAGCGGGCTCTGGCCCGTCTCGTCGGCGAAGCGCCGCAGCAGGGTCCGGGTGCTGACGTTGAACGCGTCCGCCAGCGCGGCGAGGTCGTACCGGGCGGCGAGGCTCTGGTCGAGGTGCCGCATGACCCGGCGGGAGAACTCGTGTCCGGGACGCGGAAGGAGACGGGCGTCGACGTAGGGGGCCTGGGACGAGCGCGCGTCGTCCACGAGCGCCATCCGCGCGGTCGCCCGCGCCACGCCGGCGCCACTGTGCCGGCGCACCAGTTCCAGGGCGAAGTCGTACATGGCGCTGAACGCCGCCGTGGTCGTCACCCCCGCGTCGGTGACGACCAGGAGGTCGGGCCGGACGTCGGCGCCGGGGCAGCGCCGGGCCAGCTCGTCCGCGAACAGCCACGCCGTCGTGGCCCGGCGCCGGTCGAGCAGCCCCGCCGCGGCGAGCAGGAACGCGCCGACGCAGATCGAGACCACCGCGCCTCCCGCGGCGGCGTGCGAGCGGACGGCCGCGATCTCCGGGGCCAGCCCGGCGAGCTTCGCGTCCACGTCGAGGCCCGGACGCAGCTCGAACCCCGGCACGACGAGGACGTCGACCTCCCGGAGCGGGGAGGCGGCCAGCGCCACGCCTCCCGAGGCGACGACGCGGCGGCGCGGCGAGACCACCGCCACGTCGTAGCCGGCGCGATCCGGACCGGCGACGTGCCCGGCCATCGTCAGCAGGTCGGGCACGCCGAACACCTCCGACGCGAAGCAGCCCGGATAGGCCAACACCCCTACCCGCAGCGCACCCACGCCTGCCTCCCGCCGTCACCCGCGATGGCGAGATTACCCCCGCACATGGCGATCCGGCCTCTCCCGGCAAGGCGTGCCGCCCGGCCACGCTGTCCCCATGAACTCCGAGGAATCGACGAGCGCTGAGAACACCCCCGGCGCCGACGAGAGCACGGGCGCCGACCAGAGCCCAGCCGTTGACCAGGCCACGAAAGCCGGCGTCGTGGCCGGTGCCGGCGGGCGCCTTGACGATGCGATCGCCGACTTCTCGCGGCGGCAGGTGGACGTGGACGGGGTGGTGAAGACGGTCCACGTCGCGGGCACCGGCCCGGCCGTCGTGCTGATGCCTGAGATGCCCGGCATCAGTCCGGACGTCCTGCGGCTGGCGCGGTGGGTGCGGGACGCGGGCTTCACCGTCCACGTGCCGTCGCTCTTCGGCCGCGACGGCGCCTACCCCACGGTCGAGGACGGCGAGCGGGTCGTCCGCCGGGCCTGCGTGAGCGCCGAGTTCCGGGCGTTCGCCGGGGGCGGCACCAGCCCCGTCACGGCGTGGCTGCGCGGGCTCGCCCGCCGGGCCCACGCCGAGTGCGGCGGGCCGGGGGTCGGCGCGATCGGGCTCTGCTTCACCGGGAACTTCGCCCTCACCATGGCGCTGGAACCGGCCGTCATAGCGCCGGTCGTCAACCACCCGTCACTGCCGCTGGACGACCCCGCCGGCCTGGAACTCGGCGACGACGACGCCCGCGCGCTCAAGGAGCGCGTCGCGCGCGACGGCCTGACCGTCCTCGCCTACCGCTTCGACAACGACCGGTGGTGCACAGGTCAGCGGTTCGCCGCCTACCGGGCTCTGCTCGGCGACGCCTTCGACGGACGCGTGCTCCCGGGCGGCGTCGCGAACACCGACCCGCCGCCGTTCTTCCGCGACGTGGTCGCGACCCCCCACAGCGTCGTCACCGCGCACCTCGTGGACGAGGACGGCCACCCCACCCTCCAGGCCCGAGACGAGATCCTCACCTACCTGACCGACCACCTGAAGCCGTAGAGGCCGTCTTCCCGAAAGCGCGACGGAGCAGTCCGGCCGGGCTCACTTGCTGGAGACGCTCCACGCGCCTTCACCGGCCGCGGCGGCGTCGCCGAAGGCGGTCCACGCGGTGTCGTCGACCTTGAGGGCGTCGAGGAGGTAGGCGGAGATCGCATCGGCGACGAGGGCGACGCGGGCGGGGTTCTCGTCGGTGGTCTCGGCGACCGCCTCGCCGGCGACGCCGCCCAGGGTGTGCTCGCCCTCGGCGACGACGAGCAGGCTCTTCGGGGACGGGCTGAGGCGGTAGGCGTCGGTGAACCACTCCGGCCCCCGGGTGGAGAGCCGCGACCGGTCCTCGCCGCCCGCGACGACCAGGGCCGGGGTGGTCATGGTGGAGTAGTCCGGCCTCATGAACGGAAGGTGTTCGGCGGCGAACGGGGTGAGCGAGTCGCCGGTCCCGGTCGCGGCGATCAGCGCGCCGGCCGAGACCGCGGGGTGGGAGAAGTCCTCTCCGGGAACGCCGTCGGCGTCGAGCACGCGCGCGCCGAGGATCGCGCCGGCGGTCTGGGCGCCCCAGGAGTGGCCGACGACCGCGATGCGCTCGCGGTCGACGCGGGCCTCCAGGCCGCCGGCCTGGGCGAGGATGTCGCCGAGGCAGTCGAGGATCGCGTGAAGGTCGGAGATCCGGGCGCGCCAGATCGTGGCGAAGCGCGGGTTGTCCCAACCGATGGCGTTGCGGCGGGAGTCAAGGTGGGTGGGCTGCACCACGAGGAACCCGGCCGCAGCCCACCGGTCGACGAGGGGCTCGTACGCGTCCAGGGACCATGCGTTGCCGTGGGAGAACACGATGACCGGCAGGTTCCGGCCCGACATCGGGGCGGTGACCTTCACCTGCAGGTCGACGCCGCGGCCGGGCGCGGGGACGGTGATGGGCTTGACGGAGACGATCCGCTGGCCGAGCTGACGATGGGACATGGGAGACCTGCGCTTTCTCCATGGATCGCTCTGCCATACTTTGGCGGAGCACTGTTCCGCCAAAGTAGCGGAACATTGTTCCGCGAGCAAAAGGAGGGTCCCGTGCCGGAACCGGTCGGAGTGCGCCGAGCACAGGCGCAGCGCACCCGCAGCGGCGTGCTGGCGGCCGCGGCGGCGGTCTTCGTGGAACAGGGCGTCCAGGCGCCCGTCCGCGACATCGCCGAACGCGCCGGCGTCGGCGTCGGCACGATCTACCGGAACTTTCCGACCCGGGCGGATCTCGTCACCGCCGTCTACCGGCACCAGATCGACACGGCCACCGCACTCGCCCCCCGGCTCCTGGAGGAGTCGGCCTCCCCGTTCACCGCCCTGACCCGCTGGGTGGACGCGTTCGTCGAGTTCCTCGTGACCAAGCACGGTCTCGGAGCCGCTCTGGGGTCGGGGGATCCAGGGCTGGAGAACCTCCACGCCCTGATGCTCGACACCCTGGTCCCGGCGTGCGCGACGTTGCTCGATGCGTGCGCCACCGCCGGCGAACTCGGCCCCGACGTCTCCGCCTACACGCTCATGCGCGCCATCGGCAACCTCTGCATCACCGGCCCCGACTACGGCCAGGCCGACGCCAGGCGCATGGTCGCCACCCTCCTCACCGGATGCCGGCGCGAGGCATGAACCGGGGACGACCGATCACTCCAGATCCGCCTTCGGAGGACGGCCTACGACGCGGCGGCCTCGGGACGGGCGCCGCGGAGCGGGTGCGCGCTGCCTTCCAGCAGGACCTTCGCCACGAGGGCGGGGTCGTCGGCCATGGGGACGTGGCCGCAGCCCTCCAGCCAGACGAAGCGGGCGTCGGGGAGGCGGCGCTGAGCGCGGATGGCCTGGCTGCGCAGGAGCAGGCGGTCCTTCGTGCCCCAGGCGATGGTCACGGGGACGTCGGCGCAGGAGCCGAGGAACCGGGTGGTGCGGCCCGCGCGGAGGGTGGGCTCGAAGCCCGGGGCGTCGCGCATGGCGCGGGCGTCCCCCGCGAGGGTCTCGACGTCCATCAGGTCGGGACGGCCGTAGATCATGCCGAACATGAGCGTGCGGCGGCGCGGTGAGCGGGCCAGCCGGGTGAGGAACGTCTCGGGGACGCGGGCGCCGAGCCGCGACGCGCGCAGCACCGACATGCCGTAGCGGAACTCCAGGTTGTTGAAGAAGCCGGCGGGGGACAGCGCGGTCGCCGAGCTGGCGAGGCCGCGGTCGGCGGCTTCGAGGGCGAACAGGCCGCCGAGGGAGTTGCCCGCGATGTGCGGGCGGTCCAGGCCGAGGGCGGCGAAGGCGTCCGCGAGCGCGGAGACGGCCGTGTCCAGCGTGTAGGGGGCGCCGTCGGGCAGCGGCGGGGAGTCGCCGAACCCGGGCAGGTCGACCGCGACGACCTCGCGTTCGGCGGCGAGCAGGTCCATGACGGGGGCCCACCCCTGGCGGCGGTGGCCGATGCCGTGCAGCAGGACGAGGGGCGGCCCCTCGCCGCGGCGCTCGAAAGCGATGTTCACCCGCGCGTTGTCCACGGGCGAAGGGTAGGCCGGAAGTTACTCAGCGGTCACTAGTGATGCTCGTCACTGCGCACTCGGCGGGACGGCGGTGCTCCAGCGCGGCGCGCAGCTGCGCGCGGCCCCGGTGGATGCGGGATCGGACGGTGCCGAGCTTGACGTTCAGCGACGCGGCGATCTCCTCGTACGACAGGCCCTCGATGTCGCACAGGACGACGGCGGCGCGGTACTCCGGGGCGAGGCCGTCCAGCGCCTTCTGGATGTCGTGGTCGAGGTGCCGCTCGTCGTAGGCCTGCGCGGGGCCCGGCTCGCGGCCCTGCAGGCGCTCGGCGGCGTCGTCGCCGAGGGAGTCGAACCGGATGCGCTGCTTGCGGCGGGCGCGGTCGAGGAACAGGTTCGTCGTGATCCGGTGCAGCCAGCCCTCGAACGTGCCGGGACTGTAGGAGGACAGGGAGCGGAAGACCCGGATGAAGACGTCCTGGGTGAGGTCCTCGGCGTCGTGGCGGTTGCCCGTCAGCCGGTACGCCAGCCGGAACACCCGGGTCGAGTGCTCGCTGACGATCTCCTCCCACGTCGGAGGGGTCCACGCCATCGCACCTGCGCTCACCACTACCCCCGTCTGATATTCAATCGTTACGACCAAGCATGCCGGTACCCAGATAAGAGCCGTGTAAGAACCTTGAGCGTGGCCGGATCAGGCACGTGAGATGTGACTCATCTCATTGGACTGGATGTCGACAAGGATTGAGTCGGCGCCGGTCCGCATGGAGGATCGGGGGCAGTCCCCCACCCCGAAACGCGAGGACGTGGCATGGCGCGAAGCTACAACCTGGCCGACCTGCTCGAGATCCTGGCCGCGGCGGGGCCGGACCGCCCCGCCCTGGTGGCGGGCGCCGAGCGGCGGACGTACCGGCAGCTCAGCGAGCGGGCGAGCCGCGTCGGGCACCATCTCGCCGAGGCCGGGGTGCGGCCGGGCGAGCACGTGGCGATCCTCGCCTACAACCGGGCCGAGTGGATCGAGGCGATGCTCGGCGCGTTCAAGATCCGCGCCGTGCCGATCCCGGTGAACTTCCGCTACGTCGCCGCCGAGCTGCGCCACGTCCTCGCCGACTCCGACTCGGTGGCGCTCGTCGGGGAGCGTTCGCTGCTGGCGAGGGTGGAGGAGATCCGCGGCGAGCTGCCGGCGCTGCGGCACGTCGTCGTGCTGGAGGACGGTTCCGCGGCCGAGATCCCCGGCGCGGTCGAGTACGAGAAGGCGCTCGCGGGCGCCGCCCCGGACGACGACTTCCCCGAGCGCTCCAGCGACGACCGCTACATCATGTACACGGGCGGGACGACGGGCTATCCGAAGGGCGTCGAGTGGCGCTGCGAGGACATCTTCTTCGGCGCGCTCGGCGGCGGGAACGTCCTCGGCGACCCCATCGGCAGCCCCGAGGAGCTGGCCGCCAACGCCGACCAGCCCGCCATGGCCGTGCTCGACTGCGCGCCCGTCATGCACGGCGCGGGCCAGTGGGTCGCGTTCATGGGTTTGTTCAGCGGCGCCAAGGTCGTCCTTTACACCGACCACGCGTTCGACGCCGACAGGGCCCTGAGGCTGCTCGCCGAGGAGCAGGCGAACGTGATGATGCTGGTCGGCGACGTCATGGCGCGCCCGGTCGCGAAGGCGCTCGCCTCCGGCGATCACGACACGTCCTCGCTGATGGCGATCGCGTCCGGCGGCGCGCCGCTGACCGAGGGGGCGAAGGCCGCCCTGCTGGAGCACCTGCCGAACATCATGTTCCTCGACAACTACGGCGCGTCGGAGACCGGCGCCTGCGGCCCGTCCGTCGGGGCCAAGGAGGGGACGGCCCGGTTCATGATGAAGCCCGGCATCACCGTCCTCGACGACGACCTGAACGTCGTGCGGCCCGGTGAGATCGGCAGGCTGGCCCGGAGCGGCCACATCCCGCTCGGCTACTACAACGACCCCGCGAAGACGGCGTCGACGTTCTTCACCGCCGCGGACGGGACGCGCTGGTCGGTCCCCGGCGACTTCGCGAGCCTGGAGGAGGACGGGACGATCACGCTGCTCGGCCGCGGCTCCCTCGTGATCAACACGGGCGGGGAGAAGGTGTACCCGGAGGAGGTCGAGGTCGCGCTCAAGGACCACCCGGCCGTGGAGGACGCGGTCGTCGTGGGCCTGCCGGACGAGCGGTTCGGGCAGCGCGTCGCCGCCGTCGTCGCCCCGCGTCCCGGCGCGACGGTGACCCTTGAGGATCTGACCGAGTACTGCCGCGAACGTCTCGCGGGTTACAAGCTTCCGCGGCAGATGACCCTGGTCGACGAGGTACAGCGAACCGCCGTCGGGAAGTCCGATTACAAGTGGGCCAAGAGCGTGCTCGCGTAGAGTCTTGGTAAAGCCACCGTGTGTGGGTTATACCACGCGCGGCCGCACTTTCCCCGGCGAACGCCAGTCAAGAATCAATTGATGCCGAGGGAGCGTGCCTTGGGCGCGTTCCGGCGAATAACCGCCCCATGAGTGGGGATCGGCTGATACCGCTCGCGCGCCGGTATCGCCTGCTCTCTGTCGTCGGCAGAGGCGGCATGGGCACCGTCTGGCGGGCGTACGACGAGATGCTCGACCGGGACGTCGCGGTCAAGGAGGTCCACCTCCCCCCGCGCATCACCGAGAGCGAGCGCAGGGTGATGTGCAGGCGCCTGTTCTCCGAGGCCCGCGCGACCGCCGCCCTGCGCCATCCCGGCGTGGTCGCCGTGCACGACCTCATCATCGAGGACGGCCGCCCCTGGATCGTCATGGAGTTCCTGGAGTCGTGCTCCCTGCACAGGCTGGTCACGGAGGACGGCCCGCTCGGCGTGCGCCGGACGGCGGAGATCGGCGCGGCCGTCCTGTCGGTGCTCCGCGCGTCGCACTCGGCGGGCATCCTGCACCGCGACGTCAAGCCCAGCAACGTCCTGCTGTGCGACGACGGAAGGGTCCTGCTCAGCGACTTCGGCCTCGCCGTCCACACCGGCAAGGGCCCGCAGCCGGCCGACACCCTGCTCGCCGGGATCGAGGGCTCTCCCGCGTACCTCCCGCCGGAGCGGGTGAACGGCCTGCCGAGCGTGGAGGCGTCCGACCTGTGGTCGCTCGGCGCGACGCTCTACACGGCGGTCGAGGGCTTTTCGCCTTTCCTGCGCTGCCATGCGCTCGCGTCGATGGTGGCGGTTCTCCTGGGCGACTATGCGCGCCCCGTCCGGGCCGGTCCGCTGGGTTCGGTCATCGAAGGGCTGCTGCGGCAGCGGCCGGAGGACAGATTGACGGCCGAGGCCACCGCGGAAATGCTGCAAAGGGTCATCGGAACGGTTCCGGAACCCGGTTTCACCCGCGCGCCGGTGCCGCATCCCCGCCGTTTCTCCGCGCACCGCACCGTTCTGGGGCGCCGGGTGCCGTGGGCGCTCAGCGGCGCCTGGGTGTCGCGGGACGCGCCGAGGGCGCCGGTCCCGCGCGGGCCGCGGGTCCCGTGGACGCTGCGCGGCGGGAGGCCGCCGGGCGACCCGTCCGGCAAGCCGCCGTGCGGTTCGCGGCAGGCGGGGTGGCGGGTCCCGGCGCTGCCGTCGCGGCGGCCGCGGCCCGGGACGGTCGTCAGCGTGGCGCTGCTCGCGGCGCTCGCGGCCGGGGCGGGGACCTGGACGGCCCGGTGGACGTCGATCGGCAAGGGAGACGCGGTCGCGCTGCGCCCGGCGGCGGGCGTGTCGGTGAAGACGGCGAAGTATCACGAGGCGGGCGCCTACTCGGTGCGGGTGCCCGCGGGCTGGCAGGCGGAGCGGCGCGGCAGCGTGATGACCTGGAAGGACGTCGGCACGGGACGGGGGCTGCGCATCGCCCCGGCGCCCGGCGACCCGCTGACCGGGCTGCGCTCCGAGGAGCGCGGCGCCGTGGCGGGGCACCGCTATCCCGGCTACCAGCGGCTGCGGCTGGAACCGGTGCCCGAGGTCATCGACGGCGCCGCCGAATGGGAGTTCACCTGGCGGGACGGTGTGCACGACGCCGTCCGGCACGTGCTGTGCGGTCGCGCGGCCGGGTACGAGTTCTGCTTCCACGCGCCCGACCCGGAGTGGACGCCGGGCCAGCGCCTCTACGACAGGATCCTCAGTTCGTTCAGGCCGGAGAGCGGCGGCTGAGCCCCGGCCGGATCGCGGGGCCGGTCAGGTCGTGTGCTGGAGGCGCAGGAGGAACTCGGCGTTGGAGGAGGTGCCCTTCATCTTCTCCAGGAGCTGCTCGATGGCCGACTGCTTGTCCAGGCCCTGGAGGGCGCGGCGCAGGCGCCAGGAGAGGGCGAGCTCCTCGGGGGACATGAGCAGCTCGTCGCGGCGCGTCCCGGACGCCTCGATGTCGACGGCGGGGAACACGCGGCGGTCGGCGAGGCCCCGGTCGAGCTTCAGCTCCATGTTGCCGGTGCCCTTGTACTCCTCGAAGAAGACGTCGTCCATGCGGGACCCCGTCTCCACCAGGGCGGTGGCGAGGATGGTGAGCGAGCCGCCGTTCTCGATGTTGCGGGCGGCGCCGAAGAACTTCTTCGGCGGGTAGATCGCGGTCGTCGCGACGCCGCCGGCGAGGATGCGGCTGCTGGAGGGCGCCGCGAGGTTGTAGGCGCGGCCGAGCCGGGTGATCGAGTCGAGCAGCATCACGACGTCGTGGCCCTGCTCGACGAGGCGCTTGGCCCGCTCCACGGCGAGCTCGGCGAGCGCGGTGTGGTCGCGCGCGGGACGGTCGAAGGTCGAGTGGATCACCTCGCCGCGCACGGTCCGCTGCAGGTCGGTGACCTCCTCGGGCCGCTCGTCGATGAGCACGACCATGAGGTGGACCTCGGGGTTGTTCTCCGCGATGGCGTTCGCGACGGACTGCAGCACCATCGTCTTGCCGACCTTCGGCGGCGACACGATGAGCCCGCGCTGCCCCTTGCCGATCGGCGCGACCAGGTCGATGACGCGGGTCGCGAGGGGGCCGGTGTCGAGGCGCAGCCGCTCCTCGGGGAACAGCGGGGTGAGGGCGCCGAACTCGGGCCGGTTCGCCGCCTCCGCGACCGGAAGGCCGTTCACCGTCTCGACGCGGACGAGGGTGGGGGAGTCGCCCCGGCCCTGCTTGGGCGCCTTGGCGAAACCGGCGACCACGTCGCCGGGACGCAGGTGGTGGGCCCTGACCTGGGCGAGGGAGACGTGCACGTCCTCCGGGCCGGCGAGGTAGCCGGACGTGCGGACGAACGCGTGCTTGTCCTGGAGGGACAGCAGGCCGTGGAAGGGGACGGTCGGGCCGTCGTCGGCCGGGCGCCGGGGCTGCCGGCCGTCCTTGCGGGCGCTCTGCGCGGACACGGCGTGCGCGCCGCGTGCGGGGGCCTTGCGGCCTGCCGCGGGTTCTGATTCGAGTGTGGGGGCGGACATACAAGTCCCTTCTCAGGCGGGCGCGCGGCGGGCGGCGCCGCCCGGAGTCGAAGTCCGCGTACGGCGGCGGAACCCGCGGCGCGTACGCGAGAGGAATGCGAAGGATGCAGCTCGGTCCACCGGGCTGACGTCGGCTCCCTTGTGCGGTGGCCCCGCACGCCGTGTGCGCGCCGGGCCGAAACTCACCGGGCGCTCAGATGGCCCGGGCGGGGAAGAGACGTCCTCGACGTGAGTCGTGTGAATCCAAGGACGTTGCCTCGACAGTACAGCAATCGAGGGCGTTTTCGCATTCCCCGATTTCGGTGGCGGCTTTCACGCGGAGGTCCCCCTGCGTCCGTCCGGCGCCGCGGCGTCCCCCGGCCGCGGCCCCGGTGCTCATGCTGACGATGGTTATGACTACCGGAGGGGCCTCCAGGTTCCGACGGCCCGACGGCCCTCCCGCGGCGGGCGCCGGGTTCTGGGCGAATACGATGAGCCGCGCTGCGCGGGCGAGGGAGGACGATGGGCGAGGGGCTGCGGTTCGAGGCGGCCGGAGGCGTCGGGACGATCACGATCGACCGGCCGGCCAAGCGGAACGCCATGTCGGCGGAGATGTGGCGGGCGCTGCCCGGCATCCTGGACGGTCTCGCCGCCGACCCGGACGTCCGGGTCGTGGTGCTGACGGGGGCGGGCGGGAACTTCTGCGCGGGCGCCGACATCTCCGAGCTGGACGACATCCACCGCGACGACGACTCGCACCTGTCGACGGTCGCCGAGCGGGCCCTGGCCGCGTTCGGCAAGCCGACGCTCGCCGCGATCGAGGGGTACTGCGTCGGCGGCGGCTGCCAGCTCGCGGCCGCCTGCGACCTGCGGTTCGCGGCGGACGACGCGCGCTTCGGGATCACGCCGGCCCGGCTCGGCATCGTCTACCCGGCCGCCGCGACGGCGCGGCTGGTCGGGCTGGTGGGGCCGTCGGCGGCGAAGTACCTGCTCTTCTCCGCCGACCTGGTCGGCGCCGCGCACGCGCTGCGCATCGGGCTGCTGGACGAGGTGGTCCCCGCGGGCGGCCTGCACGACCGCGTCGCCGCGTTCACCGAGACGCTCGCGTCCCGTTCCCTGCTCACGCAGCGGGCGACCAAGGACATCGTGGACGCCATCGTCGCCGCGGGCCCGGTCGAGGAGAAGGCGCGGCGGTGGCTCGCCGAGGTCGCCGCGAGCGGGGAGGTCGAGGAGGGCATCGCCGCGTTCCTCGAACGCCGGGCGCCCGAATTCCCCTGGAAGGCTCCCCTGCGGTAGCGGCCGCGCGGCGGCGGTCAGGCGTTGAGCGCGGGCCAGGCGGACACGTCGCAGAACCGGCCTTCGGGGAGGCGGTGGAGGCGCCGGGCGGCGGCGTCCGGGTCGTCGAGCAGGTCGGCGGCGTCGGGGCGGCGCAGCTCGGCGAGCGGCAGCACCCCGCACACCAGCGACTCCGGCGTCCGGGCCATGAGGAGCGGCCCGATCCGCGCGCCGCCCCGGTCGGCGTCGCGCAGCGCGCCCAGCAGGGCCCGAGCCGGGTCGGCGGAGTCCACGCGGTGCTCGCGCAGCGCCGCCACGAGATCGATGAAGTCGCGTTCCAGGCCGCGCGGGCTGCGTCCGGACAGGTAGTAGCGGTCCCCGTCGGTCAGCTCGACGCGCAGCCCGTGGTGCTCGGCGAACCGCTCGAAGGGACCGGACGACGCCGGGCGCGCCTCGGCCGGCGCGACGGCGAGGGACCCGGTGACCAGGTCGGCGGGGTCGGCGCCGAGGGACGCGGCGGCGGCCTGGTCGAGGCGCCGGGCGAGGTGCCCGCGCAGCTCGGCCATCTCGGCGGCCAGCCGCTCCACGGCCGCGCGCTGCTCCTCGGCGGCCTCCCGCTGCTCCTTCAGCCGGCCGCTCACGTCCGGCACCAGCCGGTCGTTGATCTGGGCGACCAGCGACCTGATCCGGGCGTCGGCGTCGCGCAGCTGCGTGCGGATGTCGGCGATCTCGGGCGCGCCCGGCGTCCGCCCGCGCTCGAACGCCAGCCACAGCTCCCGCCCGGCGATCGCCAGGCACAGCAGAACGAGAATCACGGTCATCGCGCCCTCCCCGGGCCTGCTCGCGGGGCAGACTACGCCACCGCCGCGCCCGGCGGCGGGCGGCTCAGCGGTTGAGGTAGGCCAGGACGGCGAGCACGCGGCGGTTGTCGTCGCCGGTCACGGGCAGGTCGAGCTTGGCGAAGATGTTCGCGGTGTGCTTGGTCACCGCGCGCTCGGTGACGACGAGCCGCTCCGCGATCGCCGCGTTGGAGCGTCCCTGCGCCATCAGCTCCAGGACCTCGGTCTCGCGCGGGGTGAGGCGGCCGAGCGGGGTGTCGCGGGTCCCCCGGGCCACGAGCCGGGAGATGACCTCGGGGTCCATGGCGGTGCCGCCCGCGGCGACCCGGCGGACCGCGTCGACGAACTGCGCCGCGTCGAACACCCGGTCCTTGAGCAGGTAGCCGATCGCGCCGGTGCCGTCGGCGAGCAGCTCGCGGGCGTAGAGCTGCTCGACGTACTGCGACAGCACGAGGACGGGCAGCCCCGGGATCTGCCGCCGCGCCTCCAGCGCCGCCTGGAGGCCCTCGTCGGTGAAGGACGGGGGCAGGCGCACGTCGACCACCGCCACGTCCGGGCGGTGGTCGAGCAGTGCCTTCAGCAGGGACGGGCCGTTGTCGACGGCCGCCGCGATCTCGAAGTCGTGCGACTCCAGGAGGCTGACGAGGCCCTCCCTCAGGAGGGCGAGATCTTCGGCGAGGACAACGCGCACGGCAGCTCCATGGTCACGATCGTCGGGCCGCCCACGGGCGAGCTGAGGGCGAGGACGCCGTCGAATGTACCGATCCGCCGCTCGATCCCGCGCAGCCCGGAGCCGCCCTCCAGGGTCGCGCCGCCGCGGCCGTCGTCGGTGACGGTGATCCGCAGCATGCCGTTCTCGTGCCGCATGTCGATCCAGACGCGGGAGGCGCCGGAGTGCTTGGCCGCGTTGGTGAGGATCTCCGACACCGCGAAGTAGGCGGCGGACTCGACCGGCGGCTCGGGCCGCGCCGGCAGGTCGGCGGACACCTCGACGTCCAGCGGGTGGTCGAGCGCGAGGGCCCGTACCGCGTCGGCGACGCCGCGGTCGGCGAGCACCGGCGGGTGGATGCCGCGGACGAGGTCGCGCAGCTCGTGCAGCGCCTTGGCCGAGGACGCGCGGGTCTCGGCGAGCAGGATGCGGGCCTTCTCCGGGTCCCGGTCGAGCAGGTGCTCGATCGCGCCGAGGCTCATCCCCATCGCCACGAGCCGGGCCTGCGCGCCGTCGTGCAGGTCGCGCTCGATGCGGCGCAGCTCGGCGGCGGAGGCGTCCACGGCCTCCGACCGGGTCTCGGTGAGGTGCTGGACGCGCAGCGCCAGCTCCGACTTGCGCGTCGGGCCGAGGATGGCGCGGCCCCAGTGCCCGTAGGCGGTCAGCATCTTCGGGCCGATGGCGTAGCCGAGGGCGATGCACGCGGTGGCGACGGCCACCGTGGACAGGACCCGGCCGGTGTCGCGGCCGTACCCCTCGGTGACGTGGACGTAGGCGTACCAGTCGCTGCCGCCGTAGTGCCCGATCATCTCGCCGGCGAAGGCGGCGAGCACGTACCCCCACACCCCGTACAGGATCAGCAGGCCGGGCAGCGCCGCGGTGAACACCGAGACGATCGGGTCGGTGAGGGTCCACAGGTAGTCGCGCCAGGTGGCCGGGTCGCTGACCAGCGCGACGAACCGCTTGAACATGCCGTGGACTCCGGGCTCGCGCTCCGGCTCGGGCAGGTACGGCCGCGCGATCCGGACCTCGGTCCACCGGTTGACGCGGACCCGGTAGGCGTCGAGCCGCTCGCGGAGCAGCATCGTCGAGGACGGGAAGAGCAGCACCCCGACGAAACTCGTGATCATCGAGACCACCGTGATGAACCACAGGCCGGCGAGCGTCGCGGGGATGCCGAGCAGCCAGAGGGCCAGCCCCCGCCAGGGCGCCCTCACATGCCGTTGCAGCCGTGTCTCTTCCACCAGTCCACCGTTCACCGGATCCTCCGCAGGTCGCTTGCCGTCTGGAGTCCAGTCTTCTGGCGGCGCCCTCGCAGCACAGTGTGCCCGCACCCCGAGCGTGGGGTGTACCTGAGTACACCCGGAGACCGAAGGTCAGAGCGCCACGAAGGTCAGGCCGCGCTTCTTCATCTTCGGGATGACGGTCTCCAGGGCCTTGAGGGTCTGGGAGCGGTCGCCGCCCCCGTCATGGCACAGCATGATGTTGCCGGCCTTGCCCTTCATGAGGGTGCGGCGGATGTGGCCCACTCCGGGACGGGCCCAGTCGCGCGGGTCGACGGCCCAGTCGATCGGCAGCATGTCGTGCTCGGCGACCGTCTCCAGGATCGTCTTCGTCCACGCGCCGCCGGGGGAGCGGAAGAACTGGGGCACGACGCCGGTCACGTCGGCGATCCGGTCGTGCGCCTCGACGATCTCCTTGCGGACCCGCTTCTTCGACATGTTCGCGATGTAGATCGGGTGCGTCTCGGTGTGGTTGCAGATCTGGTGGCCGGCGTCGGCGATGCGGCGGGTGAGCTTGGCGAACTCCTTCACCTGCTCGCCGATGACGAAGAACGTCGCGTGGATCCGGTGCTCGGCCAGCAGGTCGAGCACGCGGGGCGTCCACAGGGGGCTCGGGCCGTCGTCGATGGTGAGGGCGATCGACTGGGCGGGCGGCGGTGGCGACAGCTGTGACAGCTCGCGGACGGGGGTCTCCAGCGCGGTGAGCTTCGCGGGCGTCCACGGTGCGGGCCGGGGGGTCGGGGTCGGCGTCGGGGTGGGCGTCGGGGTCGGATGGATGACTGGTCTCGCGCGGGGGGCGGGCACGGCCCATCCGGGCTCCCCCGACCCGTGCGGAGGACCCGCGCCGTCCGCGCCGAGCGCGGCGAGACCCGCGGCCGCCCCCATCAGCCAGAGTGCTTTGCGGCGGGATGTCCAACCTGAGTCCTCAACCTCCACAAGTCCCACGCTATCGGGGTTTTGGGCGGGTAGGAGGCCGCTATGGGATCACAATCGACTCACCTGAGTGGTCCGATTTCGGGCGTGAGCGCTGCGCCGCAGGTCGGGCCACTGACGGCCGCCCGGCGGCCGGCGGCGACGATCGTGTCGGCGGAGGTGTTACGGTCGTCAGTGCGAATCGGGGGCCGGACGTCCCCGCCCGGAAACGAGGCGGGACGGCCGAGCGATCACGGCCCGGCGCAGCCGGCGTGCGGTGACCGTTTTACCAGGCAGTGCGCCGCGGGGGCCGATCTGTACTGGACGACGCCCACGCCGCTGACCCCGTCGCCGGGCCCGATCCGACGAAGACCGCGCGGCCCCGCGGTGTTCACCGGACCCCCGTGAAGGCCCCGCCGGCCCGCCGCACCGCAACCCGGTGGCGGCGGCCGGGGTTGTGCTCGCATGCCCTCGACACCCCTGTCCTCGACATCCCCGCCCACGACGGGCGAGACCTCCCGCACCGGTCCCCGGCGGCCCGCGCTCATGCTCGCGGTGCTGCTCGCCGGGCAGTTCATGGTCAACGTCGACACCGCGGTCGTGAACGTCGCGGGCCCGTCCATCAGGGCGGATCTGCGGCCCTCCGGCGGCGCCCTCGGACTGGTCGTCTCCGGCTACACGCTCGCCTACGCCGTCCTGCTGGTGACCGGCGCGCGGCTCGGGCAGGCGCGCGGCCACCGGCGGATGTTCCTGCTCGGGCTCGGCGCGTTCACGGCGGCCTCGCTCGCGTGCGGGCTGGCCCCCTCCACCGGCGTGCTGGTCGCGGCGCGGCTGGCGCAGGGGGCGGCCGGGGCGCTGATGGTCCCGCAGGTCCTCTCGGGGATCCAGCTCCACTTCACCGGCCCGGCGCGGGCGCGGGCGCAGGGGCTGCTCGCGGTGGCGCTGTCCGGCGGCGCGGTCGCGGGCCAGGTGCTCGGCGGCGTGCTGGTCTCGGCCGACGTGGGCGGGCTCGGCTGGCGCCCGGTCTTCCTGGTCAACGTGCCGGCCGGGGTCGTGCTGCTCGCGGTCGGCGCGCGGCTGCTGCCGGCGGACGCGGGCGGACGCGGCGCGCGCCTCGACCTGGCCGGGGCCGCCCTGCTGTCCGCGGCGGCCCTGCTGGCGGTCGTCCCGCTGCTGTTCGGGCGCGAGGCGGGCTGGCCGCCGTGGACGTGGGCGTCGCTCGCGGCCTGCGTGCCGGTGGCCGCCCTGTTCGTCAGGCGGCAGCGGCGCGCCGCGTCCCCGCTGCTCGCCCTCGGCGTGCTCGGCCGCCCGGTGGTGGCGTGGACGCTCGGCGCCCTCGGCCTGGCCACCGGCACCTTCTACGCGATGATGTTCGTCCTCGCCCTGTACCTGCAGGACGGTCTGGGCCGCAGCGCCCTGTTCTCCGGCCTGGCGCTCGTGCCCTGGGTCGCCGCGTTCGGGATCGCCGGGGCGCTCGTGCCGCGCCTCCCCGCCCGCGTGGCCGCCCGCGCGCCAGTCGCCGGGTACCTGCTGCTCGCGTCGGCGTACGCGGTGGCGGGGCTGACCCGCCCGGACGGGGCGGCGCTGGCCGTTCTTCTCGGGTTCGGTGGGCTCGGCCTCGGCCTCGGGTTCGCGCCGCAGCTCGGGCGGCTGACGGCGCACGTCCCGGACCGGTACGCGGCCGACCTCAGCGGCCTGGCCAACATGAACTTCCAGCTCGCGGGCGTCGCGGGCGTCGCCGTCTTCGGGACCCTGTACCTCGGCTTGCCCGGCGGCCACGGCCCGGCGTTCACCGCCGTGATGCTCGGCTTCGGCGGGACGGCGCTCGCCGCGGCCGCCGCCTCGTTCGCGGGGCGCCGGGCGGCGAGGCGCGAGGATCAGGGGAGCAGCCCGGCGCGGCGGGCGGCGGTCACGGCCTCCAGCCGGGTGTGACTGTCGAGCTTGCGCATCGCCGACCGCAGGTAGCTCTTCACCGTCTCCGGCAGCAGCCCGAGGCGCTCGGCGGCCTCGGCGTTGGTGCAGCCGATCGCGACGTACGACAGGACGTCCAGCTCGCGGGGGGACAGGATGGGGCGCGCCGGGCCGGCCGGCTCGTCCAGCCCGGCCGCCGCCAGGCGCAGCGACGCCTCCCGCAGCCGGTCGCGGGTGGGCAGGTCGCGGACCTGCTCGGCCAGGGCGCGCAGCTCCGCGTGCACGGCCCGGACCTCCTCCCAGCGCGCCGCCGACGTGCCGGGCGGCGTGCGCGCCAGCGCCTCGTCCGCGCGGTCCTGGACGGCGAGGTCCTGTTCGAGGTCGCGGGCCGCCTCCACGGCCGCGCCCACGACGCGGTCGGCCAGCGAGAGCGGCTCCCTCAGCGCGCCGTAGAGGACGCCGCGGACGCGCCGCCGCACGACGATCGGGACCGCGACGATCGACAGCAGCCCCTCGCGCCCGACGGGCCTGTCGTAGTCGTGGCTGATCGACGCCGAGCACGGGTAGTTGCTGACCCACGCGGGACGTCCCATGGCCATCGCCTTGCCGCCGAGCCCGTTGCCCTGCCGCACGACGAGGCCGTTCAGCGACTCGGTCCTGTTGCCGACCAGCTCGGTGATCACCAGCCGGTCCTGGCCGCCGAGTGCGCCCCCGAACACCATGGGCAGGCCGGTCGTGCGCTGCAGCGTCAGCACCGCCGACCGGACGGCCCCCACGTCATCGCCCATGCCTTGAGAATGCCCTGCGCGACCCCCGCGACGAAAGTGGCGGAACGGGCGAACCTGGTCGTGCGGCGAGGCGAGACGCCTAGGCGTGCCGGGAGGCGGTGTCCTCAAGGCCGAGGATGTCCACGGCTTCCGCGCGCATCTGCACCTTGCGGATCTTGCCGGTGACCGTCATCGGGAACTCCTCCACCACGTGCACGTAGCGGGGGATCTTGTAGTGGGCGAGCCTGCCCTCGCAGAACGCGCGCAGCTCCCCGGCGGTCAGGCCCGGCACGCCCTCGCGCAGCCGCACCCAGGCCATCAGCTCCTCGCCGTACTTCTCGTCCGGGACGCCGATGACCTGCGCGTCGACGATGTCGGGGTGGGTGTAGAGGAACTCCTCGATCTCGCGCGGGTAGATGTTCTCCCCGCCCCGGATCACCATGTCCTTGATCCGGCCGGTGATGGTGACGTAGCCCTCCTCGTCCATCACCGCGAGGTCGCCGGTGTGCATCCAGCGGGCCGTGTCGACGGCCTCGGCCGTCTTGTCCGGCTCGTCCCAGTAGCCGAGCATCACCGAGTAGCCGCGCGTGCAGAACTCGCCGGGGACGCCGCGCGGGACGGTCACACCCGTCTCCGGGTCGACCACCTTGATCTCCAGGTGCGGCAGGACGGTGCCGACCGTGGACACGCGGCGCTCCAGCGAGTCGCCCGCGCGGGTCTGCGTGGACACCGGCGACGTCTCGGTCATGCCGTAGCAGATCGCGACCTCGCTCATCCCGAGCCGCTCGATGACCTGCTTCATCACCTCGACCGGGCACGGCGACCCGGCCATGATCCCGGTGCGCAGGCCGGACAGGTCGAGCCCGGCGAGCGACGGTTCGTTCAGGACGGCGATGAACATCGTCGGCACCCCGTACAGCGACGTGCAGCGCTCCGCCGCGACCGCCTCCAGCGTCGCCTTCGGGTCGAACGCCGGCGCGGGGATCACGACGCACGCGCCGTGGCTCGTCGCCGCCAGGTTCCCCATGACCATGCCGAAGCAGTGGTAGAAGGGCACCGGCACGCAGACGCGGTCCTCCTCGTCGTAGCCGCACAGCTCGCCGACGAAGTAGCCGTTGTTCAGGATGTTGTGGTGCGACAGCGTCGCGCCCTTGGGGAACCCCGTCGTCCCGGACGTGTACTGGATGTTGATCGGGTCGTCGGCGGTGAGCATCCGCCCGATCTCGTCGAGGACGCCCGGTTCGCCGGTGCGGCCGGCCTCCATCAGCGCGTCCCACCCGGGCGTGCCGATGAGCACGACGTCGCGCAGGGCCGCGCACCCGGGCCTGACCTGTTCGATCATCGCCGCGTAGTCGGACGTCCTGAACACCGGCACCGCGATCAGCGTCCGGACGCCGGCCTGGTTGAGGACGAACTCCAGCTCGTGCACCCGGTAGGCGGGGTTGATGTTGACGAGGATGGCGCCGAGCTTGGCCGTCGCGTACTGGACGAGCATCCACTCGGCGCAGTTCGGCGCCCAGATGCCGACCCGGTCGCCCTTGACGACGCCGAGGTCGCGGAGGCCGAGCGCGACCGCCTCCACGTCGTCGGAGAACTGCTCGTAGGTCCATCGGCGGCCGGACGCCCGCTCGACGAGCGCGTCGCGCTCCGCGTGCGCCGCGACCGTCCTGTCCAGGTTCGCGCCGATCGTGTCGCCGAGCAGCGGCGTGGCCGAGACGCCCGACGCGTAGGAGAGGCTCATCGCAGGTCCTCCTCCCTGAACTCGCCCGCCGGCCGGTCGTCCCGGCCGGGATGCTTGTCGATCTCGCTGGCCCGCAGCTCGACCCGGCGGATCTTCCCGGAGATCGTCTTCGGCAGCTCGGCGAACTCCAGCAGCCGGATCCGCTTGTAGGGCGACAGCTGCTCCCGGCAGTGCGCGAAGATCGCCTTGGCGGTCTCAGCGTCCGGCGCCCAGCCGCTCACGAGCGTGACGTAGGCCTTCGGGACGGCCAGCCGCACCGGGTCGGGCGACGGCACGACCGCGGCCTCCGCCACCGCCTCGTGCTCGATCAGCACGCTCTCCAGCTCGAACGGCGAGATCTTGTAGTCGGACGCCTTGAACACGTCGTCGGCGCGCCCGACGTAGGTGATGTACCCGTCCTCGTCGCGGGAGCCGATGTCGCCGGTGTGGTAGTAGCCGCCGGCCATCGCCTCCTCGGTGCGCTCCTCGTCGCCGTGGTAGCCGGTCATCAGCCCGAGCGGGCGGTCCTCCAGGTCGAGGCAGATCTCGCCCTCGTCGCCCGGCTCCCCGGTCAGCGGGTCGATCAGCACCACCTCGTAGCCGGGCACGGGACGCCCCATCGAGCCGGGCTTGACCGGCTGGCCGGGCGTGTTGGCGATCTGGACGGTCGTCTCGGTCTGCCCGAAGCCGTCCCGGATCGTCCGGCCCCACGCCTGCTTCACCCGCTCGATGACCTCGGGGTTCAGCGGCTCCCCGGCCGCGACGACCTCGCGCGGCGGCCGGCCGAGCCGTCCAAGGTCGGACTGGATCAGCATCCGCCACACGGTCGGCGGCGCGCAGAAGCTCGTCACGCCGCAGCGTTCGAGGGTGTCGAGGAGCCGGTCGGGGTCGAACCGGGTGTAGTTGAAGATGAACACGCACGCCTCGGCGTTCCACGGCGCGAAGATGTTGCTCCACGCGTGCTTCGCCCACCCCGGCGACGAGATGTTCAGGTGGACGTCCCCCGGCCGCAGCCCGATCCAGTACATCGTCGACAGGTGCCCGGCCGGGTAGGACGCGTGGGTGTGCTCGACCAGCTTCGGCTTCGCCGTCGTCCCCGACGTGAAGTACAGCAGCAGCGTGTCCCGCGACATCGTCAGCCCGTAGGGGGTGAAGGACTCGCCCTCCTCGTAGGCGTCGGCGTACCGCAGCCAGCCCTCCACCGGCTCGCCCACGGCGATCCGCGTGTACTCGCCCTCGACGCCGTCGAACTTCCCGGTCTCGGACGAGGCGGTCACCACGTGCCGGGCCTTCCCGCGCGTCAGCCGGTCCTGGAGGTCGGCCGTGCCGAGCAGCGGCGTGCACGGGATCATGATCGCGCCGAGCTTCATCGCCGCGAGCACGGTCTCCCACAGCTCCACCTGGTTGCCGAGCATCAGGATGATCCGGTCGCCGCGCCGCACCCCCGCCCGCCGCAGCATGTTCGCGACCTGGTTCGACCGCCGCGCCATCTGCGAGAAGGAGTACCGGGCCTCGGCGCCGTCCTCCTCGACGATCCACAGCGCGGGCGAGTCGTTCCCTTCGGCGATCTTGTCGAACCAGTCCAGCGCCCAGTTGAAACCGGTCAGCACCGGCCAGCGGAACTTCTCGTACGCCGTCGCGTAGTCGTCGCGATGCGCGAGCAGGAAGTCGCGCGCCGCGCGGAACTCGACTGCGGGCATGGTCTTCTCCCTCGTAGCCGCACGGACACCCCGGTCAGAAGGATGGTTGGCCATCCGGGTGACCCACGCCACCCCCGAACGGGGGTAGTGGGGTGGTCTTACCCGCCCGTTACGAAGGTTGAGCGCAGCAACAGCGCCATGTGGTCGCCGATTTGGCCGGGGCTCCAGCCGCGGTCGTCGAGCAGCGTCCCGACCACCCCGTTGGCGATCAGCGCGAGGAGCATGTCGGTGGCGGTGTCCACCGTCCAGCCGGGGGCGAGCACGCCCTCCTCGTCGAGCCGCAGGATCAGCGCGCGGTTCCTGTCGTACCGCCGGCGCATGGCGGCCTCCCAGTGCCGGGCCGCGTCCGGGTCGCTGCCCGCCTCGCGCTCCACCGCCCGCGCCACGGCGAGGACGCGCGCCATGAACTCGGCGTGCCGGCGCGCGAACATCTCCAGCGCGGTCACCGCGTCGGGCGCCTCGCCGACGGCGGCGAACCGCCCCCGCAGGTCCTCGACCTCGTTGACGTGGTCGAACAGCTCGCTGATCAGGTCGGCGCGCGACGCGAAGTGCAGGTAGACGGCCCGCCGCGAGACACCGGCGCGCTCGGCGACGGCCGCCATCGTCGTGGCCGCCATCCCGTGGTCCTCGACGAGCTCGCGCGCCGCCCGCAGCAGCGCCGTCCGGGAACGCCGGCTGCGCGCGTTCCGCGGCTCCTCGATCGCCCTCGTCATGGCCCCCATGTTCCCAGCCGCGCGCCCGATTCCGGCCCGGACCGCCAAGGTGAGCGGAGTCACTCCCGGGAGGCCGTCACAACCCGGGGGACCGCCCCGTCAACCTGACGTCACCCTCCACACGGCAAGGAGATCACTATGAACCCTCGTTTCGACTACTACGGCACCGCCTCCGGCGGAAAGTTCATGAAGCACCTGCTGTCCGCGGCCAAGGTCGTCTCGGGCTCGACGGTGCCCTCCACGACGCTGCACCTGGTGGAGCTGCGCGCCAGTCAGATCAACGGCTGCGGGTTCTGCGTCGACATGCACAGCAAGGACCTCGTCCACGAGGGCGAGTCCTCGGTGCGCCTCAACCTGGTCGCGGCCTGGCGTGAGGCCACCGTCTTCACCGACGCAGAGCGCGCCGCCCTGGAGCTGGCCGAGCAGGGCACCCGCCTCGCGGACGGCGCCGGCGTCTCCGACGAGGTCTGGGAGAACGCGGCCAAGCATTACGACGAGGAGGAGCTCGCCACCCTGGTGTCGCTCATCGCCCTCATCAACACCTGGAACCGGTTGAACGTCATCACCCGGCAGCCCGCCGGCTCCTACGAGCCCGGCCAGTTCGGCTGACCGCCCCGGGCGCGGACGTGCCGCCCGTCCCGCGAGGGAGGGGCGGCACGCGCGGTCCGCCGTCAGGCGGTGCTGTAGGTGGCGAGGGTCTCGCCGGTGCCGGCAAGGCGGAGGCCCGCCTTCTCCAGGACGCGGACCGACGCCGGGTTGGACGGCTCCACGGTCGCGACGACCCTGTCCACGCCGGGCGCGGTCAGGGCGAACGCCACGATGGCGCGGGTGGCCTCGGTGGCGTACCCGCGGCCCCGCCGGGACGGGACGACGCCGTAACCGAACTCGACGGCCCCGTCCGCGGGCGGCCAGAACAGGCCGACGGCGCCGACCACCAGGCCGGTGGAGCGTTCGATGATCAGGCGCTGACCGTGCTCGCCCAGCGCGGACGGGTTTCCGGCGACGAAGCCGGCGATGGCCCGGTCGCCTTCGGCGGGGAAGTCGTCCGCCCAGTGGGCGAGCCTGTCGCCGGACAGGACGGCGGCGATCTCGCCGGACGTCCACGGCCGCAGGACGAGACGGCCGGTGGTGAGATCCGCGCCGGCCGGGCCCGGCCGGGCCGGGTCGGAGTCGGGCAGGCCTGAAGCGGTCAGGTCGGAAGAGGACACGTGTGGCTCCTGGTCGTTCTGGACGACCGGGCCGCGCTCAGTCGCGGGCGGCCCGGACAAGGGCATGCTGAAGAAGCGCCACGCGGGCCATATTCATCAACCTCCCCTGTCGCAGGAACGCCGCAAAGCGTACTACCCGCGGCGGTCAGGGGACCCGGAAGCCGCGGAAGGTCACGTGCCTCCGTGTCTCGAAGCCGAGTCGTTCGTACAGGGCGATCGCCCGGGTGTTCGCCTCGGCCACGTGCAGGAACGGGTGGTCGTTCCGGGCCATGACGCGCGTCGCGAGCGCGCGTATCAGGCGGGCGGCGTGGCCGCGCCCGCGCGCCTCGGGGGCGGTGCAGACGGTGCTGATCTCCGTCCATCCCCGGGGCCGGAGCCGTTCGCCCGCCATGGCCACCAGCACGCCGTCGTCGCGGACGCCGAGATAGGAGCCGAGTTCGCGGGTGCGCGGCCAGAACGGTCCGGGCCGGGTCCGCGCGACGAGGTCGAGCATCTCGGGCACGCTGTCCGCGCCGAGTTCGACGATGCCGGGGTCCGCCGCGCCGGGGCCTGTCTCACCGCTCCCGGACCAGACCATCTGGAGGCCTTCCAGGACGAAGACCGGCTCCCAGTCCGGCGGCGGGGTCGCGGGGCTGCTGAACATGTCGGCGAGTTCGCCCCGCCCGAGAAGCCGGGCGAGGTCGGCCCACTCCGCGGCGTCCGGGTCGGCGGACACCGTGGAGAAGGTCGAGACCTCCGGCGGGTAGGTGGCGGTCCGGCCGAGCCGGCGGGCGAGGTGCGCGTGGTGACCGCGGAGCGACTCGCGCACGGGATCGTCGAGCGCGGCGTCGTCGCGGTCCGCCATGGTGCAGCACCTCTCCAGGCCGTACGGGGGATTCGGCGCCCTGGATGCTAGTCGGCGGGGACGTAGGGCGGTGCGACGCCCCAGCCCCAGTGCGGCATGGGGGCTTCGAGGGGCGGCTTCGCGTCCGGCTGGGAGTTGGCGAGGGCGATGCGCGTGCCCCACTCGATGTAGGACGCGAACGCGGCGCGGAACTCCGGGTCGTCCGGGAGACCGACCTCGTCCGCCGCGTCCATGAGGAGCGAGACCCAGCGGCGCCGCTGCGCCTCGGTGATGGACTTGCCGAGGTGATGGCGCACCATGGCGGCGTAGCCGCCGCGCTCGCGGCTGTAGCGCTCCGGCCCGCGGAAGACCTCGCCGAGCCACGCCGCGACCCACTTCGGGTGGTCGGGCGCCATGTGCTCGAAGAGCGGGCGCAGCAGGTCGTCCTTGAGGACGTTCGTGTAGAAGTGCTCGGTGAGCCGCTCCAGCGCCGCGCTCCCGCCCGCCCAGTCGTACATGGTCGGGACGGACGAGCCGGCGCCGCGCACCGCCGTCCGCTCGTAGTGCCGCATCTCCTCGATCCGCTGGACGTACGGCTTGATCTCGGCGAAGAACGCGGGGAAGTGCTCGCCGCCCCGGAAGCCTCGCATGTGGCCGTCGGCCGACGTCCACCCGATGCGCAGGATGTAGGACGACGGCTCGTCGACGCACCTGGACAGCTCGTAGTCCACGCACTCGGGGGCTGCGGCGAGGGGGACGGAGGCCCGCGCGTAGGCGGCCTCGAAGTCCTCCGCGTCCTGCGGCTCGATGCGGTAGCGGATGTACTCGACGATCATGGTGCCCCCAGGCTGCTTCCGGTCGGATTATCACTGTAATCCTGTAATCATCCGACCGGAAGCTCAACGATCAATCCTGGCGGGGCGAGCGGCGGAACCAGGCGACGGCGCCCGCCGCCGCCACGAGGACCAGGGCGACCAGACCGATCCAGAGCCAGCCCGACGAGCCCCCCGAATCGTTCGTGGAGATGACGGTCGTCCGGGTCGGCGAGGGGGCGGGCTGGGCGGCCCCGGAGGAGCCCCGCACGGTGAACGTGTAGGCGCCCTCGACCGGATGGCCGTCCGAGGCGACGACGCGCCAGCCCACGGTGTACTTCCCGTCGGGCGGCGTGCCGCCGACGGCCTGGGTGACCTTGTTGTCGACCGCCCGCGCGGGCCCGGTCTGGTACTGCCTGCCCGACCCGTCGGTCACGACCACGCGCGGCAGCCGTACCGGGTCGCCGTACGTCAGGACGATCTGGGACGGGGCCGCGACCGTCGCGTCCTTCTCGGGACTCGCCGACGTCAGCGCGGTGTGCGCTGACGCCGGGACCGCGGTCGCCGCCAGGATCGCCGTGAGCGCCGTCAGGATCGCCGCGAGCGCCGCCGCCCCGGCGGCCCCGCGCAGCGCCGCCCGGGTCATGCCCGGCTCCGCGCCCGGGTCACGCCGTAGGCGCCGACCGCGACGCCGGCCACGCCGACGGCGATGCCGATGCCGCCGAGCAGCCGGGCCGTCCCGTCGCCGGACGACGCGGACGAGGCGGCGGCGGGCTTCACCTGCGCGGTCAGGCCGGCCGTGGCCGCCGAGCCCTTGGGGAGGAGCTTCAGCACCGGCGAGGGGTGCTCCGGCTCGTTCGCCCCCTCGGCGGGGGGCTCCTCCCACTTGACGACCTCGCCGCCGGAGTAGGTCTGGTCGGCCTTGAACACGAGCTGGTCGGTGTCGGTGGGCAGCGGCCCCATCGAGACGTCGAACTCCTCGAACCGGCCGGGCTCGATCCTGCCGCCGCTCCAGGTGATCTTCGTGACGGCCTCGGTCAGCTCGCCGCCCTCGGTCTTCACCGGCGCCGGCAGCTTGGACTTCTCGACCTTCACCGTCCAGCCGGGCAGCGGCCGGACCGACACCGACGACAGCGGGTGGTCGGCCGGCAGGCTCACCACGAGCTTGGTGGTCGAGGCGTCGTCGCGCTCGTTCGGCACCCGGAACGAGACCTTGGTGTACGAGCCCTGCTCGGCGGTCCTGGGGTTGACGCTGACGTGCGCGGACGCCGCCGCGGCCAGGCCGATCACGGACAGGGCGGCGAGGGACGCGACGGCGCCGGCGCGCCGGGCATGCGGAAGGAAGGGCATTGCGGAACTCCGTTCGAGACGTACGGGAATGTCCGGGCGCCGCGAGCCGGCGTCCGGTGACGTACGGCGCTCCGGCTCAGGAGTGAGCGAGCGCCCTCGAACGCGGAGGGGGACCCCGCCGGACGACCTGGTGCCGCAGGACGCGCCCGGTGGCCGTGACGGCGGCCGCCGCGGGCGCCGTCCGGAGGGGGCGGGCCGGGGGCTCGGCCGGCTCCACGGCGAGCAGGGCCAGCAGCAGCCGGATCGGGCGGTCGGCGAGGGCGGCGACCCGCCGGGCGAGCGACCACGCGGCCCGCTCGCCGCGCCGCAGCCACCACGCGGCCACCAGCGCGGCCGTGCAGTGCGCGAGCGTCATCGCCAGGCCGTTCCCGCCGTGGGCGGCGGGGACCGCGACGGGTTCCGCGGCGCCCGTCATGGCGGCGTGCGCCGCGGGTGCGTGGTGGGGCGCGGTGGCGGCCGTGAACAGCGTGTGCAGGGCGAACTGGCCGCCGAGGAGCCCGCCCAGGATCGTCGCGAGCGAGCGCTCGTGGCCCGCCAGCACCAGCGTCACGCCGAGGACGGCGCCGAAGCCCGTGAGCGCGGCCCAAGCCGGCACCGCCGCGCCGCCCGCCAGGGCGTGCCCGAGGGTCGCCAGCGTCGCGCACACGGTGGCGAACACCACCGCGCGTGCGGGCCGGAACAGCGGCTGCGGCGCATGGGGGCTCATGACGGCCCCCATCGTCCCATCCCCCGCGCGCTCTGCCCAGCCGCCCCCGGACATCCGCCGCCACGCCCAACATCTTGGGGTTGTGCGTTGATCGTCGACTAGATGTAGGGTTCAGTCCCGTGCTGGTCCGCCCCCGCCGTTCGCGGCGGGGGCGGCGTGAGAGGGAACCCGGTGGGAATCCGGGACTGCCCCGCAGCGGTGAGCGGGAACGACCGCCGTCATCGAGCACTGGGCCCGGCGGCCCGGGAAGCGACGGCCAGTAGGACGCCTCGGCAGAGGCGGCGCCCGCGAGTCCGAAGACCTGCCCGCACGCGAGGCCGGGAGACCGGCCTCATCGGGGGTCCGGGCCCGTCCCGGATCGACACACGTCCAGGCCTCGCGGGTGGGCCGGGGACGGAGCGCGGCCTGCCGCCGCGCGCCGTTCGCATGCCTCCGCGAGGCGGCATGCGAGGGGAGATGCACGTGACACAGGTTCTGGCCGCGCCGCCCGCGGAGATCGCCGTCGAGGTCGAGGCGGCCTGCGAGGGGGTGCCGGGCGCCGAGGCCGGGCGGGTGCTGGCCGCGGTCCGGTCCGCGGACGGGCTGGACGCGGCGGCTCTGCGGGACCTCGCGATCGGGGAGGCCGCCGCGCTCATCCCCGCCGAGCCCGGGTACTCCAGGGTGGCCGCGCGGCTGCTCGGCGTCCGGATCCGGGAGGAGGCCGCGGCCGCCGGCGTCCGGACGTTCGCCGAGTCGGTCGCCGCCGCGCACCGCGAGGGACTCCTGGCGGACGACCTGGCCGCCTTCGTCGCCGCCGGGTCCGCCGCGCTGGACGCCCTCGTCGACGACGGCGCCGACGACCGCTTCGAGTACTTCGGGCTCCGGACGGTCTACGACCGGTACCTGCTCAGGCACCCGAGGTCGCGGCTCGTCCTGGAGCGCCCGCAGCACTTCCTCCTCAGGGTCGCGTGCGGGCTCGTAGTTCCCGACGAAGTCGGGCCGGGGGGTGTGGGGGGTCGGCCCCCCACCGGTGACATGGCGGCGGTCGAGGAGGCCGCCGAGCTGTACGCGCTGCTCAGCACCCTGTCGTACCTGCCCAGCTCGCCCACGCTGTTCAACTCCGGGGCCCGCCGCCCGCAGCTCTCGTCGTGCTTCCTGCTCGACTCGCCGCGCGACGAGCTGGAGTCCATCTACGACCGGTACGGGCAGGTCGCGCGGCTCAGCAAGTACGCGGGCGGCATCGGCGTCTCCTGGACGCGGGTGCGGTCGCGGGGCTCGCTGATCCGGGGCACCAACGGGCACTCCAACGGGATTGTCCCGTGGCTGCGCACGCTCGACTCGTCCGTCGCCGCCGTCAACCAGGGCGGCCGCCGCAAGGGCGCGGCGTGCGTCTACCTGGAGCCGTGGCACGCCGACGTCGAGGAGTTCCTGGAGCTGCGCGACAACACCGGCGAGGACGCCCGCCGCACCCACAACCTCAACCTGGCCAACTGGATCCCGGACGAGTTCATGCGCCGCGTCGAGGCCGACGCGACGTGGTCGCTGTTCGACCCGAAGGAGGTCCCCGAACTGGTCGACCTGTGGGGCGACGAGTTCGACGCGGCCTACCGGGCGGCGGAGCGGGAGGGGCGGTTCGTCCGGCAGGTCCCGGCCCGCAAGCTGTACGGGCGCATGATGCGGACGCTCGCGGAGACGGGCAACGGCTGGATGACGTTCAAGGACGCCGCCAACCGCGCCTGCAACCAGACCGCCGAGCCCGGCAAGGTCGTCCACCTGTCGAACCTCTGCACGGAGATCCTGGAGGTGACGGGCGACCGCGAGGCCGCCGTCTGCAACCTCGGGTCGGTGAACCTGGCCGCGCACGTCGGGCCGTCCGGCGTCGACTGGGAGCGGCTCCGGTCGACGGTCCGCACCGCCGTCCGGTTCCTGGACCGCACCATCGACCGGGGCTTCTACCCGACTCCCGAGGCGGAGAAGGCCAACCGCAAGTGGCGGCCGGTCGGGCTGGGCGTGATGGGCCTCGCGGACGTGTTCTTCACGCTGCGCCTGCCGTTCGACTCGCCCGAGGCGCGCGAGCTGTCGACGCGCATCGCCGAGGAGATCGCCCTCGCCGCCTACAACGCGTCCGCCGACCTCGCCGCCGCCCACGGGCCGCTGCCCGCCTACGGCGCGACCCGCACCGCGCGCGGCGAGCTCCACCTGGACCACTTCCCGGACGCGGCGCCGTCCCGTCCCGCCGACTGGGACGCCCTGCGCGCCCGGGTCGCGGAGGTGGGCCTGCGCAACTCGCTGCTCGTCGCGATCGCGCCGACCGCGACGATCGCGTCCATCGCGGGCTGCTACGAGTGCATCGAGCCGCAGGTGTCCAACCTGTTCAAGCGCGAGACGCTGTCGGGCGAGTTCCTGCAGATCAACCGCTACCTGGTGGAGGACCTGAAGTCGCTCGGGCTGTGGACGCCGGCCGTCCGCGAGGCGGTCAAGAAGGCGAACGGGTCCGTGCAGGGGCTGGTCGACCTGCCGGAGGAGATGCTGTCGCTCTACCGGACGGCCTGGGAGCTGCCGCAGAAGGCGCTCATCGACCTCGCCGCCGCCCGCACCCCGTACATCGACCAGTCGCAGTCGCTGAACCTCTTCATGGAGACGCCGACGATCGGCAAGCTCTCCTCGATGTACGCCTACGCCTGGCGGGCGGGGCTCAAGACGACGTACTACCTGCGGTCCCGCCCGGCGACGCGGATCGCGCAGACGACGGTCGCCGCGGCCGTCTGCTCCCTGGAGAACCCCGAGACCTGCGAGGCGTGCCAGTGACCGAGCGAGCGGAAGAACAGCGGCGAGCGGAGGGGCGGGGCATGCTCCTCGACCCGGGCATGGACCTGACGCTGCGGCCCATGCGCTACCCGGACTTCTACGAGCGGTACCGGGCCGCGATCCGCAACACCTGGACGGTCGAGGAGGTGGACCTCGCCTCCGACCTGGCGGACCTCGCGCGGCTCACGCCCGACGAGCTGCACCTCGTCAACCGGCTGGTCGCGTTCTTCGCCACCGGCGACTCGATCGTGGCGAACAACCTCGTCCTCAACCTCTACAAGCACGTGAACGCGCCGGAGGCCCGGCTCTACCTCTCGCGGCAGCTGTACGAGGAGGCCGTGCACGTCCAGTTCTACCTGACCCTCCTGGACACCTACCTGCCCGATCAGGACGAGCGCGTCAAGGCGTTCGCGGCGATCGAGCACATCCCGTCCATCCGGGCCAAGGCGGAGTTCTGCTTCCGCTGGATCGACTCGCTCGGCTGCCTGGACGAGCTCCGCACCGCCGCCGACCGCAGGGCGTTCCTGCTGAACCTCATCTGCTTCGCGGCCTGCATCGAGGGGCTGTTCTTCTACGGCGCGTTCGCCTACGTGTACTGGCTCCGGTCGCGCGGCCTGCTCAACGGCCTCGCGTCCGGGACGAACTGGGTCTTCCGGGACGAGTCAATGCACATGGAGTTCGCGTTCTCCGTGGTCGACACCGTCCGGGCGGAGGAGCCCGCGCTGTTCGACGCGGAGCTGACGGCCGAGGTCGCCGCGATGATGGAGGAGGCCGTCCAGGCGGAGCTGGCGTTCGCCCGCGACCTGTGCGGGGACGGCCTGCCCGGCATGAGCGCGGACGACATGCGCGCCTACCTCGAATACGTCGCGGACCAGCGGCTCGTCCGGCTCGGCCTGCCCGCCCGCTACGGCACCGCGAACCCGTTCGCGTTCATGGAGTTGCAGGACGTCCAGGAGCTGTCCAACTTCTTCGAGCGGCGCGTTTCGGCCTACCAGATCGGGGTGGAGGGGACGGTCGCGCTCGACGAGGCGTTCTGAACCTTTCGGAACGGGCAGTCGTTGAACCGTGAGGACAAGGCCGAGGAGGAAGAACATGCCTTCCGTCATCGACCGCATCAAGCGGTTCGCCCGGAGCCCGCAGGGCCGCAAGGCGCGCGCCCGCGCGGAACGGCTCGCCCGGGACCCGCGCACCCAGGCGAAGATCCGAGGACTGCTGTCGCGCGGGCGCGGCGGCGGACGCCGCCGCTACTGACCCCACCGAGCGAAACAGGAACAGAAACCGGACCCGCCCTCACCCCGAGGGCGGGTCCGTTCCGTGTCGCGCTCCGGACGCGCCGGTGTTGCGCATTGGACGTAACTGCAACTCGTTTGCAATAGTGGCCGTATGGCCGACTACACGCTTCCCGACCTGCCCTACGACTACGCCGCCCTGGAGCCGGCGATCACCGGCGAGATCCTGGAGCTGCACCACTCCCGGCACCACGCCGCCTACGTCAAGGGCGCCAACGACACGCTGGAGAGGCTCGCCGAGGCGCGCGAGAAGGAGCAGTACGGCGGGCTGGTCGGCCTGGAGAAGACGTTCGCGTTCAACCTCTCCGGCCACGTCCTGCACTCGATCTTCTGGGACAACCTGTCGCCGGACGGCGGCGACCGCCCGGACGGGGAACTGGCGGCGGCCCTCGACGAGCACTTCGGCACGTTCGAGGCGTTCCAGAAGCAGCTCACGGCGGCGACCTCCACCGTCCAGGGCTCCGGCTGGGGCGTCCTCGCATGGGAGCCCCTCGGCAGGCGCCTCGTCGTCGAGCAGGTCTACGACCACCACGGCAACGTCGGCATGAACACGACGCCGCTGCTGGTGTTCGACGCCTGGGAGCACGCCTACTACCTGCAGTACCGCAACGTCCGGCCGGACTACGTGGAGAAGCTCTGGTCGCTCGTGAACTGGACGGACGTCCAGGCCCGCTTCGACGCGGCCCGCGCCCGACCGGAGAGCGCGGCGTCCTCCCGATAGACGGCGGCGTCGGCGCGGCGCCGCTGAGGGGCGGCGTTCACCAGGCCGGGATCGTGCTCAGAACCTTTCCTCGCGGCCCGGTGAACGCCGCTTCCGCCTTGCCGGACGCGGACGCCGAGGGTTGTGCGCGCGCCCTCGCGCAGCCGGGCGACACGGTGCGCGGTCACCGTTGTGCCCGGCCGGTGCGGCGCCGCCGCGGCCCCGCCCCTAGTCTGCTCCTTATGACCGGCGAGTACCTGTACTGGGAGAACGTCCCCACGCGGTGGAAGGACAACGACGTCTACGGGCACGTCAACAACGTCGTCCACTACTCGATGATGGACACCGTCATCAACGAGTGGATGATCCGGACCGCCGGCTTCGACCCCGCGACCTCCGGCTCGATCGCGCTGTGCGTCGAGTCCCACTGCGAGTACAAGGCCGAGGCGTCGTTCCCCGACACGATCCGTGTCGGGCTGCGCGTCGGCAAGCTCGGCCGCTCCAGCGTCCGCTGGGAGGTCGGCATGCTGCGCGGCTCGGACGGCGCGCTCGTCGCCGAGGGCCACTTCGTCCACGTGTTCGTCGACCGCGGCACCCGCCGCCCGGTCGAGATCACCGGAGCCGTCCGCACCGAGATGCAGAAGCTGGTGGCCGCATGACCGCCACCCGCGCGGCCGTCCTCGTCGAGTCGGGACGCCCCGCCCCCTACGCCGCGTCCCGCCCCCTGGAGATCGCCGAGCTCCGCCTCGACCCGCCCGGCCACGGCGAGCTCCTGGTCCGGATCGGCGCCGCCGGCCTCTGCCACTCCGACCTGTCCGTCATCAACGGGTCCCGGCCGCGCCCCCTGCCGATGGCGCTCGGGCACGAGGCCGCGGGCGAGGTGGTGGAGACCGGGCCGGGCACCGAGTTCGCGCCCGGCGACCACGTCGTGCTCGCGTTCGTCCCGGCGTGCGGGCACTGCGAGCGCTGCGTCGCCGGACGTCCCGCCCTCTGCGGGCCGGGCGCCCAGGCCAACGGCGCCGGGACCCTGCTCGGCGGCGGCAGGCGCTTCCGCGCCCCGGACGGCACGCGCCCCCACCACCACCTCGGCGTCTCGGCGTTCTCCGAGTTCACCGTCGTCTCGTCCCGCTCCGCCGTGAGGATCGACCCTGACCTGCCCTTCGACGTCGCCGCGCTGTTCGGCTGCGCCGTCCTCACCGGCGCCGGCGCCGCCCTCCACAGCGCGGCCGTGTCGCCGGGCGACACCGTCGCCGTCTTCGGCCTCGGGGGCGTCGGGCTGTCCGCCGTCCTCGCCGCGAAGGCCGCCGGAGCCTCCACCGTCCTCGCCGTGGACGTCGTCGCGTCCAAGCGGGACCTCGCCGGGCGCCTCGGCGCCCGGCCCGTCGCGGGCGGTCCGGACGCCGTCGAGGCGATCCGCGACCTGACGTCCGGCGGCGCGGAGAAGGTGATCGACACGACGGGCGTCGTCGCCGTCCTCGAACAGGCCTACGCGGCCACCCGTCCCGGCGGAACGACCGTCACCGTCGGCCTCCCGGCCCCCGGCGCGCCCCTCACCCTGCCCGCCCTCAGCCTCGTCGCCGAGGAGCGGACCCTGCGCGGCAGCTACCTCGGCTCCTGCGTTCCCCGGCGGGACGTCCCCCGCTTCATCGCCCTGTACCGCGACGGCGCCCTTCCCGTGGACGCCCTCCTCAGCGGCCGCCTGCCCCTCGACGAGATCAACGCGGGCTTCGACCGCCTCCACACCGGCGAGGCCGTCCGCCAGCTCGTCACCTTCCCCTGAGAGGACGGCCTCAGGCGAGGACGTGGGTGGTGAGGAGCTGCTCGAAGTCGGCCTCGAAGGCCTCGTAGCGGGCGCGCAGATCGGGGCCCGGCCAGTCGGCGGGCAGCAGTGACGGCGGCAGGAGCGGGTCGTTGAGGAGGTGCCGCAGGACGGCCGCCGCGTAGGTGAAGCGCTCGGCGATCGCGGTCGCCCCGGCCAGGGCGGCGCGCAGGGCGTCGGCCTTGGCCGTCCAGGCGTCCAGGTCCCAGAGGGAGGCGGCCAGGGCCGCGGGGTCCTCCTCGGGGCGGCCCGTGAGGAAGGTGCACTGGCGGACGACGGGTTCGGGCCGCGGCCGGGTCAGGTTCGCCGGGCGCAGCCAGGTGCCCTCCCGCAGCTCGGCGAGCCGCAGCGTCGACATGGCCTGGCGCAGCGCGGCGCGGTCGGCGGCGGGGCGGCGCTCGGCGGTGATGACGGCGATCTCCCAGGCGCCGTCCCACGGGCGGGTCGGGGGGAGGCGCGCCTCGTCCTGCCGGGCCTGGCGGGCGAGGAGGCGCTCGGTGAGGGCGTACGTCCCGCCGGACTGGACGAGGTCGCCGGCGGCGACCATGCGCGACAGCGCCACCCGGATCGTCCCCTCCGCGATGCCGAACAGGTCGCCGACGCGGACGAGGTAGCGGGCCGGGAGGCGGGGCGGGTGGACGCCCAGCAGCGTGCTCAGGACGACGGACCGAGCGGTGAGCGGGCGAATCTCCAGGCTGTCCATGGCTGGTGGTGACCCTACCGGGGAGGGAGGGTGGCCCCGTCCTCAGATTACAGTCTTTTCGCCGCGTGAGCTGTAAGTGTAATGTTCGGGGCATGGCGTCTTACCTCATCGAGTCGTTCGACCGGCTCCCGTTCGGGGGCGCGGAGAAGGCGCGCCGCTACGCCACCGAGCGCTACCGGGGCGCGGCCGGCCGCAACTGGTACGACTGCGACCCCACGCTGCGGTTCCTCATGCGGCGGCACCTGGGCGACGGTTTCGGCTGGGCCGAGCCCCGGCTCAGGGAGATGGGCGCGCTGATGGGCGGCCCGATCGCCGAGCGGGCCGAGGAGACGGACCGCAACCCGCCGCGCCTGGAGAAGTACGACCGGTGGGGACGCGACATCAGCGAGGTCGTCATGCCGCCCTCGTTCGAGGCGGCGCGCCGGGACATCGTGGCGACGTCCTTCACCCGGCCCGACTTCGTGGCCGAGGCGAAGCGCGCCGGGACCGACCCCGGGCCGATGGGCGTCGCCTGGAGCTACCTGCTCGACCAGGCCGACATCGGCATGGCGTGCGCGCTCGGCACCGGCGGCGACATGGTCGTGGGGCTGACGGAGATGTTCGCGCCGGACGACGTCAGGGCGCGGGTGCGGGAGCTGTTCGCGGCCGGGGAGATGTCCGGCGAGGCCGCGCAGATGCTCACCGAGCGGTCGGGCGGCTCGGACCTCGGCGCGCTGGAGTCGACCGCCTCCCGGGAGGGCGACGCCTGGCGCCTCAACGGCTTCAAGTGGTTCGCCTCCAACGCCAACGGCTCGGCCTTCGTCGTGCTGGCCAAGCCGGAAGGGGCCGTGGACGGCGTCCGGGGCATCGCGCCGTTCCTCGTCCTGCGGGAGCGGCGGGACGGCTCGCGCAACGGCGTCCGGATCCGGCGGCTCAAGGACAAGCTCGGCACGCGGTCGGTGGCGTCGGCCGAGATCGAGTTCACCGACGCGGAGGCGTTCCTGCTGGCCCCGGCGTCGAGCGCGGGCGAGGGCGGGGACGGCAGGGGCCTGGCCCGCATGATGGAGCTGACCAACGGCGCCCGGCTCGGCATCTCGATGATGGGCCTCGGCTGCGCGCGGCGGGCCCTCGTCGAGTCGCTCTGCTACACGCGGGCGCGCGAGGCGTTCGGCGCGCCGCTGGGCGCGCAGCCGCTCATGCGCCGCAAGCTCGCCGAGCTGATCGTGGAGACCGAGGCCGTGCAGGCGCTCGTCTTCGACGGCTACCTGGGACGTCCCCGGCTGCGGCTCGGGGCCGCGCTCATCAAGCTGCGGGCCGCGCGGCTGGGCGTGACGGCCGCGAGCGACGCCATCGAGATCCACGGCGGGAACGGCTACATCGAGCAGTGGCCGGTCGCGCGGATCCTGCGGGACGCGCAGGTCAACCCCATCTGGGAGGGCGGCGACAACATCCTGTGCCTGGACGTCCGCCGCGCCGTCGAGCGGCAGGACGCGCACGAGCCGTTCCTCGAACGGCTCGGCCAGGCCGTCCGGCGGGCGCCCGGCGGGGACGACGAGACGGCCGCGCTGGTCGGGCAGAGCATCGGGCACCTCCGCGAGGCCATAGAGAAGTGGCGCGGGCTCGACAGGAACGTGGCCGAAGCGCGCCTCTACCCGCTCGCCCAGTACATGGCCGACGTGTACGCGGCGGCGCTGCTGCTGGAGCAGGCCGGGTGGGAGCGCGCCGATTCCGGCGAGGACCGCAAGGCGCTGGTCGCGCGGCTCTACGCTCGGAGCCACCTCGCCGACCCCGGTCCGCTGCGGGGGATCGACGACCCGGCGGACGAGCTCGAACGCTTCGACGAGCTGGCGGACGGCGCGTTCACCGACGACTAGGAGGCCGCGCGTGGCGGTACGGATCGAGTGGGACGGCCCGGTGACCACGGTGGTGATGTCCCGTCCGGCGACGCGCAACGCCGTCGACGGGCCGACGGCGCGCGAGCTGGCCGCCGCGTTCCGCGAGTTCGACGCGGACGACGGCGCGAGCGTCGCCGTCCTGTGGGGCGAGGGCGGGACGTTCTGCTCCGGCGCCGACCTCACCTCGGTCGGCACCGTCCGCGGCCCGCGCCTCGACCCGCCCCCGGCCGACGGGCCGCTCGGCTGCACGCGGATGCGGCTGTCCAAGCCGGTCATTGCGGCGGTCGCGGGCCACGCCGTCGCCGGGGGCCTGGAGCTGGCGCTGTGGTGCGATCTGCGTGTCGCGGAGGAGACGTCCACCTTCGGCGTCTACTGCCGGCGCTGGGGCGTCCCGCTCGTCGACGGGGGGACGGTCCGGCTCCCGCGGCTGATCGGCGCGAGCCGCGCCATGGACATGATCCTCACCGGGCGGCCGGTGGACGGGCGGGAGGCGTTCGAGATCGGCCTCGCCAACCGGCTCGTCCCGCTGGGCAAGGCGCGGGAGGCGGCCGAGGAGCTGGCGGCCGGGCTGGCGCGGTTCCCGCAGACCTGCCTGCGGGGCGACCGGCTGTCGGCGCTGGAGGCGGAGGGCCTCCCCGAGGACGAGGCGATCGCCGCCGAGTACCGCCACGGCCTCCGCTCCATGGAGGATGCCGTCGAGGGCGCCGGGCGGTTCGCGAGCGGACGCGGACGGCACGGCGACTTCGGCGACATCTGAGCCCCCGCGGCGCGCCCGGCGTCCTGGCGTCCGCGCCCGCCGACATGGCTCCGAAGGTCGTTGACCGAACGCAATTCGGGACCGTAGGTTCCTGTGGGGCGGCCGCCGTGAGCGAGGAGAGCGAAAGCGATGACGCTGACCGTGGAGGAGGCGGGCCTGGCGCTCGCCGACCCGAAGGCCTACGCCGACGACCGGCGGTTCCATGAGTCCCTCGCGCTGCTCCGCCGCGAGTCCCCGGTGCACCGGGTGGAGGCCCCCGGCTACACGCCCTTCTGGGGGATCACCAAGCACGAGGACGTCCTGGAGATCGAGCGCAACCACCGGCTGTTCCTCAACGCCCCGCGCCCGGTGCTCGGCACCGCCGAGTTCGACGCGCTGAACCGGCAGCGCGCGGAGCAGGGCATCGCGCTGCGCACGCTCGTCCACATGGACGACCCCGACCACCGGGTGATCCGGGCGATCGGCGCGGACTGGTTCCGGCCGCGCGCGATGCGGGCCCTGGAGCCGCGCGTCCGCGAGCTGGCCAGGCGGTACGTCGACCGGATGGTGGAGCTCGGCGGCGAGTGCGACTTCGCGCGCGAGGTCGCCGTCCACTTCCCGCTGTACGTGATCCTCTCGCTGCTCGGCCTGCCGGAGAGCGACTTCGACCGCATGCTGAAGCTCACGCAGGAGCTGTTCGGCGGCGACGACGCCGAGTTCCAGCGGGGCACGACGAACGAGGAGAAGCTCCAGGTCCTGCTGGACTTCTTCGCCTACTTCCAGGGCCTGACGGAGGAGCGCCGCAAGCACCCCACCGACGACCTCGCCTCCGCCATCGCGAACGCGCGCGTCGACGGCGAGCCGCTCAACGACTTCGACACCGCGTCCTACTACGTGATCGTCGCGACGGCCGGGCACGACACCACCAGCGCGACGATCGCCGGCGGCCTGCACGCGCTCATCGAGCACCCCGACCAGATCGAGCGGCTCCGCGAGAAGCCGGAGCTGATGCCGCTCGCCGTGGACGAGATGATCCGCTGGGTCACGCCGGTCAAGGAGTTCATGCGCACCGCCACCGAGGACTACGACCTGCGCGGCGTCACGATCCGCAAGGGCGAGGCGGTGCTGCTGTCCTACCCGTCCGCGAACCGGGACGAGGAGGTCTTCGACGACCCGTTCCGCTTCGACGTCGGCCGCGACCCGAACCGGCACCTGGCGTTCGGGTTCGGCGTCCACTACTGCCTGGGCGCGGCGCTGGCCCGCATCGAGGTCCGCGCCTTCTTCGAGGAGCTGCTGCCCCGCCTCGGCTCGATCGAGCTCGCCGGGCCGCCGGAGGGCATCGCCACGACCTTCGTCGGCGGCCTCAAGCGCCTCCCCGTCCGCTACTCCCTCGCCTAAGGAACCCCCGGTGCAGATCGAAGCCGCGGTGCTGCGCGCCGCAGACGCCCCCTACACGATCGAGTCGCTCGACCTCGCCGACCCCGGGCCCGGCGAGGTCCTCGTCAAGATCGCGGGCGCGGGGATGTGCCACACCGACCTGCTCGGGCGCGTCCCCGGCGACCTCGTCGCGAAGCCGGTCGTCCTCGGGCACGAGGGCTCCGGCGTGGTCGAGGCGGTCGGCCCCGGCGTCACCGGCCTCACCGTCGGCGACCACGTGGTCATGTCGTTCGACTCGTGCGGGGAGTGCGCCAACTGCCGCGCCGCCAAGCCCGGCGCCTGCCCGCAGATGACCGCGCTCAACATGCTCGCGATGCCGCTGGACGGGGCGCCCCGCGCCACCGGCCCCGGCGGCGAGCCCGTCCACACGCGCTGGTTCGGGCAGTCGTCGTTCGCGAGCCACGCCCTCGGGACCGCCCGCAACGTCGTCCCGGTCACCAAGGACGTCCCCCTCGACATGCTCGGGCCGCTCGGCTGCGGCGTGCAGACCGGCGCCGCCTCCGTGCTGGTGTCGCTCGGCGTCCGCGCGGGCGACAGCATCGCGGTCTTCGGCGCGGGCGCGGTCGGGCTGGCCGCCGTGATGGCCGCGCGGATCGCGGGCGCCTCCACGATCGTCGCCGTCGACCTGCACGAGTCCCGGCTCGACCTCGCCCGCGAGCTCGGCGCCACCCACGTCCTCCACGGGGCGGACGACGACATCGCCGGCCAGATCCGGGCGATCTCCGGCGGTGAGGGCGTGCAGTACTCGTTCGACTCCACGGCCGTCCCGGAGGTCGTCTCGACGGCGGTCGCCTCGCTGCGCACCACCGGCGTCTGCGGCCTGGTCGGCGTCGGCGCCGCCGAGTACCGGCTGGACGCCAACCTCCTGCTCATGGGACGGACGGTCAAGGGCATCATCGAGGGCGACGCCGTCCCGCACACGTTCATCCCGCGGATGATCGAGATGTGGCGGCAGGGCCGCTTCCCGTTCGACCGGCTGGTCACCGCCTACCCGCTCGCCCAGATCAACGAGGCGGAGGCCGACACGACGTCCGGCAAGGTCGTCAAGCCGGTACTGGTCCCGTGAGCCCTGGGCCAGGGTTCTCGAACCAGGAGGCGCTCTCGGCGTCCGCCGGGTAGTACGACTCGACGGCGACCTCGTCCAGGGTGATGTCCAGGGGAGTGCCGAACGTGGTGATGGTGGAGAACAGCCGCAGCTCCCGCCCCCCGAACCGGACGATCATCTGGATCATGACGTCGGCGTCCGAGGGCGCGTCCTCGGGCCCGGGTTCCAGCAGTTCCCGGTAGAGGGCCGCGAGGCCGGGGTCGGGCGCGGCGGCGAGCTGGCGCCTGACCCGCGACCGGAACACCGCGCGCACGTCGGCCAGGTTGACGACCAGGCGGGCGAGCCCGCGCGGGTCCAGGCCGAGCCGCAGCAGGTTGACCGGCGGCCGGAGCAGCTCGGGGTCGACCTCCGCGAGGAACGGCCCGACGGCGCGGTTGGTCATGACGATGTTCCAGCGGCGGTCGAACGCCAGCGCCGGATACGGCTCGTGCGCGCGGAGCACCCGCTCGACCGCGCCCCGGGCGGCGGACAGCGCGTCGTCGTCGAGGGGCCGTTCGGCGTACCGGGGGGCGAAGCCGGCCGCGAGCAGCAGCCGGTTGCGGTCGCGCAGCGGCACGTCGAGCTGGTCCGCGAGCCGCAGCACCATCGCGGCGCTCGGGTTGGACTTGCCCGTCTCGACGAGGCTGACGTGCCGGGCCGAGACGTCGGCCGCGATCGCGAGGTCGAGCTGGCTGAGCCGCCGATGGTGCCGCCACTGCCGCAGGAGCTCCCCGATCGTGTCCACGGTCGTCGAGATTACTCATCGTGGAACGGAACGCCATGAAATGGGAGTTCATCGACAGTCCGCGGCCACCGCCGGAACACTGCGGCCATGACCAACAAGGAAATCGTTCAGCGGGCCCTTTCCGAGCTGCTCGCCACGGGCAGCACCGAGGGGCTCCGGCCGCTGCTCAGCGAGGACTTCGTGCACCACCGGCCGGACGCCTCCTCGACCAGGGACGAATGGCTCGCCGCCGTCGAGGCGGCGCTCACCCCGCTCGCCGGCATGCAGGTCGAGATCGGCCACCTGCTGGCCGACGGCGAGCACGTCGTGCTGCACACGCGGCGGCGGATCCCGGACGGCCCGGAGATCGCGGTCGTCGACGTCTGGCGCATCGACGACGGGCTGCTCGCCGAAGCCTGGGAGATCATCGAGCCGGTGGCCCAGGCGCCCGCCAACCTCACCTGGTGGGCCCCCGCCGCGGTCTGACCCGGTAGACCTCGCGGCCGAAGCCGTCCCCGGATCCACCCGGGGGCGGCTTCAGGCGGGACAACTTCGATCCGGAGAAGTACCGGGAGACCAACTACAAGCAGCTCCGCGGCGACGACGCCCAGATCCTCGGGCGCGGGGCCAACTGGTTCAGCCAGATCGCTCTGTGGCGCTACTCCGAGGGAAAGGGACAGTTCTCCCACGGAATCGACGTCGGGCCCGGGTCGAACCTGTACCCCACCCTCAGCATGCTGGGGTACTGCCGGAAGATCACGCTCTTCGAGTACGGGGCGGCCAACGTCGAGTACCTGAGGGGCGAGGTCAAGCACCTCAGCGACTCGTGGAAGCCGTTCTGGGAGATCGTCGCGCCGTTCGTCGGCAACCGCGACTTCGAGTGGGCGTCGTGCGGGCCCACTTGGTTCTGCTCGTGTCGGGCCTGCGTTCAGACGACGCGGTGGAGGAGGTCGTCGCCGCGCGCGAGGCGGCGGCAGTTCTCCGCGGCGACCGCGAAGTAGCGGTCCCACGTCTCGCGGGTCAGCCACGCCACGTGCGGCATGACGACCACAGTGTCGAGAGCCAGCAGCGGGTTCCCCGCGTCCACGGGCTCCTTCTCGAAGACGTCCAGCCCCGCGCCGCCGAGACGTCCCGACGTGAGCGCCGCCACCAGCGCCGCCTCGTCGATCACCGCGCCGCGCGCGGTGTTCACCACGACCGCTCCCTCCGGCAGCAGCGCGAGCCTTCCGGCGTCGAGCAGGTGACGGGTCTCGTTCGTCAGCGGGACGTGCACCGAGACGACGTCGCTGGCGCCCAGCAGATCGTCCAGCTCGCGCCAGGCCGGGTCGTCGCGCCGGGGCCGCCGGGTCGTGTACAGGACGGTCGCCCCGATCGCCTCCAGCATCCCGCGCAGCAGGGTCGCGATCTCGCCGCCGCCGAGGAGCCCGACCGTCCGTCCGGCCAGCTCGCCGCCCACCAGGGACCGGCCGGCGGGCCACCCCTCCCCGCGCCGCGTCCGCGCGTCGAACGGCACGACCCGCCGCAGCGCCGCCAGCATCAGCAGCAGCGACGTCTCCGCGACGGCCTGCGCGTTGCGGCCCGGCATGTTCGCGACCGCGATCCCGCGCTCCGCCGCGGCGTCCAGATCGATGGTGTTCACGCCGGTGCCGAGCTTCTGGATCAGCCGCAGCTTCGGCGCCCGGTCCATGTCGGCGGCCGTCACCGGGCGCAGTACGTGCCAGAGCACCTCGGTGTCCGGCAGCAGCCCCGCGAACCGCGCGTCGTCCTGCTCCGAGCAGCTCACGATGTCGAGACCGGGCTCCTCATGATCCATGTCGTAGTGCAGCAGCACCCGCACGCCGTCCCCCTTCCCTCGCCGCGACCCCGGCGTCACCGCCCGGCGTCCCCCGCGATTATCGTGCGGATGGTGAGCAGGAATGGGACAGAAGCGAGCGCCTTGCCGGTGGACCTGCCGATCGTGCAGGCCCCCATGGCGGGCGGGCCGTCGACGCCGGAGCTGGCCGCCGCCGTCTCGAACGCGGGCGGCCTCGGCTTCCTCGCCGCCGGCTACAAGACGACCGAGGCCATGCGCGCCGACATCGCCGCCACGCGCGAGCTGACGTCCCGCCCGTTCGGGATGAACGTCTTCATGCCGTCCCTGGACGAGATCGACCCGGCCGAGGTCGCCGCCTACCGCGACCTCCTCGCCCCCGAGGCCGCCCGCCTCGGCGTGGAGCCGGGCACCCCGGGCGCCCGCGACGACGACTACGACGCGAAGATCGCCGACCTGGTGTCCGACCCGCCCGCGGTCGTCAGCTTCACGTTCGGCTGCCCCGCCCCGGACGTCATCCGCGCCCTCAAGGACAGGGGCGCGACCGTCGTCGTCACCGTGACCTCCGTGGACGAGGTCCGCCACGCGTCCGCCGCCGACGCGCTCTGCCTCCAGGGCCCGGAGGCCGGGGGCCACCGCGGCTCGTTCACCAACACCCTCCAGGACTCGCTGCCGTTGCGCGCGCTGGTCCCGGCCGTCCGCGGGATGACCCGGCAGCCGCTCATCGCCGCCGGGGGCCTGGCCACGGCCGCCGACGTCGCCGAGGTCCTCTCCCTCGGCGCCGTCGCCGCCCAGCTCGGGACGGCGTTCCTGCGCTGTCCGGAGAGCGGTGCCAGCGACGTCCACAAGGCCGCCCTCACCGACCCCCGCTACACCTCGACCGCGATGACCAGGGCGTTCAGCGGACGTCCCGCGCGCGGGCTGGTCAACCGGTTCCTCACCGAGCACTCGGGAGACGCCCCCGCCGCCTACCCGGACGTCCACTACGTGACGGCGCCCTTGCGCCGCGCGGCGGCGGCCCAAGGCGACCCCGAGGGCGTCAACCTCTGGGCAGGGGAGTCGTTCCGGGAGACGACCGAAACCCCCGCCGCCGCCCTGGTGGAGTCCCTCGCCCCCGCCTGATGCCCGACCTCGCGATCCTCCGCCGGAGGGTTCGTCGTCACCCGGCGCGAGGAGCCCCCGATTGAGGGGCCGACCGCCTGACTACGCTTCGGCGCCCCAGTCCCACATGGCCTGGAGCACCGGCCCCAGGCGGCGGCCCCGCGCGGTGAGCGCGTACCGCGTGCGCGGAGGCCAGCCCGCCTGCCTCTCCCGTTCGAGCACGCCCGCCTCGGCGAGCTGCGCCAGCCGGTCGGCCAGCACCTTGTCGGACAGGGTCGGGAGGGCCCGCCGCAGCTCGCTGTACGAGCGGTCGCCCCGCAGGAGCTCGCGGACCACCAGCGTCGTCCAGCGCCCGCGCAGCGCGTGCAGGGTGATCTCCACCGGGCAGGACGGCGTGGGCTCCGCCGCGCCCGCGCGCGGATCGTCGGGCAGCCCCGGATGGCTGACCGTTTGGTGAGTCACGAGAGCGCCTCCTAGCGTTTCGCGTCCTGGACCTGTCTACCCGGAAGGACGACGATGCGCCCATTGGCCGAACGCCCCGAGGACGTCGCGCCCGTCTTCGCCGACCGTTTCAACAGCGGCGACCCGGCGGCGGTCGCCGAGCTGTACGAGGAGGGGGCGGTGTTCGTCCCCGCACCGGGCACGCCGCTGACCGGCGCCGACGCCCACGCCGCCAACGCCCGCTTCATGGCCCTCGGCCTGCCGATCAGGGTCGCCCCGCGCCACGTCTACTCCGCCGGCGACCTCGCCCTGCTGATCGTCGACTGGGTGATCGAAGGCGAGGGGGCCGAGGGCCCGGTCCGCATCGAGGGCACCGCCACCGACGTCGCCCGCCGGGGCCCGGACGGCCGCTGGCGCTACGTCCTCGACAACCCCTTCGGCACGGCCGCCTCCGGCGCGTAGGGCGGCCGTGGTCAGCCGCGTCGCGGTTCACGGCGTCCGCTGTAAGGGTTGAGGTGCGTGAAGTGATTACGTCACTCTTGTCCCATGGACCAGGACGGACGCCGCACCGGGGTGCGGCAGGCGGTGGAAGGCGACGTCGCGGAGCTCGTGCGGCTGCGGGCGCTGCTCTTCGAGGATCTCGGCGGGGAGTTCTTCGCCCCGCCGGCCGGGGACGACGGGTGGCGGCACACCCTCGCCACGGTGCTGAAGGAGCAGCTGACGGCGGACACGGTGCGGATCCTCGTCGTGGACGGCGACGGCGGCCTGGCCGCGTGCGGGATCGGGACCATCGAGCAGCGGCTGCCCGGTCCGCACCTGCCCAGCGGCCGCCTCGGCCAGGTGATCGGCGTGGTCACCGATCCGGCGCACCGGCGCCGCGGCCACAGCCGCGCGATCATGCACGGCCTGCTCGACTGGTTCCGGGAGCGCGACGTCGCGCGCGTGGACCTGCACGCCTCCCGCGACGGCGAGCGCCTCTACCGCGACCTCGGCTTCGTCGACCACCCTGACCCGGCGCTGTACTGGCGCCCTTGAGGCAGCGCCCTGACCAGGTGTTCCGTGCGCGGCGACGTCTCTGGGAAGAAATACGGGGGGACGTGTCGATCCAAGCCGTCCTCCGTTCGACCTAGGGATGAGAGGGCCCGCGGAGGGGCCCGGACGCACACGGAGACAGAGCGATGAAGTACATGCTGATCATGCGGGCGACGGACGAGGCGTACGCGGGCATGGCGGACACGGACCCCGCCGAGATGATCGAGACCGTGGGCCGGTTCAACCAGGAGCTGATCCAGGCCGGGGTGCTGCTCGCCGCCGAGGGGCTCGACGACCCGTCCGAGAGCGTGGTCGTCGACCACTCCTCCGAGCCGCCCGCCGTCACCGACGGCCCGTACGGCGAGACGAAGGAGCTGTTCGGCGGGTTCTACATCCTCGACGTGGCCTCGAAGGAGGAGGCCGTCGAGTGGGCCCGGCGGGCGCCGGCCGGTCCCGGCTTCAAGACCGAGATCCGCCGCGTCCCCACCATCGACGAGTTCCCGCAGGACAACGAGTGGATCCGGAAGGAGCGGGCCTGGCGCGAGGCCACCGGCCAGCTGTGACGGGCGACCCCACCGGCCGCGAGGCCGTCGCCGCCGTCTGGCGGATCGAGTCGGCGCGGATCGTCGGCGCCCTCGCCCGCTACACCGGCGACTTCGCGCTGGCCGAGGACCTCGCGCAGGAGGCGCTGGCCGAGGCGCTCGTGACCTGGCCGCGCGACGGCGTCCCCCGCAACCCGTCGGGGTGGCTGCTCACCGTGGGGCGGCGGCGCGCGATCGACGCGTTCCGCCGCCGCTCCGCCCTCGACGAGCGGTACGCCGCCCTCGCCCACGACCTGGACGAGGGCGGCGCCGCCACCGGACGCCCGCCCGAGAAGGACGACGACGTGCTCTGGGACCCCGACCGGATCGACGACGACGTGCTCGCGCTCATGTTCGTCTCGTGCCACCCCGTCCTGTCGCGGGAGGCGCGGATCGCGCTGACGCTGCGCGTGGTCGGCGGCCTGACCAGCGACGAGATCGCCCGTGCCTTCCTCGTCCCGACCGCGACCGTCCAGGCCCGGATCACCCGCGCGAAGAAGACGCTCGGCGCGGCCCGGGTGCCGTTCGAGGCGCCGGCGGCCGGGCAGCGGGCCGAGCGCCTCCCCTCCGTCCTCAACGTCGTCTACCTGATCTTCACCGAGGGCTCGACGGCGAGTTCGGGCGGTGAGCTCATCCGGTTCGACCTCGCGGGCGAGGCGCGGCGGCTGGCCCGCGTCCTGGCCCGGCTGATGCCGGACGAGCCGGAGGCGCACGGCCTGCTGGCGCTGCTGGAGCTGACCGCCGCGCGCTTCCCCGCCCGCACCGCCCCGGACGGCGAGCCGGTCCTGCTGGAGCACCAGGACCGCACCCGCTGGGACGGCGCCGCGATCCGCCGGGGGCGCGCCGCCCTGTCCCGCGCCGAGAAGGCGGGCCGCGGCCTGGGCCCCTACGGCCTCCAGGCGGCGATCGCCGAGTGCCACGCCCTCGCCCCCTCGGTCGCCGAGACCGACTGGGACCGCATCGTCCTCCTCTACGAGGCGCTGGGCCGCCTGGCCCCGTCTCCCGTGGTCGACCTCAACAGGGCCGTGGCGGTTTCGATGGCGAACGGCCCTGCCGCCGCGCTCGCGATCGTCGACGACCTGGCGGCCTCAGGCGCCCTGGCGAACTCCCACCTGCTCCCCAGCGTCCGCGGCGAACTCCTCACCCGCCTGGGCCGCCCCGACGAAGCCCGCACGGAACTGGAACGAGCCGTCGAACTCGCGGCCAACGACCGCGAGCGCGCCCTCCTCCGGCACAAACTCGCCGCCCTCTCCTGAAGGGAGACCGGTCAGAAGAGGCCGGGCATGTAGGGGGCGCCGTTCGCGCGGACTCCGCGCGCCACGGCCGTCGCCCTCGCCTCACCCCGCGGATGCCCGGCCTGCCCGGCCCTGCGGAAGTACTGCTCGGCCCCGGCCATGTCGTCCTTGTGCTCGCAACGGACCCCGAGGTTGAACAGGGAGTCCGGGTCACCCGCAGCCGCGCCCTTCTCCCACCACTCGTCGGCCTCCTCCCGTCGGCCCTGGGAGTACAGGTGATTGGCGAGGGCACTGAGCGCACGGCCGTCGCCCTCCTCGGCGGCGCGCCGCAGCCATTCCTCGGACTCCTCCGCCTGCCCCATCTCCCCGAGCGCCAGACCGAGGTTGGTCATCGAACCGGCGCGCCCTGCCTCGGCCGCGATGCGGAACTGCTCGGCGGCTCCCTGCACGTCACGACGGCGGATGAGCAGCAGCCCGAGATTGTGCCGAGCGTCGACCTCCCCCGCCTCGGCCGACGTGCGGTACCAGCTTTCCGCCTCCTCGTCCCGTCCCTGGCCCGAGCAGAGGATGCCGAGATTGAGCTGCCCGACCCGGTCGCCCGCGTCGGCCGCCGCCCGCCACCACCGCTCGGCCTCGGCCTCGTCCCGCTCCACGACCAGGATGCCGAGCTTCAGCATGGCGTCGACATGCCCCGCCTCAGCAGCCACCCTGAACAGCCGCTCGGCCTCCCGCACCTGCCCCTGCTCCTGGAGCGACTTCGCCTCCAGGAACTCGGCCTCTCCACGTCCTGACTCCATACCGTCCCCTTTCACGATCACCCAGATCCGATCATCCCGGCTCCAGAACGGTTCCCTCCGTCCGCCGGACGGGACGAGGCGAGGGCCGCCCGTTGGTCGGGCGGCCCTCGTTTCTACGAGCGGGAGGTCAGGGGCGTTGGCCGGGCTCGTCCACGACGCCTGCGGTCAGGCGGACGGACTGGCTTTCGACGGCGCCCTTCAGGAAGCGTCCCCCGTCCGGCATGGTGTGGTCCCGGGCGACGGTGGTGCGGTGGCCCCGGTAGGCGTAGGTGGACGGGTCCAGGAGGATCTCGTCCTTCGCCCAGCCCTCGATGAGGAACGAGACCGAGACCGCCGTGTGCCCCGCCCCGTCCTTGGCCGCCCGGTCCACGGTGACGCCGGGGATCTTCGCCATCGCGCGGTAGGCGGCGGCGGTCTGCGCCGGCGGCAGCACGCCGTTGTTCAGCAGCAGTGACCCGAGCAGCTGGAACGCGCCCCCGTTCGGGTCGGCCGGTGTCTTCTGCTTGCGGGCCCAGGCCAGCATCCCGTCCGGGTCGGTGGGCAGCTTGGCGACGGTGGCGTAGTCGATCGGCGGCGTCCCCCCGCCCGTGGCGGAGGTGACGAGCTTGCCGTGGTCGTACAGCGCCATGCGCTTGCCGTCCGCCCGGACCCAATTCCGATCGACCTGCGTCTTCAGCGGCGAACCGGGCTTGACGATCTGGCCGCGGCCAGGGACGCCGCTGCGCCGGTAACGGGTCTCGGTGTAGACCCACTGGCCGGGACGCGGCGCGGTGAACGGCTGCTTCAGCGCGAACGTCGCGGCGACGTTCAGCACCTGCTGCGCCTCCGTCGCCGCCACGGGCGCCGGGCGGTGCGTGCCGCCGCCGCTCGTGGCGACGGCGGTGCCGGCGATGAGCGCTCCGGCGACGCCTCCCGCGGCGACGAGGCGGAACGTCGTCCGGCGGGACGGGCCGGTGCGGCGGGCCGTGGACGCGGTGATCCGCTCGAAGGCGGCGCGTCCGGCCGGGTCGTGGGCGGCGCCCTCGAAGGCGCCGGGCGGGCAGGGGTCGGCCGGGGCCATGATGCGGCGGACTTCGTGGAGGTCGTTCATACCTGGGGGCTCCTTTGCAGCGGGGCGGCGGGCGCGGGACGGTCGGCGGCGTCGATCTCGGCGAGGGCGGCGGTCAGGCGGCGCCGGGCGCGGTGCAGGCGCACGGAGAACGCCTTGACCGAGCAGCCCGCCGCGGTCGCCGCCGCCTTCGCGTCGAGGCCCTCCCAGCCGACGAGCTGGAGGACCTCCCGGTCGCGGTCGGACAGGCGGCCGAGCGCGGCGGCCATGCGGCCGCCCTCGGCCAGGCCGGACGCCACGTCGGCGGCGGGCGCGCGCGGAGCGTCGCCGCGCAGCCGGTCCCACAGCCGGGTGCGGCGCCGGCGGCCCCGCATCTCGTTGGCGAGGACGTTGCGGGCGACGTTCAGCAGCCACGGGAACGTGCGGTCCGGCGGGATGTCGCCGCGCCGCCGCCAGGCGACCAGGAACGTCTCCGCGGCGATGTCCCGGGCCGTCTCGTGGTCGATCCGCCGCGCCGCGTACCTGAGCACATCGTCGTAGTGCGCGTCCCACAACCGGGTGAATCCCCCGTCTGGATCGGGCACGCCGGCTCCCTTCTCTCGGGTCGGTGTCGCCCAGAGATGTCCGGCAGGGCCGCTTCGCTTACACCTGTGCGTCGCGGAGGCTCAGGATGTAGGTCGCGGTGAGGGCGACGGCGCGGTCTTCGTCCTGGGACAGGTCCGCGAGGGCGCGGGATGCCGTGGGGCCCGGGATGTCGGCCAGCGCCTGGGTCAGCCGTCGGCGGGCGGACGAGTCGGCGGTGCCCTGGGCGAGGTGGTCGACGAGGCCGGCGGCGATCTGTTCCGCCAGCGCGGGACGGCTCGCCAGGGCGCTCAGGGCGTCGGCCGCGTCGACGTCGTTCGCCTCCTCGACGATCATGTCGATCAGCGTCGGGACGGCGTCCTCCCCTCCCCGGGTCCCGAGCGCGAGGGCCGCGTGCCTGCGGACCACGACGTCCGCGCTCGCGAGGGCGTCCCGCAGGAGTGCGGCCGCCCCGTCGCCCTGTAGCTCGGCGATCGCCAGGACGGCCCGTCTCCGCACCTCGGCGGCCGGTGAGGCGAGGCCCTCCGCCAGCGGCGCCAACGCGCTGTCGCCCGATCGCGCCAGAGCCCATCGGAGGGCTCCGGCGACGTTCGTGTCCGTCTCGCTCAGGGCCGCCTCGACCAGTGCCTCCACCGGCACCTCTTCGACCGAGGACAGGGCCGCGCGCTGGCGCTTCCCGGCGCTTTCCGACCCCAGCGCCTGGAGGAGCGCGACGATCTGGAGGACGTCCTCCCAGCCGGCGGGTTCCGCGGCGTCGATCCGGCGGAGCCGCGTGAGCAGCTCCGTCTCGCGGGCGATGCGTTCCCGCGTCCGGTGGACGAGGCCGGCGACGAGCTCCGCGGGCGCGAAACCGGGGTCGTCGAGCGCGCGCCCGACCTCACGCAGCGACAGCCCCAGCGACCGCAGGCTCTCGATGTGGAAGATCCGCCGGATGTCGTCAGCGGAGTACTCGCGGTAGCCCGCGCCGGTGCGGCCCGTCGGGCGCAGCAGGCCGAGCGACTCGTAGTGCCTGAGCATGCGGGCGCTGACCCCGGACCGCCGCGCCACGTCACCGATCAACACCGCCCGTCACTCCTCCTGCCCGTTCGCGCCGAGGACCATGATGCGCTTCGCCTCCTCGATCGCGAACTCGAACCCCGCGTCGGGGTCGCGGAGCAGCCTTTCCGTGGCGATCGCGTGCACGCGCACGCCCGGGTCGGGCTTCGCCTGAGCGGCGCGCAGCACCGGCAGGATCACCTCGCCGAGGGCGATCAGCGCGCGGCTGAGGCTCTGCCGCATCGCGCGGTCACCGCGCCCGAGCTGGGACGCCAGCACCGCCGCCAGCTCGGGCCGCTCGTCCTCGGGCGCGAGCACGACCGCCGCTCGCCAGGCGCTCCGCGCCACCTCGTCGTCGGCGCCGGTCAGGAGCTCCCGCGTGATCGCCGGCCACGCCCGCGGGTCCCCGACCTTGGACAGGGTGTGCAGGGCCTGGCTGCGGGCCTGCGCGTGCTCCGAGCCGAGTTCCTCGACGAGCCTCGGAACCGTCGTCGACGACGGGTGGCGGGTCAGCGCCCAGGTGAGCATGTCGCGCACGAAGAACTCCGGTTCGACCGCGCACCGTTCGAGGAGCTTCTCGACGAACGCCGGGTCCGGGGCCGTGCCGACCGCCATCGCCGCGCGCAGCCGCACCGACGCGTCGCCGTTCTCCAGCGCCCGGAAAGCCCGGTCCGTATCCGGCATGGTCATCGTGACCACCTCCCTGGTCGCAGTGAAGAGCCTGTCACCGTGTCAAGGTCAAGCGCGTCCACGACCGGGCGGGGTGCCCTACGGTCTTCTTCACACGGCCCGCCGGTTTGAGTCGGGGGACGGTGTGAAATAACAGCATTTGATTACTCTCGGGGGGAACTCGTGCGCACGCTGTTGAACGTCCTCTGGCTGGTCCTGGCGGGCTTCTGGATGGCGATGGGCTACGTGGTCGCCGGGTTGATCTGCTGCATCCTCATCATCACCATCCCGTTCGGCATCGCCTCGTTCCGCATCGCGGGCTTCGCCCTGTGGCCGTTCGGCCGGACGACCGTCCCCCGGCGGGACGCGGGCGCGGGCTCGCTCATCGGGAACATCATCTGGATCGTCTTCGCCGGGTGGTGGCTGGCCCTCGGGCATCTCGTCACCGGCGTCCTGCTCTGCATCACGATCATCGGGATCCCGTTCGGCATCGCCAACTTCAAGCTGATCCCGATCTCGCTCACCCCGCTGGGCCAGGAGATCGTCCCGTCGGACCGCACCGCGACCTTCTGAACGACCCCCCTTCCGAGGGCTTCACGGGCCCGGGCGGGACGGTTACCCTCTAACTGGCGTCCACGCCGGTCGTACGTGCCTTGCTCTGGGAGAGTCCCCACGGGACTTGTTCGGCTCTTGCACCGGCTCCTCTGTGTCCCGCTCAGCTGAGGAGTCGTCCCCCCGTGAAGCCCAAGCACGCGCGCTTCGAGCGCAGACCCTCCAGACGCGCGGCCGGAGCCGCGCTGGCCTCCGCCGCCGCGGCGGCCGTCCTGTCGTTCGGCACGCTGGTCGCGGTCTCCGCGCCCTCGTCGGCCCAGCCCGCGTCCGCGATCGCCTGCACGTATCCGGCCTGGGCGGAGGGCACCTCCTACAAGGTCGGCGACAAGGTCGTCTACACCGGCCGCGGCTACGAGGCGATCGTCGCCCACACCGCCTACCCGGGCGCGAACTGGAACCCCGCCTCCACCCCCACGCTGTGGCGCGAGCTGGGCACCTGCGACACGACGGGACCGCCCACGGACCCGCCCACCACGCCGCCCACGGACCCGCCGACCACCCCGCCGCCCGGCGGGAACGAGACCTGCGCGGTGAAGTCCAAGCCCGCCGGCAAGATCCTCCAGGGCTACTGGGAGAACTGGGACGGCGCGTCCAACGGCGTCCACCCGCCGTTCGGCTGGACGCCGATCGACAACCCGGTGATCAGGCAGCACGGCTACAACGTGATCAACGCGGCGTTCCCCGTCATCCGCTCGGACGGCACCGTCCTGTGGGAGGACGGCATGGACTCGACGGTCAAGGTCTCCACCCCCGCCCAGATGTGCGCGGCGAAGGCCGCGGGCGCGACGATCCTGATGTCGATCGGCGGCGCCGCCGCGGGCATCGACCTCAGCTCCAGCGCCGTCGCCGACCGGTTCGTCCAGACGGTCGTGCCGATCCTGAAGAAGTACAACTTCGACGGGATCGACATCGACATCGAGACGGGCCTGTCGGGCAGCGGGAACATCAACCAGCTGTCGGCGTCGCAGTCCAACCTGATCCGCATCATCGACGGCGTGCTCGGCCAGATGCCGTCCAACTTCGGGCTCACGATGGCACCGGAGACCGCCTACGTGACCGGCGGAAGCGTCACCTACGGCTCGATCTGGGGCGCCTACCTGCCGATCGTCAAGAAGTACGCGGACAACGGCCGGCTGTGGTGGCTGAACATGCAGTACTACAACGGCAGCATGTACGGCTGCTCGGGCGACTCCTACTCCGCCGGGACGGTCGAGGGCTTCGTGAAGCAGACCGAGTGCCTGAACAACGGCCTCACCGTCCAGGGCACCACCATCAAGGTCCCTTACGACAAGCAGGCCCCGGGCCTTCCGGCGCAGCCGGGCGCGGGCGGCGGGTACATGTCACCGGCCCTCGTCGGCCAGGCGTGGAACCACTTCAACGGCCAGCTGAAAGGCCTGATGACCTGGTCGATCAACTGGGACGGGTCGAGGAGCTGGACGTTCGGCGACAACGTCCGCGGCCTCCAGGGACGCTGACGGCGTGACCGCGGGGCGGGCCCGGCGGCGTCCGCCGGGCCCGTCCCACCGGGCCCGCCGGCCTTGACATTGACGGCGGTGTCAAGGAGTACCGTCGCCCGTGAAGGCGAGGAGGGCCGATGCGGATCGGGGAACTGGCCGCCCGCGCGGGCGTGAGCACCCGCATGCTGCGCTACTACGAGCAGCAGGGGCTGCTGCCGGCGCGGCGCGCGGCCAACGGCTACCGCGAGTACGAGGAGTCCGACCTGCGGCTCGTCGCGCAGATCCGCGCGCTGCTGGAGACGGGCTTCACGCTGGACGACACGCGCCCGTTCGTCGACTGCCTGCGCGCGGGCCACGCCGACGGCGCGGCCTGCCCGGAGTCGGTCGCCGTCTACCGGCGCGGGCTCGCCGCGATCGACGCGGAGATCCGCGCGCTCCTCCGGCGCCGCGCCGAGGTGGCGGAGCGGCTCGCCCGAGCCTGCCCCGGCTGCGCGCCGGGCCCGGCCGACGCGCGCCCGGCGCCGGGTCAGGAGGTCCAGGCGGTGCCGGTCAGGCGCTCGTAGACCTCGACGTAGCGGGCGCGGGTGGCCTCCACGACCTCGTCGGGGATGGCGGGGCCGGGCGGGGTGCGGTCCCAGTCGAGCGTGCTGCTCCAGTCGCGCACGAACTGCTTGTCGAGGGAGTGCTGCGGACGGCCGGGCACCCACTGGTCGGCGGGCCAGAAGCGGGACGAGTCGGGCGTGAGCACCTCGTCGCCGAGGACGAGGGAGCCGTCGGCGGCGCGGCCGAACTCCAGCTTGGTGTCGGCGATGATGATGCCGCGCTCGGCGGCGAGGGCCGCGCCGCGCCGGTAGATCTCCAGGGTGACGTCCTTGAGGCGGGCGGCGGTGTCGTCGCCGATCTCGCGGACCACGTCGTCGTAGGTGATGAACTCGTCGTGGCCCTCGGCGGCCTTGGTGGTCGGCGTGAAGATCGGCTCAGGCAGCCGGTCCGCCTCGACCAGGCCGTCGGGCAGGGAGACGCCCGACACCGTGCCCGACTTCTGGTACTCCTTCAGGCCGAGCCCGGCGAGGTGCCCGCGCGCGATCCACTCGACGGGGAGCATGTCGAGGCGGCGGCAGCGGATGGCGCGCCCGGCCCACTCCTCGGGGACGTCGGTGGCCGAGACGACGTGGTTCGGGATGATGTCGGCGAGCCGCTCGAACCACCAGAGGGACAGCTGCGTGAGGATCTTCCCCTTGTCCGGGACCGGGGTCGGAAGGACGACGTCGTAGACGCTCACCCGGTCCGACGCGACGAGGATCAGCTCGTCGCCGTCCGCGTAGACGTCCCTGACCTTGCCCGAGTGGACCAACTCCATGACGCTCCCCATCTAGCCGCCGTGCCGGTAGGAGTCTTCCACAGCGCCGCCCCGCCACCTGCGGCGGCTCCGCCTCGCCGGGGCCGTCCCGTCAGTCCTCGACGAACACCCGCACGCTGTCGAGGGTGCTGTCGGCCGCGTCCGGGACGACCATCCCGGCGGCGACGCCGGAACGCAGGTACTCCATGACCGGGGCGTTGATCCGCTCGCCGGGCAGCACGGCCGGGATGCCGGGCGGGTACGGGGTCAGCATCTCCGCGCTGACGCGGCCGACGGCGTCGGCGGCGGGCACCTGCTCGGCCGGGCCGAAGAACGCGTCCCGGGGCAGCACGACGAGTTCGAGCCGCAGGTCCCCGGGGGGACGGCACCTCGACCGCCGGCGCCCCGCGCAGGTCGTCGAGGTGGTCGTGGAGGTCGCGCAGCGCGCCGAGCAGCATCCCCGCCGTCTCCTTGTCGTCGGCGAAGGTGAACTGCGCGCTGATCCGCCGGTGGTCGGACAGGTGCATGTTGACGCGGTGGTGCTCCCGCAGCCAGTCGGCGGCCCGGTAGCCGGTGACGCCGAGGCCGGCGATGTCGATGACGAGGGGCAGCGGGTCGAAGTCGTGGGCGAGCCCGGGGCCGGTGAACTCCTCCCGGCCCTGGACCTCGAAGCCGTCGAGGGCCGCGATCTGCGAGCGCGCGTCGGCCGCCAGGTCCAGCGCGTCCTGCAGCAGGGCGCGCCCGTGCTCCACCATCTGCCGCCGCCACGCGTCCAGGCCCGCGTAGATCAGGACGGACGGGCTGGTCGTCCCGAGCAGGTCCTCCCGGGCCCTGAGGACGGCCGGGTCGACCAGGTCGCCCTGCTGGTGGAAGACCGACCCCTGCTCCAGCCCGGCGCCCATCTTGTGGACGCTCGTCACGCACACGTCGGCGCCGGCGTCCATGGCCCAGGTCGGCAGGTCCTCGTGGAACGGCAGGTGCGCGCCCCACGCCTCGTCCACGATGAGGGGCTTGCCGTGCTCGTGGCAGACGGCGGCGATCGCGGACAGGTCGGCGCACGTCCCTTAGGGCGTCGGGCTGGTGACGAGGGCGCCGCGCGCGTCGGGGTGCTCCCGGAACCGCGCCGCGAACGCCGAGGGCGAGGGCGGGTGGGCCAGGTGCCGGTCCGCGTCCCACTGCGGCTCGACCCAGATCGGGCGGACTCCGGAGAGGATGAGTCCTGAGACGACCGACTTGTGGGCGTCCCGCCCGACCAGGAGTTTCTCGCCCGGGCCCGCGACCGACAGCATGGCGCTCTTCACCGACAGGGAGCTGCCGCAGGTCGAGAAGAACGCCTGCTCGGCGTGGACGGCGTCGGCCATCAGCTCCTGTGCGCGCTCCAGCACCTTGTGGTTCGACTCCCGGTCGTCGAGGCCGGAGATGGCGAGGACGTCGGAGCGGAAGACCGCGTCGCCCAGCACCTCGCGGGCGCGCGGGTCGGCGCCGCGGCCCTGCTTGTGGCCGGGCGGGGTGTAGGGGAGCTGCTGCTCGCGGTGGTAGGCGGCGAGGGCGTCCAGGACGGGGGCTTCCGAGTGGTCCATGCGGGTCGTGTCCCCGTGCGTCTCCGGCTGTAACGCGGAGCGTTCCCGGTGCCCCGGGGATAGTTCCGGCCGTAGTAATACAAGTTTGGACGAATGGGGCAGCGGTCTCCGGGTACGGCGGGCGTGAACGCGTACAGGGAGTTTTGCTTATGAACAACCGCGTATCGCCCGAGGTGGAGCTGGCGTGGGAGGACTTCCACCGGCTCGTGAACATGACCTCCGACGAACTGCGCACCTGGTTGCTCACGGACGCGTCCGGCGAGGAGGCGTTCCCGGCCGACGGCCCCGGCCCCGGGGTGTCGGAGCTGGGCGCCCGCGTGGTGGACGTGCTGCGCAAGCGGAAGGTCGACCTGACCGAAAGCGACGGGGAGGTGATGCAGGAGGTCGTCGACTACGTGGAGGACCGCCTGGAGCACCGACCGCCGAACGCGGAACGGGACGAGCAGTGGCGCCACGCGCTGATGAGCGTGGGGCACGACCCGCTGCGTCCCGAACCGTCCAGCGCTTAGGAGTCGAGCACATGCCGAACCCGCAGCAGCCCGAGATCCGGCGGTCCGGGAGGACCGCGGTGACGGACGAACCGGCGCCCGAGGCCACCGACCCGAAGTCGACGAGGGCCAAGGGCCACGCGCACGGCACCGACAAGGGGGACAGGGGCGGCGGCAAGGGCGGCGGAACGCCGCCGGACCAGAAGCCGCCGCACCCCGCCTAGCAGCAGGCCGGAGGCCGCCCCGGAGAGAGTCCGGGGCGGCCTCCCGTCTGCTGCCGCCCGGCCGGCGCGCGCGCCGGCCGGGGCGGTCCGGCCGATGGACAACGGAAGAGGGAGGGGTGGTACGAGGGTGTTCGAATTGTCCCCCGGGCAGGGTTGGGTGGAGATCGGCGAGCTGCTGCTCGCCATGGTGCTGTCGGCCGCGATCGGGCTGGAACGAGGGCTGCGCAACAAGAGCGCGGGACTGCGCACGCACACCCTCGTCGGCGTCGGCGCGGCCCTGTTCATGCTGGTCAGCAAGTACGGCTTCGAGAACGTCCCCGGGAACGTCTCGCTGGACCCCTCCCGGGTGGCGGCGCAGATCGTGTCCGGCATCGGGTTCATCGGCGGCGGGCTGATCTTCGTCCGCCGGGACGCGGTGCGCGGGCTCACGACCGCCGCCGTCGTGTGGGTGACGGCGGCCGTCGGCATGGCGGCCGGCGGCGGGCTGCCGGTCCTCGCGGTGGCGGTCACCGCGATCCACTTCCTCGTCGTGTACGGGCTCAGCGGGTTGACGAAGAGGCTCCCGCTGGAGCGCTACCGCCGGGCCGGGGTCGCGCGGCTGCGGATCGTCTACGGGGACGGGCGGGGCGCGCTGCGGCAGGTCCTGATGGAGGCCACGCGGCGCGACTTCGTGATCCTGGAGGTCCACGTCGACCGCGACCACCTGCCGGACGACTCCGACCGCGGCCGCGACGAGCGCCGGGACCGGCGCGAACCCGACCGGCGGCGCCCCGGCAACGCCGTGGTGACGCTCACGCTGGAGGGGACGGGCTCGGTCCCGGAACTCGCCGCGGTCCTGAGCGAACTGCAGGACGTCGTCGGCGTCACGGTCGGGGCCGACCGCGACGACGACAGCGAGTGAGGGGCACGGCGCCCCGGGCGGATCAGGGGACCTCGGTCTGCGGGCTGTAGCCGTCGTCCTCCCCGCCCGGGGCGTCGGCCTCGGCGTTCGGCGGGTCGGTGGGGCCGGGCGTGTGCTCGCCCCCCACGTCGGCGTCGTCCTCCTGCGGCGCCCCCGCCTCGGCGCGCCGGTCGGCGAGCGGCTTGTCCTCGTCGTTCTTCCGGTGGGTCATCGCACCTCCTCAAGGGAGGGACGGCCCGGCGGGGCCGCCCCCGGGACGGTCAGCCGCGCGCCTTGCCGATGGCGTCGCGGACGCGGTCGACGACGGCCGCCACCGGCCCGACCGCGAGGTTCTTGGTCGGCGACTCCGTCCCCTGGTGGGGATGGGTCGGCGCGATCGCCTCCGCGGCCCTGACGGCCTTGGCCATGCCGCGCATCTGCTCGGGCGTGGCCTCGCGGGCGATGCGCGGGAACTCCTCTTTCTCCTCGTGCGAAGCGTGCGCCGCCAGGTCCCGGTGGAACCTGGCGAACGTCTCCTCGAAGTCGGCGGACTCCGGGTCCATCTTCTCCAGGTCCGACAGAACGCCCTTGGCCTTGTTCTCCTCCTCCAGCCGCGCGTCCACCACGCGGGAGCCGTCCCCGCGCCGGTCGAACGGGTGGACGACCTCCTCCTCGGCGGTCTCGTGCACGGCGAGAAGCCTGCGCAGCCGGTCGAACGCGTCCTTGCGCACCTTGCCGTGGTTCTTCTCCACGGTCGTGGCGAGGTGGCGGATCTCCTCGTGCTGCGCGAGCAGCAGATCGACGACGTTCTCCTTGGTGGCCTGGTCGGCCATGACAACCTCCTGTCGGTGTTCGGCGCCGGGGGCGTACGACTCGTGGCGATACCCGAGGTGAGGGCTTCAACCATCCGGGCGCCGCGGCGGGCTGAGTAGGGTGAGCGCATGCTGTACGGGCGGGACCGGGAACTGGCCGCGATCGACGGGCTCCTCGACCGGGCCCGCGCCGGGCGCAGCGGCGCCCTCGTCCTGCGCGGCGAGGCCGGGATCGGCAAGTCCGCCCTCCTCGACCACGCCGCCGGCGCCGCCGACGGCATGCGCGTCCTGCGCGGGACGGGCGTCGAGACCGAGAGCACCATGCCGTACGCGGGCCTGCACCTGCTGCTCGGCCGCCACCTCGACCGGATCGGCGGCCTCCCGGACGCGCAGGCCGAGGCCCTGCGCGCGGCCCTCAACATGGGCGGCCCGGAGGCCGAGAGCGACCGGTTCCTCGTGGGTCTCGCGGTGCTGACCCTGCTGTCCGACCTGGCGGAGGAGCGGCCGCTGCTCTGCCTGGTCGACGACGCGCACTGGATGGACGGCTCGTCCGCCGAGGCGCTGCTGTTCGCCGCCCGCCGCCTCGACGCCGAGCCCATCGCGGTCGTCTTCGCGGCCCGCGACGCCGTCGCGCCGGAGTGCGCCGCGCCGGAGTTCGTCGCGCAGGGGCTGCCCGAGCTGCGCCTGCGCGGCCTCGACGAGGACGCGGCAGCCGGGCTGCTGGCCGAGCGCGCCCCCGACCTGCCCGGCCACGTCCGGCGGGAGATCCTCGCGGGGGCGATGGGCAACCCCCTCGCGCTGCTCGAACTGCCGGGCCGGGGCGGCCACGGGTCGGCCTACGAGCGGATCCTGCGGTCGTTCGCCGAGCGGATCGCCGCGCTGCCCGAGCCGGCGCGCGGGCTCGTCCTGCTCGTGGGGGTGGACGATCTCGGCGACGCCGGGGTGGTGGTGAAGGCGGCGGGCCGGTTCGGCGCCCCCGCCTCCATCGGCGACCTGGAGCCCGCCGAGCGCGCGGGCCTGCTGCGCACCACGCCCGACGGGCGGCTGGAGGTGCGGCACCCGTTGATCCGCACCGCCGCCGTGCGGGAGGCGACGCTCGGACAGCGCCTCGCCGCCCACCGGGCGCTGGCGGAGGCCTACCTGGAGCGCGGCGACGTGTGCCACCACGCCTGGCATCTGGCCCGCTCGGTGACGGAACCGGACGAGCGCGTCGCGGCCGTCCTGGAGAGGACCGCCGAGACCGAGCGGAACGCGGGCGGCAACGCGGCCGTCGCCGCCATGTACGAGGCCGCCGCCGGTCTCACCCCGGACCCGGCCGAGCGCGGCCGGCGGCTGGCGGCGGCGGCGCGGGCGTCGGCCGACGCGGGGCTGCCCGAGCGCGCCGTCGAGCTGGCGGCGCGGGCGGAGCCCGACCTGCCGGACCCGCTGGCGCGGGCGGAGCTGACGCTGATCCGGGCGTCCCTCGCCGACGAGCAGGACCGGGCGGCGGACGCCCACCGCCTGTTCGCCGAGACGGCGGCGACGGTCGCGCGGGTCGATCCCCGCACGTCCGGCTACCTGTACTTCCAGGCCGCGGTGGCGGCCGCCAACGCGGGCGACTTCGCCGCGATGGACGGCATCGCCGCCGAGGGCGCGCGCCTCGGCGTCCCGAACGCGCCGCACCTGCGGGCCCTGAGCCGGGTGTTCGCCGGGCAGAACCCGCTCGCGGACGCGGATCCGGCCGACGGCGTGGCGGCGCTGCGCGAGCTGATGGACGCGATGAGCGCCTGCTACGCGCCGCGCGAGCGGATCCGCGCGGGCATGTGGCATCTCATGGTCGGTGACGTGCGGGGCGCGGCCGAGGTCGCGGCGGAGCTGGAGCGGCGCTTCCGCGACCGGGGCGCGATCGGGCTGCTCGCGCCCGTGCTGATGCTCCGGACCCGGACCGACCTGCTGCTCGGCAGGTACCGCGACGCGCTGACCGGCGCGACCGAGGGCGTGCGGATCGCCGCCGACACGGGCCAGCACCGCATCCGCGTCTACCTCGACACCGGCCTGGGGCAGCTCGCCGCGATCCAGGGGGACGAGGAACGCTGCCTGGAGCTGACAGAAGAGGCGCTGTCACGCGGACTCCCGCCGAGCAACGTGCACGCCGCCGCCGCGCGCAGCCTGCTCGACCTCGGGCTCGGCCGGTACGACGCGGCTCTGGAACGTCTTGCCGACGTCGTCGCCGGGCCCTCCCGGCAGGGCGCCATCGCCGCCCTGCCCGACCTTGTCGAGGCGGCCGTCCGCGCCGGTGCCCCTGAGCGCGCGCGGGACGCCGCCGACTGGTACGGCGATTGGGCCGCGCAGACCCAGCAGCCCTGGGTGCAGGCCATCGCGGCACGCTGCGCGGCCCTCCTGACCCCGGACGACCCAGACCCGCTGTACTCCAAGGCCCTCGCCCTGCACCGCGAGGGCGGCACCCCCTTCGAGCAGGCGCGCACCGAGCTGCTGTACGGAGAGTGGCTCCGCAGGTCACGCCGCCGGAACGACGCCCGGGCGCGGCTGCACGCGGCGCTGGAGGCGTTCGCGCGGCTCGGCGCGGCGCCGTGGGCCGACCGCGCCCGGGCCGAACTGCGCGCCGCCGGGGAGAGCCTCACGGGCGGTCGGGACGACCAGGCCTCCCCGGACGACCACGCCGCCCGGCTCACCCCGCAGGAACTCCAGGTCGCCCGCCTGGCGGCGACGGGCCTCAGCAACCGGGAGATCGGCGCGCAGCTGTTCCTGAGCCCCAGGACCGTCGGCTACCACCTCTACAAGGCCTATCCCAAGCTCGGCGTCACCACGAGAGCGGCCCTGGCCCGCCTCGACCTGGGCTAGCTCCTGGCACGGACGAAAGCGACGAGGCGATCCGCGTCCTCCTTCTCCAGGACGATCCCGAAGTCCTCGGCCAGCGTCGCCGGCAGCTCCTCGGGGGCGAGCGCGCGGGCCTCGACGCTCCCGCCCGGACGGGTGGTGGTCAGCTTCGTGCCGTCCAGCACGCGGAGGGAGTCGGACGAGAACCTCTGCACGAAGGGACGGGTCGTGAACGGGGAACGCGGGCTCGTCGAGACGTAGTGGCTGCCCACCTCGAAGTCGATGCGGAACACCTCGTTCAGCACGAACGTGTGGCGCCGGACCCAGCCGTCCGGGCCGCGCTGGTGCAGCTCCCATTCCGCCGTCTCCGGCGTCCAGGCGGTGACGGTGCGGCCTCGGCGGAGCCGGAAGCCCCAGCCGTCCTGGACGGCCTCCTCGCCGTCCACGAGCCGCAGCGGCTCCAGCGGACCGGCGCCGAACCCCACGTCGCACAGCCACGCCGGCTCGTCCCGCGACGCGTCCGGCGGGCGGACGTGCAGGAGCGCGTGCGTGGCCGGAAGGACCTTCGCCGCCCCCATCGTGACCCGCCCCGCCACCGCCGCGACCTCGTACCCGAGCCTCTCCAGCACCGCCGCGAACAGCCGGTTGTGCTCGAAGCAGTAGCCGCCGCGCGGACTCTCGACGAGCTTCGCCTGGACGGCGTCCAGCGACAGGTCGACCGGCCGCCCGAGCATGATCTCCAGGTTCTCGAACGGGATGGACGTGACGTGCGCGCGGTGCAGGGCCCGCAGCGTCGCGGCCGTGGGGGCCAGGCCGCCGTCGTGGCCGACCCGCTTCAGGTAGCCGGGCAGGTCGAGCAGCTCGCCCTGCCATCCGTAGCCGAGATCCTCGCTCATGTCTCCCTTTCCCCCGGGCCCGAACCGATCAGCCCGCCGGTGCCGATCGTCCCGGTGACGCCGGACCACCGGTCTTGGCGACAACACCGGAGGCGTCCCGGATCCTCCCGGCGATCCGGTCGACGTCGCGCCGCTCGCCGGGCGGCAGCGCGGCTCCCGCCGCCGCGCGGAGCCCGCCCGCCTCGGCGAGCAGCCCGGCCGCGGCCGCGTGGTCGCCCGCCAGGGACCGGGCACCGGCCAGCCCCTCCAGCGCGAGCGCGATCGCGCGCGGGTCGCCGACGGCGCGGGCGGCGGCGAGCCCCTCGGTGTGCAGGGCCAGCGCCCGGTCGGCGTCGCCGCGCTCCTCGGCGACGAAGCCGAGCTGGGCGTGCGCGAACGCCAGGCCCGCCGTCCCGCCGATGCCGCGCAGCCAGTCGAGCCGGGCGCGCAGGTGCCTCTCGGCGGCGTCGAGGTCGCCGCGGGCCCGCGCGACGAGCCCGAGCCCGACCTCGGCGAACTCCTCGGCCGACCGCGCCATGTGCCGCCGCGCCAGGTCCAGGGCGCGCTCGTGCAGGTCGCGGGCCTCGTCGAGGGCGCCGGTGAGGAGCGCGACGCGGCCGAGGCCGGCCAGCCGGAACGAGGCCTCCGGCCACATCCGCGACTCCTCGGCCAGCCGGAGCCCGTCGCGGAGCAGCCGGGCGGCCTCGGCGTAGTCACCGGTGATCTCGGCGCGCCGGACGAGCGCGTCGGACGCCTCCAGCCGCCCCCACGGGTCGCCGATCTCGGCGAACAGCGCGGCGCTCCGCACGGCGTCCCTCTCCATGGAGCCCAGATCGCCATGCCCGACGGCCAGCTTGGCCCGTGTCGCGAGCGCGGCGGCCGTGAACCAGCGGTCGTCCCGCTCCCGGAACACCGCCAGAGCGCGGTCGACGCGTCGCTCGTTCTCGGTCAGATCTCCGTACGCCCAATGGACGTGGCTCAGAAGCCACTCGGCCCTGGCCTTGGCGAACGGGTCGTCGTGTTCGGCCAGCGCGGCCTGTCGAAGCTCTTCCGAATCGGCGCCTTCGCCGACCAGCATGGTGAAGGCGGTCAGCCACGTCGCGGCCTCGGTTCTGGCCGGTGACGCCTGCCCGTCGGCGGACAGGGCCCCGGCGAACGCGCGGCGGGCCTCCCCGAAGCGGCCCCGCAGGTACCAGTACCAGGCGAGCGCGTTCACGAGCCGGAATCCCGTCCCGTCGCCCAGCGCGGCGCGCAGGTTCGCGGCCTCCTCGTCGAGCAGCTTCAGCCAGCGCCCCTGCTCGGGCCCGCGCAGCCGCTGCGCGGCCTGTTCGGCCAGGCCGGTGTAGTGGAGGACGTGGCGGCGGCGGAGCTCGTCCTCCTCGCCCGCCTCCCGCAGGCGTTCCAGCGCGTAGGCGGCGACCGACTCCAGCAGCCGGTACCGGCCCTCCTCCGTCCGGACGACGAGGGAGCGGTCGACCAGCCGGGCGAGCACGTCGACGCCGGTGTCGCCGACCGCCTCCGCCGCGTCCAGCGTGCAGCCGCCCGCGTGGACGGCGAGGCGCCGCAGCGCGACCCGCTCGGGCCCGGTGAGCAGCTCCCAGCTCCAGTCGATCACCGCGCGGAGCGTCCGCTGCCGGGTCGGGCCGCCGCGCCGGCCGCCCGCCAGCACGCGGAAGCGGTCGTCCAGCCGCGCCGCCAGCTCCCGCGCTCCGAGCGCGCGGACGCGGGTCGCCGCCAGCTCCAGCGCGAGCGGCACCCCGTCCAGGCGCCGGCAGATCGCCGCGACCCACGGTGCCGTGCCGTCGTCGAGAGCGAAGCCGGGGGAGGCCGCGGCGGCCCGCGCGACGAACAGCCGGACCGCGCTCGACTCCCGCAGCGCGTCCGGCGCGGTCTCGTGACCGGGCAGGTCGAGCGGCGGGACGGCCTCCAGCCGTTCACCGGCGATCCCCAGGGGCTCCCGCGACGTCGCGAGGACGCGCAGCCCCGGCGCGTCGGCGAGCAGCCGCCCGGCCAGCTCGGCGACGGGTTCGAGCACGTGCTCGCAGTTGTCGAGGACGAGCAGCGCCCGCCGCCCCCGCAGCGCCTCCGCGAGCGGGGCCCCGCCGGACTCCTCGCGCAGCCCCAGCGTGCGGGCGACCTGCCCGGCCACGTCGTCGGGCCCGGTCAGCTCGACCATCCACACCCCGTCGGGGTGGTCGGCGATCGACCGGGAGGCGATCTCCACGGCCAGCCGGGTCTTGCCGACGCCGCCCGGCCCGGTGAGCGTCACCAGCCGGTGCCCGGCCAGCAGGGCCCGGCCCCGCTCGACCGCGTCCTCGCGGCCGATCAGCTCGTCGAGCGCGGCGGGCAGCCGGGGAGCCGCCCGCGGCGGCGGGGCGGGGCCCTCCGCGAGCATCGACCGGTGCAGCTCCGCGAGCTCGGGGCCCGGGTCGGCGCCGAGCTCCTCGGCGAGCCGCTCGCGCAGCGCGTGGTAGCCCGCGAACGCCTCGTCCTGCCGCCCGGCCAGGTGGAGGGCGCGCAGGTGGAGGGCGTGGAGCGGCTCGCGGAGCGGATGGCTGGCCGCCGGCGCGGCCAGCTCGGCCGCCACCGCCGCGTGCTCGCCGAGGTCCAGCCGGGCGCGCGCGTGCCGCTCCAGCGCGACGAGCCGCCCCTCCTCCAGCTCGATGATCGCGGCGCGGGCGAACTCGGCGTCGGCGAAGTCGGCGAAGGCGGGGCCCCGCCACAGCGCGAGCGCGTCGCCGAGCAGCCGCCTGCGGGCGAGGGGGTCGGCGGCCTCGCGGCCGAGCGCCGCCGCGAACCGCGCGGCGTCGACCGCCTCCGGGGCGGCGTCGAGGGCGTAACCGGGCGGGCGGGCGGCGACGAGGCTCCGGCCGCCCGGCTCGCCCACCTCCAGCGCCTTCCGGAGCTGCGAGACCCGGGCCTGGAGCGTTCCGAGCGGGTTGCGGGGCGGCCGGTCGCCCCACAGCGCGTCGATCAGCCGGTCGACGGACACGGGCTCTCCCGGCCGGGTGAGCAGGACGGCGAGCAGCGTCCGGACCTTCGCCTCGGGCACGCGCACGGGCGCCCCGCCGTCCGTCCACACCGCGAGCGGCCCCAGCACCCCGAAACGCACGACGTCAGGGTAGTCGCCGCTACGGACAGACCCGCAGCACGTCCGTAGCGCCCCAGGCGAGGGTGGAGGAAACACACACCCAGGAGGACACGTGAAGTCTCCAGTGACCGTCATCGGTCTCGGACCCATGGGCGCGACGATGGCCAAGACGTTCCTTGCGAAGGGCCGCCCGACCACGGTCTGGAACCGGACGGCGTCCAAGGCGGCCCCTTTGGTGAAGGACGGCGCGACCCTCGCCCCCACCGCCGCCGACGCCCTCGCGGACGCCGAGCTGGTCGTCGTGAGCCAGACCGACTACAAGGCGATGTACGACTCGCTCGACGGCGCGGACCTCCAGGGACGCGTCATCGTCAACCTCAGCTCCGGCAGCCCCGGCGAACTGCGCCGTGCGAGCGAATGGGCGTCCGAGCGGGGCGGCGTCCTGGTCACCGGCGGCATCATGGTGCCTCCGCCGGGCATCGGCCAGCCAGGGGCGTACGTCTTCTACAGCGGTCCGGAGCAGGTACTGGACCGCCACCGCGAGGCCCTGGGCGAGCTGGGGGACGTCACCTTCGTCGGTGAGGACCCGGGCTTGTCGATGCTCTACTACCAGTCGCAGCTCTACCTCTTCTGGTCCACCCTGACCGCCTACATGCACGCCGTGGCCTTGCTGGGCTCCGCGGGAGCCTCCGCCCGGGAGTTCCGCCCGTTCGCCACGTCCCTGCTGCTCGACCTGGCCGGCGACGGGCCGATGGGCTTCGTGAAGCACGTCACGGGAGAGATCGAGGCCGGCGTCTACCCGGGCGAGGACAACACCCTGCGGATGCAGGCCGTCGGCGCCGACCACGTCGTGGAGGCCGCCCGCGAAGCCGGGATCGACGTCGCGGGCCCGACCGCCCTGCGGAACCTGTTCTGGCGTGCCGTCGACGCCGGTCACGGCGAGGACGGGCTGTCCAGCGTCATCGAGGCGGTTCGCCGCCCGTGACCAGCGGGAGGCGCAGGACGAACCGGGCGCCCCTGCGGGAGTCGGCGATGCGCAGGGAACCGCCGTAGATCTCGGCGATCTCGCGGGCGATGGGCAGCCCGAGACCGGTGCCCTGGGGGTCCCGGGCGCGCGACTCGCTGAGGCGGGCGAAGCGCTCGAAGACGCGTTCGCGGGCCTCCTCGGGAATCCCGGAGCCGTCGTCGAGGACCTCCACGACCGCGTCGCCGCCCTCGCGCGCCACGGTCACCTCGATGCGCGACTCGGCGTGCCGCTCGGCGTTGCCCAGCAGGTTGCCGAGCACCCGGCTCAGCCGCACCGGGTTGGCGCGCACGACCACGCCGGGCTCCAGCCGCGTCCTGATCGGCACGTCGCCGGCCCGCAGGCCGACCTCCCGGCGGACGAGGCCGGCGAGGTCGACCGGCTCCACGGGCTTCGGGGTGCGGGCGTCGAGCCGGGACAGCTCCAGCAGGTCGGCGACGATGTCGTTCAGGCGCCGCGTGTCGCGGAGCGCGGCGCGGACCGCCGGCTTCCAGTCGGCGTCGTCCGGCTCGCCGAGGGCGACCTCCAGCCGCGTCTGGAGGCCCGCGATCGGGTTGCGCAGGTCGTGGGAGGCGTCGGAGACGAAGCGGCGCTCCCGGTTCACCGCCTCCTCCAGCCGGTCCAGGGTGGCGTTGACCGTCTCGGCGAGGCTCTGGATCCCCCCGGCGGCCCGCGGGACGGGCACCCGGTGGTCCAGGCCCCGGGCGTCCAGGTCGGCCATCTCGGAGCGGATGATGTCGACCGGGACGAACGCCTGCCCGATCGTGTGCCACGTCCACCACGCGATCAGGCTGAGCAGGGCGACCAGCAGGCCGAAGAGGGCGACGGGCAGCAGCCACACGTTCAGCAGGCCGGGCAGCGGCGCCGCGGCGATGACCATGACGTCCGGGCCCCACGGGGACGTGCGGATGCGGAGGCCGAACGCCCACACGCACCCCCTGGGGAAACGGGGGCAGACCCGCTGGTCGATCAGCAGTTCGCCCCTCGCCAGGTCGGCGGTCGCGAGCGCGCGACGTCCGCGGATCGCGTCGCTGGCGGCCACGACCCTTCCCCCCGGGGTGACCACCTGCACCAACTGCGCCTCGTTCGGGCGGACGTCGATGACGCCGGGGTTCCGGCCCCTGGAGAGGTCGAACGCGATCCGTTCGGCGGTCCGCTCCGTCTGGCGGCCGACCCTGTTCTCCGCCCAGTCCCGCGCCAGCAGCAGCATCAGGACCAGCGCCAGCACCAGGATCAGCGCGGACACCGCGACGGTGATGAGCGTCGCGCGTCCCCGCACCGAGAAGAGCAGCGGCGTGCCCCAGAGTCGGGCTTGACGCCGCTTCCCCATCGTCACAGTGGATTCCCGGAACCGTCCACACCGTCACTCTAAGTGACGTGACGTGAGATGCTCGCACCGCGTGCGGCGACGGTAGAGGCGCCATGAACAGGACAAGGGCCGCGATCCGTACTTCGAGGGTGACGGGCAGCCTTCCGGACGTGAGGGCGGCCGGGACGGGGAGGCGGTGCTGTGGTCGGGACGCGGGACCGTGTGGTGATCGGCGAGATCACGTTGCCGGGCGTGCGGCGGTCGGTCGGGTGCGCGCGGGGCTTCGTCCGGAACGCGGCGGCCGGTCATCCCGCCCTGGACGACATGGTGCTGGTGGTGAGCGAGACGGTCGCGAACGCGATCGCGCACACGGCGTCCGGGCTGGAGGGCGGGCTGGTGAGGGTCGCCGTCCTGGCCGGGCACGGCGCGTACAGGCTTGAGGTCGCCGACCAGGGCGCGGCCGGCGGGCGCCCCCGTGTGAAAGGCGGGGACGCCGACGAGCAGGCGGGGGAGGGCGCCGAGTCGGGACGCGGGATGCGGATCGTCGAGGCGCTCGCGTCGCGGTGGGGATTCCGCGCGGACGGCGTCCGGATGGTGGTGTGGGCGGAGTTCCCGGCCGGGGAGGCCCTGCCCGCCCCGGCGGCGCCGCAGGCCCCGGCCGCCGCGGTGCAGCGGGGCCGGGGCCGGGGGACGCCGGTCAGCGGCCCCGGTTGAGCTGCCGGGTCGGCATCTGCCGGGCGTTGCGGCGGTTGTTCGCGAAATTCGCCGACCTGAAGTCGGAGTTCTTCCGCCTGCCCTTCTTCCGGGATCTGGCGAAGGGGTCGCTGTTCATTTCCTGATTCATGGCACGCATGAAGGAATCACCTCCGGGCACGTCTGAATTCGGCCGTGAAAGGCCGCGAGAAGGTGTGGCAGGGCGCGCCGCGTCGCCGCAGGACACATGCGTGCCATGCGGAAGAGGGGCGCGATGGAGAGAGACGGGAGCGGGCCCGCGGCAACGCCGGGGGCGGCTCAACCGGAGAAGTATCAAAGCTTCATGCGGAACATTCAGCCATAACCCCGAGCGGTGTGTCAACCATTAATTCCCGCGGGCGTGAACTCGAAGGCGGGGGAGCGGCGATACATGGCGGGAGGGCTTCATGAAGCTGCTTGCTTGGATCGCCGTCGCTGCGGCCGCGGTGATGGTGACGGGCGGCCTGTCCGCGTACGGGTACTACTGGCGGCTGCAGAACGCCGTCCGGCATGAGGACGCGGACCGGTTGATCGGGGGAGACCGGCCCAGGAAGCTCAACGGCGCGATCAACATCTTCGTGCTGGGGTCGGACACGCGCGAGGGCGCCAACGCCCAGTACGGGCGGGGCCTGCGGGGCAAGCCGCCCGCGTCCGACACGATGGTGCTGCTGCACCTGTCGCCGGGCGGCGGCCAGGCGATCGCCGTCAGTTTCCCCCGCGACCTGATGGTGTCCATCCCGGCGTGCACCCGCCGGGACGGGACGAAGGCGCCGGGCAGCGCGGTCGCCCTGCTGAACGAGGCGATCGGCCGCGCGGGCCCCACGTGCACGGTCCACACCGTCGAGCGGCTCACGAAAATCCGCATCGACCATTTCGTCCAGGTGGACTTCACGGGCTTCAAGCGGATCGCGACGGCGGTCGGCGGGGTGCCCGTGTGCGTGACGGCCGACGTCCACGACAAGGACTCCGGGCTCACCCTCGCCAAGGGCAGTCACCGGTTGAAGGGCGAGGACGCCCTGGCCTACGTCCGCAGCCGCAAGGGCTTCGGAGACGGCAGCGACACCGAGCGCATCCGGCGGCAGCAGCACTTCTTCGGCGCGCTCGCCAAGGAGGCGATGAGCGCGGGCGTCCTCACCGATCCGGGCCGCCTGAACGCGCTGCTCAGGTCGACGGCCGAGTCGCTGACGACCGACAGGGGGCTGTCCGTCGCGGAGATGCTGAAGATCGCCCAGGGCATGCGCGACCTCGACGCGGGGAAGCTGCGCTTCGTCACCGTGCCGTCCGCGCCGTACCCGCTGGATCGCAACCGCGTGGCGCTCACCCGGCCCGCCGCGGACGAGTTCTTCGACGCGCTCCGCAAGGACGTGGTGGCGCCGGCTCCGGCGAAGGCCCCGGCCGTCCGGCCCGGGAAGGTGCGGGTGTTCAACGCGTCCGGGGTCGAGGGCCGCGCCGCGCAGGTGGCGGCGCAGCTCGGGGACGCCGGCTGGCAGGTCGCCGGGGTCGGCGACCTCCCTTCCCGTCCGCGGGCCACCGGCGTCCGCTACGGGACGGGCGCGGAGGCGCAGGCGAGGGCGCTCGCGGCCCTCCTGCCCGGCGCCCGGGTCGCGCCGCGCGCCGGGACGGCCCCCGGCGTCGTCGACCTCGTCATCGGGACGGGGTTCACCCGCGTCCGGACTTCCGGCGGCGTCCCGGTCCAGCGCGGCGAGAGCCGGGCGAGCGACGAAGGGTGCGAGCGGGTGGCGTGATGTGTGGGGTGCCCGTCGTGGACGCCATGGGGACCCCGGTGCCAGCCTGGAGCCATGCGCGTCGCCTTCGTGATCTATGACGGCTTCCAGATCCTGGACCTGACACCATCGCCGGCCTGGCCGAACGTTCCGGTCTCAGCACGCGGCACCTGCAACGCCGGTTCACCGCCGAGCTGGGCGTCCCGCCCGCCGCGTATGTGGAGCGCGTGCGGATCGAGGCGGCCCGGCGGGCGCTGGCGGAGGGGGACGAGCCGGTCGAGACGCTGCGCCGGGCGTTCCACCGGCATGTCGGCGTCGCGCCGTCGGACTACCGGGTTCGGTTCAGAGGAACGAGGGAGTACGCATGACCACGTATGGGCTGCTGGTGTTCGAGGACGCCGAGGAACTGGACTTCGTGGGCCCGTGGGAGGTGTTCACGGCATCGGCCATGGTGCGCGACCAGGGTGACAAAGCGGTGCTGGTCGCCGAACGGACGGAGCCCGTCCGCTGCAACAAGGGCATGAGGGTCGTGCCAGACCACACCTTGGACGACCACCCCGCGCTGGACGTCCTCCTGGTTCCCGGCGGGCGCGGCGCCAGGGAGACGCAGGTGAACAACCCGTCCGTCACCGGCTGGATAGCGAAGGTCGCCGAACAGGCCGATTGGGTGACGAGCGTATGCACCGGGTCTTTCCTGCTGCACGCCGCAGGTCCGGCCAAGGGACGCAGGGTCGCGACCCACTGGGCTTCCGAGGACGCTCTGGAGGCCCGCGGGAACGTGACCGTCGTCCGGGACGCGCGCTACGTCGTCGACGGCGACCTCGTCACGAGCCAAGGCGTGTCGGCCGGGATCGACATGGCCCTCTGGCTGGTCGGACGCATCCACGGCCGGGACCACGCGCGCGAGGTTCGCCGCTACATCCAGTACGAGCCCGCGCCCCCGTACCTGGCGGACGAGTAGAGGGCCGGGACGACCCGATCGGAACGAACATTCAGCCATACCGGTGATGATCTTCGCTTATCGGCATAATCACCCGAATGGCGATGTCGCTTCCGGTGCGGTTCCGCAGCGATGGGGTGCGGGTGGCGGTAGAAACCGACCCCCTGCACGCCCCGCTGCGCGACTTTCTCATCAACGACCTGGGCGAGGACGTCTCCGCGATAGCGCGCGCCCAGGGACGGCTGAGCGACGGCGCGGTCCGTCCCTGGCAGGAGCAGTACCGCTACCACCGCCTCGACTTCGACGGCACGACCGTGCACGTGCGCGACGTCGCCGGATGGGCGTCCTGCGACCTCGACCCGGCCGTCCTGCGACGGTGCCTGGACGAGTACCTCCACCAGGTCGGCGCCCTCAAGAGCCGCCGCAGCCTGGAGCGCGAACTCGGCGGGCAGGGCAACGGCGAGCCGATGGCGGCGTCCCTCGCCCTCGGGTCGGTGTCCCGGCGGACGCAGGGATGGGGCCTCGTCCAGACCCCGCGCGCCGTGCTGGAGGATCTGGCCGGGCTGACCCCGCACCCCGACGCCTGCCTCCCGCACGGCGTCATGGAGACCGGCTCCGGCGCCTGCTGGGCCGACCTCGCCGTCCTGGACGAGGCGGGCAAGCGCCTCCGCGGCGGCACCAAGACCTTCATGCCGAAGGGCGTCGAGGTGGAACGCGTCATGGGCGAACTGGGAAACGCCCTGACCCGGGCCCGCTTCCTCGACGGGATCCCCGGGGCGTGGGCGGGCACGGTGGCGGGGGTGCCGGTGCACGGCTATGTCGATCCGGATGCCGTCCTGCGGCTGCCCTGCCGGCCCATCGAGATCGGCGGCGTCGTCCGGCGCGTCCGGGTGTTCTTCCCCGAACTCGCCGATTCCGGTGTCGACCTGGCGGCCGCCGCGTCCAGTGCGAGCGCGTTCACGCCCTCGGTGCACGGACCACGGCACGTCCTCACGGCGTTCCTGCTCCACGACGTGCAGAGCCACCGCCACCATCTGGAGGTCGTCCGCGCGGCACGTCCCGGCTGGGAGCACACGGGGAACGCCTGCCACATCCGCATGGACGTCCAGACCGTCCGCCTGGAGCATCTCTGGCTGCCAGGACACACCTGCGAGCTGCCGACAGGCGAGTTCGCGAGCGTCCTCTACGAATACGAACGCCTGACGGCCCCTTGAGCCCGGCGGCGACCCGGCCTAGGAGAGCGCGGCGACGAGCGTGTCGGTGAGGGCCGCGCCGGCCATGCCGTCCGGGTCCCGTTCCGGGTCGTAGATGGCCACGTGCAGGCCGACCGCGCGCGGGCTCGCCGCCAGCGTCCGCAGGACGGAGGTCAGCTCCTCGAACGACAGGCCGTCCGGGTTGGGGGAGTCGACGGCCGGCATGACGCTCTTGTCGAGGATGTCGGCGTCCAGGTGGATCCAGTACCCCTCGATCGGGGCGGCCTCCAGATGCGCCCGGGCCCCCTCGGCGGCCGCGTCCGCGCCGTGCTCGCGGATGTACTCGATCGGGAAGCGCCGCACGCGCGAGGCCTCGAAGGCGTCCAGGTCGAACAGCTCGAAGTCCTCCGGTTCCCGCTGGACGCCGATGTGCGCGACGTGCTCCTCCTCCACGTAGGGGCGCAGCCCCCCGGCGTCGGTGAGGGCGGCGGGGCCGTGCCCGGTGACGAGGCCGAGCGCCGTCCCGCCGGCGACCAGCCGGCCCGCGGCGGCCGCGGGGTCGCGCCGCGGCGAGTAGTCGTCGTGCCCGTCCAGGTGCGCCAGCCCGTACACGCCGCGGCGGCGCAGCGCGAGCATCGGGCCGAGCAGGATGCCGCAGTCGCCGCCGAGCACGACCGGGAAGTCGCCGCGGTCCAGCACCTCGCCGACGCAGGCCGCGAGCCGCTCGGTGTAGTCGACGAGGCCGGGGCCGTTCAGGTAGCCGGTCTCGTGGTCCGGGCCGAACACGTAGGGCGGCGGGTCCACCCGGCCCGCGTCCTCGGCCCGCAGGCGGCCGACGACGCCGTGGCCGCGCAGCGCGCGGGCCAGCCGCCGCACGCCGGGCTCGTGCCCCTCGCGCGGCGGACGGAGCCCCAGGTTGGACGGTGCGTCGAGCACTGCGATCATTCTTGCAATCTAGAACACCGGAACACCCCGGCACATCGCCGGGCAGCCGGAACATCGGGAAAAGCCGGAACATCGGTGAACGGCCGGAACAACGGGAAGGTGTTCGATGACCGCATCGGGACGACTCGTCGACCGCCTCCTCGGTCTCCCGGAGTCGCCGTCCCCCCGCGTCGAGTCGGCGCGGAACCTGCGGGTGCCCATGCCGGACGGCGTCGTGCTCGTCGCCGACCTGCACCGGCCGCGCGGCGCGGGACCGCTGCCCGTCGTGCTGATGCGCACCCCGTACGGCAAGCGGCAGGCCGTGGTACGGCTGTTCACCGGGGTCCTGGTCCGGCGCGGGTTCCAGGTCGTCGTGCAGGACGTGCGCGGCGTCTTCGGCTCCGGCGGCGAGTTCCAAGCCTTCCACAACGAGAGGGACGACGGCCTGGCGACGCTCACGTGGCTCCGCGCGCAGCCCTGGTGCGACGGCAGGGTGGCGATGGTCGGCGCCAGCTACCTCGGGTTCACCGAGTGGGCCGTCGCGCCCTACGCGGACCCGCCGCTCACCGCGATGGGGGCGGGCATCACCGCGTCCGAGTTCGCCAGTTCGTTCTACCCCGGTGGTGCGCTCGCCCTGCACAACACGCTCGTCTGGTCATCGTTGATGGGGACGCAGGAGGAGAGAAGGCGGCCCTTCCACAACAGGCGCGTGAAGCACGCGATGCGGCACCTGCCGGTAGGGGAGGCCGACCTGGCGGCCATCGGCCGTCCCGAATCGTTCCTGCGCGAGGTCGCGGCCCATGCCGAGGCGGGCGACGACTTCTGGAAGGCCACCGACCACAGCGCCGCCGTTCCCGCGACCACCACGCCCACCACGATGGTCACGGGCTGGTGGGACCTCTTCCTGCGCGGCCAGCTCAGGGACTTCGCCGCCCTGCACGCGAAGGGACGGCAGGTCCGCATCACCATCGGGCCCTGGGGGCACGATGCCAAAGCCCTTCGCGCGACGCTCCACGACCAGGTCTCCTGGCTGAACGCCCACCTGAACGGTGACAAGGCCCAACTCCGCAGGGCGCCGGTAAGGCTGCACCTGCAACAGGCCAACACCTGGCTGGACTTCGACCAATGGCCCCCGCCCGAAACCAAGCCCACGCCGCTCTACCTCTCCCACGGCCTCGTTTGGGACGAGCCTGACGCGGCCCCTGCCACGTTCACCTACGACCCCTTCGACCCGACCCCGAACGTCGGCGGCCCGCTCCTGTCACCGGGCAAGGGACGGCAGCGCGACAACGCCCCACTCGAACGCCGCGACGACACGGTCGTCCTCACCGGCGCGCCGCTGCCGGAGGACCTCGACGTGATCGGACCCGTCTCGGCGACGATCCACGTGCGCACCAGCACCGGGCGAGGCGACCTGTTCGTCCGGCTCTGCGACGTCGACCGGAGCGGCGTCTCCCGCAACGTCACCGACGGCATCCTGCGCATCACGTCCACCGGGACCGTGCGCGCCGAGATCGAGATGCATCCGACCGCGTACCGCTTCCGGCGCGGCCACCGCCTGCGCGTCATGCTCGCGGGCGGCGCGTTCCCCCGATTCGCCCGCAACCACGGGACTCGGGAGCCCGCCGGGCAGGCCGTCGCGTCCCGCCGCACCCGCTTCGAGATCCTCCGCGACGCCGCCCACCCCTCCGCCGTCCACCTCCCTCTCTGGAGACCCTGAGCCGGGCGAGGGGCCGGGACCGCCTGACCGCCGCCCAGCGCGCCGAACGCTCAGCGTGTTCCGCTCATCGCACACGGTGGCCCACTCGTCGACAAGGCCGGGCAAAGCCCCGATGTGCCGACGACCCTCTCGCTACGTTCTTCACATCCGCCGAACGGCCGGCGCGAGCCGCTTCGGGGGGGAGCGGCCGGTTCTGCGTCCGTGCCGGGACCGCGACGGCGGAACGGGGGGAGAGGGGTCACTCGGGGGGAGTGGCCCCTCCGTCCGTTTTCAGGCTCTGAACCGGCAGCAGGCGGGCGCACCCCCCGGCGTGTCGGGAGCCGCGAGGTCCGGCGGCGCGGGGCGGGCGGCCGCCGAATAAATGGGGATCTCCCCTCGCGGGTCTCGCAGCGTCTTGTCGCCAATTCAGGTAAAGGAATCTTCACTTCCGTCCCAGCCATCCCGCTCAACGCTTCAAGGGAACTTAGATCGTTGGGTCCGGCGGACGTTTCCGATTTGACGGAGAACGGTGGCTCTGAGGGCTCGGACGGAAAAATTGACTCCCAGGGGTTCGACTTCCGGGCACGGCTGCGGAATGGTCTCCCGCATGGATTCAAGAATTCGAGCCGCCGGCAGGGCGTCGGGCCCCGTCAAGTGGCTGCTGGCCTTTCTCGGCGCCCGCGAGAAGGCCCTGCGCACGCACTCCGGGAACGCCTCCGGCCCGGCCGAGTGGCTGCTGGTCTTCCTGGAGGTCGAACGCGCCGGGCTCGCGGCCCGGCGGCGCCCCGCCGCCCTGCCGTCCCGGCGCGGCAGGACCGAGGAGCCACCGTTCGGCCGGCTGTCCGCCCGCAGCGCGTAAAGGAAGATCATGACCATCGAGATGCTCCTCGCCGCCCTCATCGGCGGCGCGATCGGCTTCGCCGAGCTCGTCGCGCGCTACCGCGACCGGCCCGCCGCGGCCCTGCTCTCCCCGGGCGGGCTGCTGTTCGTCTTCGTCAACGCCAGCGCGTCGACCGTCGCGCTGATCGCGGTTACCGCCTCCGGCTGGACGTTCGGGCTGCCTCCCACCACGCCCCCGGCGAGCCTCGTGGTCGTCCGGGTCATCGCCGCCGGACTCGGCTCCGCGGCGGTGCTGCGCATGTCGTTCGCCCCCGCGCAGGGCCGCGGCGCCGGCACCGGCCCCGTCGCCCTCCTCAACGGCATCCTGCGGATCGCCGACAGCGAGCTCGAACGCAAACGCGCGCTCAGCCGGCTGTCGCACGACGACCTGGCGGGGCTGTCGTTCGAACGCGACCACGCGGCCCTCGCGGAGCTGTGCTGCCACCTCATGCGGGAGTTCGACCTCGCCGAGGCGCAACGGCTCGGCGGCCTGGCGGCCGAGCTGAGCGGCCGCGAGGACCTCACCGACGCCGACAAGCTCGACTGCTGGGGGCTGGAGCTGGCGCGGCTCGTCGGCGAGCGCGCCCTCCGGCAGGCGGCCCGGCGGCTGCGGGACCGGCCCCGCGCAGAGGCCCGCCCGGCGGCCGAACCCGACCAGCGCCCCGCCGCCCCGGCGCCCGAGCACGACTACCTGGCCGAGACCGCGCCGCGACCCTCGGTCGCCAAGACCTCCCGCCTCGCGCCGAGCGCGAACGGCAGGACGGAACGCAAATCCTTCAGCGACGCCTGACGCCCCGTGAGGTACCGGTGCGCCCCCTGGCCGGGCGCACCGGTATTTTCTCCGGCGCGCCGCTATCTCGGCCGGACGGAAAGGGCCGCCTCGGAATCGTCGCGCGCCTCCAGCGCCGCCGCGATGCGGTGCAGCGCCTCCGCCACGGAGACGAGCGCCTGCACCTGCGCGGCGGCCATGAGATTCCCCGGCGAGGGATCGGCGGCCTGGGCCTCCGCGGCCGCCTCGCAGGCCTGCTGGTTCCACCAATGCACGTGCCGATTCTATTCGGTGCACGAATGCGGCCCATTGCGCCGCGCCGCCCCGCCGCCGGCACGGAAAAGGCTTTGCCGGCACCGGAATTGAAAGGACCCCGCCGTGACCACCGAACCCCGCGCCGCCCCGTCCGCCGGCCCTCCGCGCTGGACCGGGAAGCCGGTGCGGGGACTGACCGCCGCGGAACTCGCCGAGGCCCTCGAATACCTGGAAAGGCACCGCCCCGACGACGACGTCCTCGGCCGGGCCCTCGCCGGCGAGTTCGCCAGCCGGACGGCCGCCGCCGAGTTCGCCCGCCGCGCCGCCGCCGGCCGCGGACCGGCCGCCGGAGGGCCCCGGCCCGCCTCGCCGGATCTCGACGGGCCGCGCCGCCCGCCCCTGACGTCGCCGCCGGGACGCCCGCGAACCTCGCAGTGAGCCGGAACGCCCGGAAGGGGGCCCGCGCACGCACGGGGCCGTGGGGCCGAGCGTCACTTCCGTGACTCCGGGTATGGAAGCGCCATGGACGTACGGCTGCGCAGGGTCTACGAGGAGCCGTCGGCCGACGACGGCGCGCGGATCCTGGTCGACAGGGTGTGGCCCCGGGGCCTGTCGAAGGACAAGGCCCGCCTGGACGAGTGGGAGAAGGACGTCGCCCCCTCCACCGAACTCCGCAAGTGGTACGGCCACGACGCCGCCAGGTTCGAGGAGTTCACCCGCCGCTACGACGCCGAACTGGCCGAGCCGGAACGCGCCGCGGCCCTCGACCACCTGCGGGAACTCGCCCGGAAGGGCACGGTCACCCTGCTCACGGCGACCAAGGAGATCGACCGCAGCCAGGCGGCCGTCATCGCCGCCCGCCTCCGCGACTCCTCCTGACCGGCCCTCTTTCACGAAGCAGGGACCCGGCGGCGACGCCGGGCCCCTGCGACTGCCTCAGCCGCCGTCGAAGACGCGGACGTAGCGGCCCTCGACGATGCGGTTGTAGATGGCGGGACCTGTGAGGTAGCCGACGAGGCCGGCGGCCGCGGTGGCCCCGTCGATGACACCGGTGTCGATGGCGACAGCACCGATGATGCCGCTGCCGACGATGAACAGCGTGCTGATGGCATGGGCTCGGCGGACGGCCCGGTAGATCGCCTCCCTGGTCCGGGCGCTGATCCTGCGCTGGAACCAGAGGAGCTGCAAGGCCCCGATATGGCCGAGAGCGGCGCTGACGGCGAAGGCGAGGGTGCCGTCGATGCCGCGGCCGGCCCCGGTGAGGGCCTCGACGAGGACGCTGACGAGGATGCCGGCGGTGGTGCCGGCGACGCCTCCGGCGAGGCAAGCGGCGCCGAGGGCCGGTAAGGACACGCGTCTGCGCATGGCTGTCTTCTCCTTTTGGTTTGTGGTGGCGCCCTTGCCGGCGCGCCGTTACGGGCTTCGTGTCAGACCGTGTCGAGTCCGGGCGGTGAGGCATGCACCGCCAGAGCGGCGGCCGGAAGAGGCCCGCGTTCCCGCCATGAGGACGCGGCCCCGGCGCCGGCGGCGAGGGGTGCTGCGGCGGGGCGTCCTGGTGGAGTCCGGGACGGGTTCTAGAGTGAGGGGGTCTCAAGGAAGGATCCTCACCATGCCCCTCGCCTCACGCCTGCCGGCCCCGCCCGAGACCATGGCGGTCCTGGAGGAGACCTACGCGGGGGTGCTGCGCCGCGATCCCGGCGAGGCCGAGTTCCACCAGGCCGTGCACGAGGTGCTGGAGTCGCTCGGCCCGGTGCTGGCCGCCCGGCCGGGCCTCGCCACCGCCAAGCTGGTCGAGCGGGTGATCGAGCCGGAGCGCCAGATCATGTTCCGCGTCCCGTGGCAGGACGACAACGGCGAGATCCACGTCAACCGCGGCTTCCGCGTCGAGTACAACGGCGCGCTCGGGCCGTACAAGGGCGGGCTCCGCTTCCACCCCACGGTGAACCTCGGCATCGTCAAGTTCCTCGGCTTCGAGCAGATCTTCAAGAACGCGCTCACCGGGCTCGGTATCGGCGGCGGCAAGGGCGGCAGCGACTTCGACCCGCACGGACGCTCCGACGCGGAGGTCATGCGCTTCTGCCAGTCGTTCATGACCGAGCTGCACCGCCACGTCGGCGAGCACACCGACGTCCCGGCCGGTGACATCGGCGTCGGCGCCCGCGAGATCGGCTACCTGTTCGGCCAGTACCGCCGCGTCACGAACCGGTGGGAGGCCGGGATGCTGACCGGCAAGGGCATGCTGTGGGGCGGCTCCGCGGTCCGGACCGAGGCGACCGGCTACGGCAACGTGATGTTCACGGCCGAGATGCTGCGCCGCCGCGGCGAGGACCTGGACGGCCAGCAGATCGTCGTCTCCGGCTCCGGAAACGTCGCGATCTACACGATCGAGAAGGCGCAGCAGCTCGGCGCCAACGTCATCACCGTCTCCGACTCCGGCGGCTACGTCGTGGACGAGAAGGGCATCGACCTCGACCTGATCAAGCAGGTGAAGGAGGTCGACCGGGGCCGCGTCTCCGACTACGCCGACCTGCGCGGCTCCTCCGCCCGGTTCGTCCCGGGCGGCCGGGTGTGGGACGTCCCCGCCGACATCGCGCTGCCGTCGGCGACGCAGAACGAGCTCGACGCCGACGCCGCCGCGATCCTCGTCCGCAACGGCGTGAAGGCCGTGTCGGAGGGCGCCAACATGCCGACCACCCCCGACGCCGTGCGCGTCCTCCAGGAGGCGGGCGTCGCCTTCGGTCCCGGCAAGGCCGCCAACGCGGGCGGCGTCGCGGTGAGCGCACTGGAGATGCGGCAGAACGCGAGCCGCTCCTCCTGGCGCTTCTCCCAGGTGGAGGAGGAGCTGCTGGCCATCATGACGAGCATCCACGACACCTGCTACGAGACCGCCGACCGGTACGGCGCCCCCGGCGACTACGTGGTCGGCGCCAACATCGCCGGCTTCGAGCGCGTGGCCGACGCGATGCTCGCCCAGGGCCTCATCTAGGGAGCCACGGCCGCCCGGAGGCGCCCGCCGCCTCCGGGGCGGTCGTCTCCCGGCCCGCCGGAGGGCTCAGGGGCGCCGGTCCTGGGCATGGACGGAGAGTGACCGCGCGATCGCGAAGAGCCCGCTTCCGGCCCCTGGCCCGGGTGGCGGTGCGCATGACGCTGATCACGGTGGCTCTGATCGCCGTCTACTTCACGGCCCCGTTGAACAGGTCGTTCACGGTGGTGACGGGCGTGGTGCTGACCACGGCGCTGCTCTCCCTGGGAGTGCTCGTCGCGTGGCAGGCGAGGTCGATCGCGCGCTCGCGCTCCCCGAGGCTCCGCGCCGTCGAGGCCCTCGGGACGACCGTCGCGCTGTTCCTTCTGGTGTTCGCCTCCAGCTACCGCCTGATGAGCCACGACACGCCGCCCGGATTCTCCGAGCCCCTGACGCACATCGACGCCCTGTTCTTCACCATCACGATCTTCACTTCGGTCGGTTTCAGCGACATCGTCCCCGTCTCGCAGACGGCCCGCGCCCTGACGGCCGTCCAGATGCTCGGCGACCTGGCCTTCCTGGGCATCGTCGCCAAGGTCTTCCTTGAGGCGATGCAACGAGGCGTCGAACGCAAGACGGACGAATCCCCCGAGGGCGGCGAAGACCTCTGAGAGCCGCGGCGAAGGCTCCGTGAGCCCGCCGCCGGACGCCTTCACTGGCTCGGGGCCAGCCACGTGAGCCGGAGCTCGCGGGCCGTCCGCGCTGCCAGCTCGTTCAGCTGGTCGGCCTCGGCGCCCGGGGGAAGCTCGGAGGCGTACGCGGCCGCCGCTGCCGCGGTCTGGGGACGTGCGCCGAGCGCGGCGCGCAGGTGGTACGACCTGCGCAGCTGGTCGAGCCCGGTGCCGTCGCCCTCCTCCAGCGCCAGGGCCCCCAGGTGCCGGATCGCGTAGGACTCCAGCAGGAGGTCCGCGTCCTTCAGCGCGGAATCGAGGGCCTCGGTGTAGCGCGCCTTCGCCCGTTCCGAGTCGTCGTCGAACTTCTCGATGACGATGCCCGTCCAGAACGTCGCCCAGCTCGTGACGCGTTCGTCCTCCAGCGAGGCGGAGAACCCGGCACGCGCCCGCGCCTCGTCGTCGGGGCGGGGGTCGAGCTCGAAGAGCAGGCGGGTGTAGGCGAGCTGCGCGTCGTAGAAACCCCCGAGCGCAGGATCGTCCTGGGACAGCGCGGCGACGGCGTCCTCGGCCTCGGCCGCCTTGTCGAGCCGCCAGAAGAACCTGTCCGTCAGAACCTCCGCCCGGAGCGCCACCGTCTCGGCCGCCGGTGATTCCAGCGCCAGATCCCAGAGCCCGGCACGCGTCAACGACCGCGCGGCGCTCGCGGCGCCGTCAATGTAGGTGGTGTTCAGGTTCATGCCGCCTACTATGGGGATCGGCAAGGTAGGTAGTCAAGGTCCGTATGTCACCTACATCACCGCACCGCCATCGCGGGGGCCGGAGATCGCAACCGCCGTGGAGGCGGGATCGTTGGAGGAACGTGGCACTCATCGGCTTCATGACGATCCCCGGACTCGTTCTCGGACTGGTCGCCTTCGCCGCCCTCGATCGCGCGGGCCTGTGGGCGAACCGCAGGTTCCGCCTGCCCTGGAGAAGGGACGAGGTGGGGCGGCCGATCTCGGCGATCGCCGTCGGGGAACTCGACGCCTTCTTCCACGGCACGCACCGCCACCAGCAGGAGCAGCGCCGTTCCTCCCTGATGCTGCGGGACGAGGAGAACGACGGCGCGCCCCCGCGAAGCCGCGTCGATCTCGACGCCGGAACCGCCGTCGTGCGGCGTCCGCTCGACTCCGCCTGAGCGACCGCCGCTTCGGCCGGGCGGGGGTCAGCGGCCCTGTGGCGCGGGCCAGGCGGCGAGGGCCAGTTCGGCGATCTCGGTCAGCTCGGCCGCTGAGGCTCCGTCGCAGGCGCGCTGCGACATGCCCTGGATGACGGCGGCGAAGTACGAGGCCAGGGCGCCGGGATCCGTCGCGGCGGGCAGCTCGCCGGCCTGCCGGGCCGCCTGGAGGCGGGACCGGAAGACCTCCAGGTTCCTGTTCCGCAGATCGCGCAGGAAGGCCGCCACCTCGGCGTCCTGCGGGGTGACGTTGGTGGCCGCGCTGATCGTCAGGCAGCCGGCCGGGTGGGACGGGTCGGCGTAGTTGGCGGCCGCCTCGCGCAGGATCCGGGCGAAGGCGCCGTAGGCGGTGGGCTCCTCGTCGAGGGCCACGCCCATGAAGGCGCCCGCGGGGGATCGCCCGTAGCTGTGCACCACCTCCTCGAACAGCGACTTCTTGTCGCCGAAGGCCGCGTAGAGGCTGCCGGGCCTGATGCCCATCGCCTCGGTCAGCTCGCCGACGGAGGTGGCCTCGTAGCCGCGCTCCCAGAACAGCCGTGTGGCCGCGGTCAGCGCCGCGTCGCGGTCGAACGCCCTCGGCCGCCCTCGCTTCACCCGTGTGTCGCTCACCCCCACATTCTAGAGCGAACGCTCAAGAAGTCGTGCTACCTTCTTTTTTGAGTCATCGCTCAAGAATGTGGAGAGGGGTTCGCGACCATGGACGCACGCGCTCTTGAGGGCAAGGTCGCGCTGGTCACCGGTGGGAGCCGCGGCATCGGACGGGCCATCGCGCAACGCCTCGGCCGGGACGGAGCGGCCGTCGCCGTCGCCTATGCCCGCGACGAGGCGGCCGCGAACGAGGTGGTCGAGCGCATCCGCAAGGACGGCGGCCGAGCCTTCGCCCTGCGGGAGGAACTGGGGCGCCACGGCGACGCGGCCCGGCTGTGGGAGGCCTTCGACGCCCAGGCGGCCGAGCACGCGCCGGGCGGGGGCGTCGACATCATCGTCAACAACGCCGGCATCGGCCGCAGCTCCGACCTGGCCTCGCTGACCGAGCGCGAGTTCGACGAGGTCTTCGCCGTGAACGTCCGCGCACCGTTCTTCATCGTCCAGCAGGGGCTGCCGCGGCTGCGCGACGGGGGCCGGATCATCAACATCTCCAGCGGCGTGTCCCGCATCGCCATGCCGGAGATCATGGCTTACGGCGCCACCAAGGGCGCGCTCGACAACTTCACGCTCAACCTCGCCAAGGAACTGGGCCCCCGGGGCATCACGGCGAACTCGGTCGCGCCCGGCATCATCGACACCGACGTCAACGCGGGCTGGCTGCGCGGCGATCCGCAGGCCGAGGCCCGCGCGGCGTCGCTGGCCGCGCTCGGCCGGGTCGGACGGCCCGAGGACGTGGCCGACGTCGTGGCCTTCCTCGCCTCCGACGACGCGCGCTGGGTGACCGGACGGGTGATCGACGCGACGGGCGGGTCCTGCCTGTGAGCCCTCCGCCGGAGACGCGGCTCGACACCGCCCGGATCCGGGCGGCCCGCCGGGTGATCGACCCGGTCTTCCTCGACAGCCCCCAGTACCGCTGCGAGGCGCTGGAGCCCGACCTCGGGTGCGCGGTGACCGTCAAGCTGGAGACGGCGAACCCGGTCCGCAGCTTCAAGGGCCGCGGCACCGAGCTCGTCGCCGCCCTGCTCGACGAGAACGGTCCGCGCGCGGCGGTGTGCGCCAGCGCGGGCAACCTCGGCCAGGCCCTCGCCTGGTCCGGGCGCGCCCGGGGCCTCGACGTCACCGTCGTGGCCTCCCGCTTCGCGCCCGCGGCCAAGCTCGACCGCATCCGCGCGCTGGACGCGCGGCTGGAGCTGGTGGACGGCGACTTCGACACGGCGCGCGAGCGGGCGGCGGCCATCGCGCGGCACGACGGCGTCCGGCTGGTCGAGGACAGCCTGGACATCGAGACCTGCGAGGGCGCGGCGACCATCGGCCTGGAACTGGTGGAGGCCGCGCCGCCGTTCGACGCCGTTCTGATCGCTCTCGGCGGCGGGGCGATGGCCACCGGCGTCGGACACGTGCTCAGGACGCTCGCGCCCGGGGTCGAGGTGATCTGCGTCCAGCCGGCGGGCGCGCCGGCGATGACGCGTTCCTGGCACCGGCGGCGCGTCGTCACGACCGAGTCGACCGACACCATCGCCGACGGCGTCGCCGGACGGCGTCCCATCCCGGACGTCCTGGACGACCTCCTCCTGGTCGCCGACGACGCCGTCCTGGTCGAGGAGGCGTCGATCGTCGCCGGAATGCGGGGGCTCTTCGAGCATGCCGGTCTCGTGGTCGAGCCGTCGGCCGCGCTCGGCGTCGCGGCGATCCTCGAAGACCGCGACCGCTTCGCCGGCCGGCACGTCGTCACCATCGTGTGCGGCGGCAACGTCGACCCGGACGCCCATCGCCGCTGGGTCGGCGCGACCCCCGGCCCCGGGCCGTGACGTCCGCGGCCGGGGCCGCCGGGCCGGCGCGGCGGTCAGTCCCTCCGCAGCCAGGCGAGCATGATCTCCACCTCGCTGAACCGCCAGCCCTCCGGCGTGCGCGCGACGTCGTCGGTGAAGACGGTGGCCGCGTCCTCGTGCCGCGCCTTATACGGCATCTCGTTGGCGATGCCAACGAAACAGTGCCGGGGAAACCCGGAACGGCCGGAGCCGCCGGCCGCGAACCCTTCGAGGAGAACGGCGCATGACGCTTCAACGGATGGACCACATCGGCATCGTCGTCGACGACCTCGACGCCGCCGTCGCGTTCTTCACCGAACTCGGCATGGAGGCGGGAGGAAGAATGCCGGTCCAGGGGCAGTGGGTGGACCACGTCGTCGGGCTCGACGGCGTCGAGGTCGAGATCGTGATGATGCGGACCCCGGACGGCCACGGCGCCGTCGAGCTGACGAAGTTCCACGCGCCGGAGCCGATCGGACGGGAGGAGGAGGCGCCCCCGAACACGCTCGGCCTGCGCCGCGTCATGTTCGCCGTGGACGACATCAGGGACACCGTCGACCGCCTGCGCGCCCACGGCGGCGAACTCATCGGCGAGATCGACCGGTTCGAGGACCTCTTCCTGCTCTGCTATCTCCGCGGCCCGGCGGGCATCATCGTCGCCCTGGCCGAACAACTGAGGTGACGCCCGCCGAAGGCCGGTGGCCGGGCCGCTGACCCGCCCCGCCCGGCGGGTCAGCGGCGGGTGAGGCGGACGATGGGGTACTGGCGGTCCGACTTGCTCTGGTACTTCGCGTAGCGGGGCTGGGCGGCGGTGATGCGCTCCCACGCCTCGTCGCGGTCGGCGCCGTCGAGGCGGTGCGGCGTCACCGGCACCGCGCCGCCGCCGGCGGGCTCGATCGTCGCCCGCTCGGGATGCGCCATGAGGTTGGCGTACCAGTCCGGGTCCTGGCCGCCGCCGCCGGACGCGACGACCAGCCAGGCGTCGTCGCCGTCGGGGAACCACGACACGGGCGTCTCGCGCGCCCGCCCGCTCCGGCGGCCCACCGTGTTCAGGACCAGGACGTCCATGCCCATGAACGTCCCGCGGCCGCGCCGGATCTTGCGCGTGATGCGGGCGTTCATCGTCTGCTGCAACCACCGTGACACGGCCCCGGGCTTCCCGCTCCTGCGGGCTTTCACCTGCTGATTCTGTGCCATCGCCTGCCTCCGGTCGGCGGTGCTGGTATCCGTTGACTTCACGCTAGGCGCGGCCCGGTCAAGGGCGCTTCTCGATTCCTGACCGCTTGCCGCGGGACGGTTGGCGTGAGGGTTTCCTGGGGCATGCCATGGGCAGGGGGATGTCCGTTGTTATGACGTGTCCTTCGACTACCGGGGGGTTTTCGGAGATGACCGCGGGATGGTACGGGCCGGGGGGATCGGATCCGTTCGAGGAGATGCTCGCCCGCTTCTTCGGGTCGCGCGCGCAACGGCGGCCCATGGAGCGGATCAGCATCGCGCGGCTGATGAGCGAGCCCGCGCGGGAACTCGTGCGGGACGCGGCCGCGCAGGCGGCGCAGTGGGGCAGCGACGATCTGGACACCGATCACCTGCTGTGGGCGGCGACGCGCCAGCAGGGGACCCGGCAGTGGATGGTGCGGGCCGGTGCCGACCCGGACAAGATCCGGGACGAGATCGAGGACCACGCGCGGCGCGGAGAGCCCCGGGAGGTCCCGCCCGAGCTGACCCCGTCCGCCAAGCGGGCGCTGCTCGACTCGCACCAGGTGTCGCGGGCGCTCGGATCGTCCTACATCGGGCCCGAGCACCTGCTGTTCGCGCTGGCGCTGGACCGCGGGTCGAGCGCGGGACGGATCCTCGACCACGAGCACGTCACGCCCGACTCGCTGCAGCAGGCGGCGTCCGGCGGAGGCTCCGGGCAGCCGCCGGCCGGCGGCGGGCAGCCGAGCGGGACGCCCACGCTGGACGAGTTCGGACGCGACCTCACCGCCCTCGCCCGCGAGGGGCGCATCGACCCGGTGATCGGACGCGAGGACCAGATCGAGGAGACGGTCGAGGTCCTCTCGCGGCGCACCAAGAACAACCCGGTGCTGATCGGAGACCCGGGGGTCGGCAAGACCGCGATCGCCGAGGGGCTGGCCCAGCGGATCGTGGACGACGAGGTCCCCGAGACGCTGCGCGGCAAGCGCATCGTCCAGATCGACCTGGGCGGCGTCGTCGCGGGCACCCGCTACCGGGGCGACTTCGAGGAGCGGCTGAAGAAGCTCGTGGACGAGATCCGCGAGCACGCCGAGGGCCTGGTCGTGTTCATCGACGAGATCCACACGATCGTGGGCGCGGGCAGCGCGGAGGGCGCGATGTCGGCGGGGAACATGCTGAAGCCCCCGCTCGCCCGCGGCGAGCTGCACGTGGTCGGCGCGACGACGATCGACGAGTACCGCCGCAACATCGAGAAGGACGCGGCGCTGGAGCGGCGCTTCCAGCCGATCCTCGTGCCGGAGCCGAGCGCGGACGACAGCATCGAGATCCTGCGGGGCCTCCGCGACCGGTACGAGGCGCACCACCAGGTGCGCTTCACCGACGAGGCGCTCGTCGCGGCCGTCGACCTGTCCAGCCGCTACCTGACCGACCGGTTCCTTCCGGACAAGGCGATCGACCTCATCGACCAGGCGGGCGCCCGCGTCCGCCTGCGCAGCACGCGCAACGGCGGGCGCCGCGAGCTGGAGCAGCGCCTCGACCAGCGGCGCCGGGAGAAGGACCAGGCCGTCGCCGACGAGGACTACGAGCGCGCCTGCGAGCTGCGCGACGAGGTCTCCCGGCTGGAGAAGGACCTCACCGAGACGCGCGGGAACGGCGCGCCGGCCACGGTCCCGGAGGTGACCACGGAGGACATCGCCGAGGTGGTCTCCCGGATCTCCGGCGTCCCCGTCACCCAGCTCACCCAGGCCGAGCGGGAGCGCCTGGCGGACCTGGAGGGCCACCTGCACCAGCGCGTGGTCGGGCAGGAGGAGGCGGTCGCGGCGGTGGCGCGGGCCGTGCGGCGGTCCCGCGCCGGGATGGGCGATCCGAACCGGCCGATCGGCGGGTTCCTGTTCCTCGGCCCGACCGGCGTCGGCAAGACCGAACTGGCGAAGGCGCTGGCGGAGGCCCTGTTCGGCAGCCAGGACCGGATGATCCGGTTCGACATGAGCGAGTTCCAGGAGCGGCACACCGTCAGCCGCCTGATGGGCGCTCCGCCCGGATACGTCGGCTACGAGGAGGCGGGGCAGCTCACCGACGCCGTCCGCCGCCAGCCGTACTCGGTGATCCTGCTGGACGAGATCGAGAAGGCGCACCAGGACGTGTTCAACGTCCTGCTCCAGCTCCTCGACGACGGCCGCCTCACCGACGCGCAGGGCCGCACGGTCGACTTCCGCAACACCGTCGTGATCATGACGAGCAACCTTGGCTCGGAACTGATCACCGGCACGACCGAGATCGGCTTCGGCGCGTCCGGCGACGGCGGCGGCGCGCTGCGCGACCGGATCATGCGGCGGCTGCGCGAGTCGTTCCGGCCCGAGTTCCTCAACCGGATCGACGAGATCATCGTCTTCCGGCGGCTGGAGCAGGGCCAGCTCCGCCAGATCACCGACCTGCTGCTGGACGAGACGCGCCGCCGCCTGCGCGCCCAGGACGTCTCCGTCTCCTTCAGCACCGAGGCCGTGGACTGGCTCGCCGAGCGCGGCTACCAGCCCGAGTTCGGCGCCCGTCCGCTGCGCCGCACGATCCAGCGGGAGGTGGACGACCGGCTCTCCGACCTGCTCCTGTCCGGCGACCTGGGCCCCGGCGGACACGTCGACGTGTCCGTGGTGAACGGCGGCCTCCAGTTCGACGTCGCGACTCGGTAAGGTCTACAGTCCTCCTATAACCCTTACTGACGCGGGTGCGGGAGGACGTGTGCTCATTCCGATGGCCGACTACGCGGCGGGCGTCGAGGTCGCGAACGACCTCGTCGCCACGTCGCCGGACGTGCGGGGGGCCGAGGCGCTCTCCGGACCCGGCGACCTGGCCGCGCTGCTCTCCGGATACGACTTCGCCGCCTATGACGTGGTGCCCCTTGAGCCCGCCGCCGGCGGGGCCGGGGCGCCGAGCGCGGAGGACGTGGAGAAGGTCCGCTTCCTGCGCCGCGAGGTGCGGGCCGTGCTGGAGTCCGGGACGGAGGACGAGGCGGTGGAGCGCGCGGCGATGCTGGCCGGGCACGTCGGGCTCGCGCCGGTGCTGCGCCGCGACCCCTCCGGCCGGTGGCAGTGGCACGTCCCGACGGCGCGGGACGCGTCCCTCGTCGCCGAACTGGCCGCCGTCGTCGGCGTCTCGCTGCTCGGCCTCGTCAGGGCGCTCGGCCACGGCCGTTTCCGCGCGTGCGCCGCCCCCGGCTGCGGCGGAGTGTTCGCCGACGCCAGCCGCGCCGGGCGCCGCCGCTACTGCATGCCCGAGGTGTGCGGGAACAGGGTCAACGTCGCCAACCACCGCGCGCGCCGCCGGGCGGTGACCCGATGACGCTCGACGGTGCGATCCCGCTTCCCGACGGGACCCTGATCCGCGGGCGCGGCCTGCGGCGACCGCTCCCCGACGGGCCCATGCCCGACTTCGGGCTCTACCTGGGCTCCGGCCGCCTCCGCCGCAGGCACGCGCCGGAGCTGGACTGGCCGTCCGCATGGATCGACTGGCCGGACTTCCTGCTGCCCCGTGACCGGGACGAGGCCGTGCGGCAGATCCGCGCCCTGCACGAACGGGCCCGCTCCGGCGCCGCCGTCGAGGTCGCCTGCGGAGGCGGCGTCGGCCGCACCGGAACGGTCATCGCGTGCCTGGCCGTCCTGTCCGGGACGGCCCCGTCCGAGGCCGTCGCCTGGACGCGTCAGCACCATCATCCCCGCGCCGTCGAAACCCCCTGGCAGCGCCGCTGGGTCATGGCCTTCCCGTCCTGAACCGCCGGTCCAGGACGGGAACGCCTCCGGCTCGCCGGGGGGTCAGCCCGCGTCGAGGATCAGCTTCGCGGCGTGCTCGCCGATCATCATGCTGGGGGCGTTGGTGTTGCCGCCGATGATGCTCGGCATGATCGACGCGTCCGCCACGCGGAGGCCCTCGACGCCCCGCACGCGCAGCCTGGGGTCGACGACGGCCCGCTCGTCGGCGCCCATCCGGCACGACCCCACCGGGTGGTAGACGGTCGTGGCGCGGTTCGGCAGCTCCCTGGCCAGCGCCTTCCGGTCGGCGTACCGCGGCCCGGGGGAGAGCTCCTCCTTGACGTCCCCGGCGATGGCCTGGTTCGCCATGACCTCGCGGACGAGCTCCATGCCGTCCAGCAGCAGCCGGGCGTCGTCGGGCTCGGTGAGGTATCCGGGGTCGATGACCGGCGCGGCGGACGGGTCCGCCGAGCCCAGCCGGAGCGTGCCGCGGCTCTTCGGGTAGATCAGCGTCGGCATGATCGTGAGCGCGGAGCGCTTGTCGACGGCGTGCCGCACCGGCGCGTCCTGGTTCGGGAACGGGTACGACCACGGCAACGCGTGCAACTGGATGTCGGGGATGGCGCCCGCCTGCCCGCTGCGGACGAAGCCGACCGCCTCGAACACGCTGCGGGCCACCCACGTCCCGCCCCGCGTCCACTCCTTGGCGACGCCCCTGGCGAAGTAGGGCGCGGTGCCCTTGTGGCGGGCCGTGTCCATGACGAACGTCATCGGCACGAACATGTGGTCGTGCAGGTTGTCGCCCACGGGAAGGTCGGCGCGCACCTCGATGCCGTGGTCCTTCAGGTGGGCGGCCGGGCCGACGCCGGACAGCATCAGCAGGTGCGGGGAGCCGAACGCCCCCGCCGAGAGGACGACCTCCCGGGACGCCCGGATCGTCGCGGTGCCCTTCTTGCCGGCGACCTCGACGCCCGTGGCCCGCCCCTTCTCGATCACGACCCGCCGCACGGTCACGTTCGTCAGGACCGTCAGGTTCGCCAGGCCGTGGTCGTCCAGGTAGCCGACGGACGAGCTGTAGCGCAGGCCGTCCGCGACGCTCTGCTGGAAGACCCCCACGCCCTCCTGCTCGGCGCCGTTGTAGTCGTCGTTGCGCTTGACGCCCGCCGTCTGGACGACCGCCTCGATGAACGCTTCGGAGGCGGGAGTGAGGTCACGCTGCCGTGTCACCTGGATGGGGCCACCTGAACCACGCAGGTCGGAAGCCCCGTCCTCCCAGTTCTCCAACCGCCGGTAGCTGTCGAGGACGTCGTCGAAGCCCCACCCGGTGCAGCCCTCGGCGGCCCAGTCGTCGTAGTTCCTGCGGTGGCCGCGCACGAACAGCATGCCGTTGATCGACCCCGAACCCCCGAGGACGCGCCCCCTGACCTGCGGGATCTTCCGGTCGAGCGCGTTCTTCTGCGGGGCGCTGTAGAAGCCCCAGTCCAGCCGCTTCTTCAGCTGCGGGACGTTGTGGAAGACGGCGATCAGCCCCGGCTTGCGGACCAGCGGCGTGCGGTCCGGACCGCCCGCCTCCACCAGGACGACGCTCGCCCCGGACTCGGCCAGCCGCTTGGCCAGCACGCAGCCGGCGCTGCCGGCCCCCACCACGACGTAATCAGCGCTCCGGTCCATGTGTTCCTCTCAGCGGACGCCGTGCAGCGAGGCGACCGCTAACGAGGGCCCGCGCCTGGCCCTTGTCGGCGCCGCCGTCCCGGCCGGACGCGGGAGTTCCCGCCGGTCGGGCGACAGAAATGGGTGGCCCGATCGTAGAAGGGCGGGGACGGGCCTCCAAGTGGTGTCCCGGTGACCGGAACCTCACCGTCGCCGACGCCCTTTCCCGGGCCTCCGGCGGTCCGTTGGCAGAAGTCGCCGACCCCAGGCGTCCGGTTGCGGGGAATGGTGCCGAATCTCCCGACCGGAATCGGGTGGTTCGCTTCCCTGCCTGCACTGGTCCGGCCGGGCCGCCGCGGCGCCGTTCCGGCTGTTTCCGGCGGGCTCTTGCCCGCGATCGGGCACGGGGTTAGCGTTCGCTCAATCCGATAGGAAAGTTTCCTATCCGATGGAGTGTTCATGCCCCGCCCCCGCGCCCCGCCACCGCGTTCGTCGACTGCTCCCCCCGCGGCAGGCCCTGCCGCGACGACGTCCCATGACCACCCCCATCACGCGAGGACCCCCGCATGGAAACCACCCCCCGCACGAAGAAGACCCCCCGCACGAAGCGCTCGCGCAGAATCGCCGCCGTCACGGCGGGCGTCGGAATCGCCCCCCTCGTCGCCGTGGTGATCCCGGCGACCTCGGCCTGGGCCCACGGGTACGTGTCGGCGCCGATGAGCCGGCAGGCCCAGTGCGCGCAGCGCATCGTCCAGTGCGGCTCCATCCAGTGGGAGCCGCAGAGCGTCGAGGGCCCGAAGGGCCTGCGCAGCTGCAGCGGAGGCAACGCGCGGTTCGCCGAGCTCGACGACGACGGCAAGGGCTGGAGGGCCACGACGGTCGGCCAGACGGTGACCTTCACCTGGACGTTCACCGCCCGGCACCGCACGTCGAACTACGAGTACTACGTCGGCGGCAGGCGCGTCGCCGTGGTCGACGGCAACAACCAGCAGCCCCCGTCCACCGTCTCGCACTCGGTCAACCTCGGCGGCGTCACCGGGCGGCAGAAGGTGCTGGCGATCTGGAACATCGCCGACACGGCGAACGCCTTCTACGCCTGCGTCGACGTGAACGTCCAGTGACGCCGGCACGCAAGGCGCGGCGCGTCCCCCTGCCGGCGGGCGCCCGGCTGACCGGTGCGCTCCTGCTCGCGGCGGGGACGCTGTCGGCCGTCCTGCCGGCGGCGCCCGCCTCCGCCGCGGCCTGCGCGGCGGCGTGGAGCTCCTCCGCCGTCTACACCGGCGGCGCCGCGGTGTCCTACAACGGGCACAACTGGTCGGCGAAGTGGTGGACGCAGAACGAGACCCCGGGCCGCGCCGACGTGTGGGCCGACAAGGGAGCCTGCGGGTCGTCCGACCCCGGCGATCCGCCCGGCCAGGGCGGGTTCGTGGTGAGCGAGTCGCAGTTCAACCAGATGTTCCCGAGCCGCAACTCGTTCTACGGCTACAGCGGTCTGACCGCGGCCATGGCCGCGTTCCCCGCGTTCGCCGCCACCGGAAGCGACACGGTGAAGAAGCAGGAGGCCGCCGCCTTCCTGGCCAACGTCAACCACGAGACCGGCGGGCTGGTCTACATCGTCGAGCAGAACACTGGGAACTACCCGCACTACTGCGACGCGAGCCAGCCTTACGGGTGCCCGGCGGGGCAGGCGGCCTACTACGGGCGCGGTCCCATCCAGCTGAGCTGGAACTTCAACTACAAGGCGGCGGGCGACGCCCTCGGCATCGACCTGCTGAACAACCCGTGGCTCGTGGAGCGGGACGCGTCGGTCTCGTGGCGGACCGGGCTCTGGTACTGGATGACCCAGAACGGCCCGGGCACCATGACCGGCCACAGCGCCATGGTCAACGGCCGCGGGTTCGGCGAGACGATCCGCAGCATCAACGGCGCCCTGGAATGCGACGGCCGGAATCCGGCCCAGGTGCAGAGCCGGGTGAACGCCTACCAGCGCTTCACCCAGATCCTCGGCGTCCCCGCGGGGAGCAACCTGACCTGCTGAAACGACCCCGCACGCAGGACACGGCCCGCCGGTGAGACCCAGCCCGCCGTCGGCCGGGACCCCTGACGGCGGCCCGCGCCCGGAACCCCGGGTGCGGGCCGTCCGCCGTGCCCGGATCCGCGAAGGCTGGTGGGCCGTGCGGTGAAAGAGTTGTTGACGGCCGTGGCGGGCCCGGTCACTCGTAGGGGTCGCCGGGCCTGCCGATCCGCTGGAGGGACCGCCCGCGCAGCGTCTGGACGACGGTCGCCCGCCGCCCGGTCGCGGGCGGCACCCACACCCCGTCGACCCGCACCCACGTGTCGGCGGGCGGTCGCGGCAGGCCCCGCACGATGACGGGGAACGGGATGGCGTCGCCCGCGCAGCACGCGACCTTCAGGCGGGTGAGGCGCCAGCCGCGCTCGCCCTTCGCCGGCGGGGTCACGAAGCCCGTCAGCCGCACCGGGACCCCTTCGAACGAGGCGGGGTCGCCGGTCTGCGCCAGGTAGGCGCGTCCGATGAACTCGCCCATGCTCATCGGGACGGGCGCCCCCGTCCTCGGCAGCGGGGCGAAGCCCTCGGCGGGGGACGGCGGGGACGGTGCGGCGCGACCGGCGCCGCGCGCGGCGGTGAACGAGCCGAGCGCGGGCGGCGCGATCACGAAGATCGCCAGCACCGGCGCGCAGAGCAGCCACGCCACGCCCGGACCGTGCGCATGACCGCCGCCGTGCTCGCCGTGGTGTTCGCCGCCGTGCCCGTCGTCGCCGGTGTCCCGCCATTCCCGGCGCAGGCCGGCGGCGCCCAGCACGACCAGCGCGATGGCCGCGGCCACCAGCGGATAGCGGAATCCGGGCCGCACGTAGTTGACGTACTCGCCGCTGCCCAGCGTGATCCACAGCATCGCGCCGCCGAGCAGGACCAGCAGCAGGTTCTGGGCGGGCCTGCTCATGACACCAGCCCTCCCACCAGCGCGCTGACGCCCACCGCCAGGCAGAACGTCAGCGGGACGAACCGGACCGCGAAGCTCCGGCCGAAGAACCCCGCCTGGAGGGCGATCAGCTTCAGGTCCACCATCGGGCCGACCACCAGGAACGTCAGCCGCGCGGTGGTGGAGAACTGCGACAGGCTGGCCGCCACGAACGCGTCGGCCTCCGAGCAGATGGACATCAGGACGGCCAGCACCGCCAGGAGCAGGACCGACACCACGGCATCGCCCGCCGCCGACGAGACCCAGGACGAGGGCACCGCGGCGTTGATGGTCGCGGCCGCCGCGGCGCCCACGACCAGGAACCCTCCGGCGTGCATGATGTCGTGCCGCATGGCCTGCCGGAACGCGTCGAGGCGTCCGGCCGCCCCGTGCGCGTGGGGACGGGACGGCACCTTGAGCCATTCGCGCCTGCCCAGCAGCAGCCACGCCCATCCGGCCAGCACGGCGACCAGCAGGGAGGCGGCGAACCGTCCCGCCACCATCTCCGGCCGTCCCGGGAAGGCGACCGCGGTGGCGACCAGCACGACCGGGTTGATGGCCGGGGCGGCGAGCAGGAACGTGAGCGCGGCGGCGGGTGCCACCCCGCGCGCCATCAGCCCGCCTGCGACCGGCACCGACGCGCACTCGCACCCCGGCAGGACCGCCCCCATCGCGCCCGCGACCGGCACCGCCGCGCCCGGCCGGCGCGGCAGCACCCGCCGCCACACCGAGGCCGGGACGAACGCGGTGATCGCGGCCGACAGCGCGACGCCGAACACCAGGAACGGCAGCGCCTGCACGCACACCGCCACGAAGATCGTCGCCCATGCGTCCAGGGCCCGCGCGCCGATGTGCGGCGCCGCCCACGCCCGGCCGAGCACGAGCGCCGCCGCCAGCGCGCCGAACGCCCAGGCCGCACGGGCGCCGGGCGCCGCGCCCCGCCCGCGCCCCCATTCCGCCGGAGGAAGCACCTCCTCCTCGGCCAACCGCGGGCCGGTGCGTTCGATCATGCGGTCCATCGTCCCAGAGCCCGCCCCCGCGGGGCTCGGGATCCAGGCTGCGCCGCATAGTCCCGGCCCACTTCACCGGCCAGGTCACGCGTTCGCGCGCGCGGCCGAGGCCACTTCGAGACAGCCCTGGACCGCGCCCGGCCGCGCCGGCGGCCTGCGGCCGCCGGTCACCGCGCGGGCGCTAGCGCATCGCGTGGGACGCGCGGCCTCCGACTCTCTCGTCCATCTCGCCGCGCTGCATCGGGATCTCCGTGCTCTCCTCGCGCATCTCCTCCAGGCGCATGGCGACGCCGATGGCGAAGAAGGTCGGGGCCCATTCGCCGACGAAGATGCCCCAGCGGTCGGCGCGGTCCATGCCCCTCTCCTCCAGCTGGTTGGAGAGCGCCCACGACGCGAACGCCAGGGCGATCGAGCCGAGTCCGGCCGTGTACATGTGGTGCGACTTCAGGCCCCGCTTGTGCAGTGTCTTGATCATTTTCCCCCCTTGGTCGGTCGGGCCGTACCCGGGCGTTCACCGGCACAAGCGCGCATTGACCGGTTTTTGCCCACTCCGGACGCGGGGGTATCCGTCGCCGCGGACCGGTGGCCGAACCGTAGGAGGCGGGGGGAGTACCCGCCCGCCCGCTGGGTACCGCGAGGTGCGTCGACGACCGACCTCCCCTCACCTGACGTGCAGGGCCGCCCCTCCGGCGGCCGGAAGGACCCGTATGGAGAAGACGGCCGGACCATTCCTGGCGATCTATCTGAACGACCATCTCGCGGGCGCGGCGGCCGGAGTGGGACGCTCTCGCGCGCTCGCCCAGGCGCACCGGGGCAGGCCCGAGGAGGAGCGGCTGCGGCGGCTGGCGGACGAGATCGCCGCCGACCGGGGAGCGCTGCTGTCCATCATGGCGTCGCTCGGCGTCCCCGTCCGCCACTACAAGAGCATCGCGGTGTCCGTGGCCGAGATGGCGGGACGGCTCAAGCTCAACGGCCGCCTCAGGGAGCGTTCCCCGCTGACCGACCTGGTGGAGTACGAGTTCCTGCGGCTGGCCGTCGAGGGCAAGGCCGCCGGATGGCGCACGCTGCTCATCCTCGCCGACCGGACGCCGGAGCTGGACGCGGCCGAGCTGGAGAAACTCCACGACCGCGCCCAGGCGCAGATCGATCTCCTCGAAGACCTCCGCAAGAGCGCCGTCAAGGACGTCTTCATCGCCGGCTGACCCGCCCGGTCGCCTGCGCCCCCGCGAAAGCGCGGGCGTGCTCGGCCGACCCTTCGCGACCTGTGACGGCATGAAGCCGGCCTTCCCCCAGCATCACGTTGGGGGAAGGCCGGGCGCGTCAGACGCGCTGCCAGAGCGCCGGGACGTTCTCCGGCGTCCAGCCGGGCTGCGCCTGGTGCGACTGGATGCACCTGTAGCTGGAGCCGTTGTAGGTCACGACGTCGCCGACCTGGTAGACGGTCCCCGCCGCCCAGCTGCCGCTCGGCGGGTCGTCGGGTGGGTTGGACGTGCCGGTGTAGAGCGTCAGGCCGTAGGCCTGGAGCCCCTCGTTGACCGGCTGGAAGAACGTCGTCCCGCCGCTGCGGCAGTCGCCGGAGCCGCCGGACGTCGTCCCCTGCGCCTGGGTGCCCGAGATGAACGAGCCGCCCGAGTCGCCGGGCTCGGCGCACACGTTCGTCTGGGTGACCCCGGAGACGGTGCCCTGCGGGTAGGTGACGCTGGTGTTGAGCTGCTGGACGGTTCCGCAGTGCCAGCCGGTGGTGGAGCCGGAGCGGCACACCGGGGAGCCCGTCTGCGCCACCGTCGAACCGGAGACGGCCGGGTCCTGGACGGAGCCGTAGCCGTTCACGCGCGCGACCGGCGACCAGTTGCCGTTCGCAGCGACCCAGGCGTAGTCGTTGCCGGGGAACGAGGAGCCCTGGAAACTGCCCTGCTGGACCTGGTTGTACCCGCTGGTGGACGTGCCCGGCTGCCCGCAGTGGCCCGCGGTGATGAAGCCGGGCGTCCCGCCACGGGTGACCGAGAAGCCGATCGAGCAGCGTCCCGAGCCGTTCATGGAGTAGGCGTCGCCGCCGCGCAGGTCGTAGTAGGTGCGCGGCTTGATCTTCGAGCGCCTGACGGCGACCTCGGCGAGGTCGACCCCGGCGGCCTTCGCGAAGGCGCGGGCCTCGGCGGGCGCGGAGCTCAGGACCACGACGCGGTTGGCCTGGACGTCCACGTACCAGACGGGAGAGTGGGACGGGGCCCTGCGCGCGGCGGCACGGTCGAGCCTCGCCTTCGCGGCGGTGAGGTCGGCCAGGCTGCGGCCGACGACGGTGGCCCGCGCGCCCTGGGCGGTGATCTCGGCTGTGCGGGCGGGGTCGGTGGTCGCGACGTGCAGCGTCTCGGCGGTCCTGCCGCTGACCCAGCTGCCGGCGAAGGCGCCGCCGAGCCTCAGCCGCAGCTTCCCGGCGGTGACGCCGGAGTCGAACTGGTTGACCAGCGCCTGCTTCGCCTGCGCCGCGGTGAGGCCGAGGTCGCGCTGCATCGCCTTCAGCATGGCCTGCGGCACGTTCGCCGCCGTCGCCGCGGAGTAGGGGGCCGGACGGGCGGGCCCGGCGGGGTCCGGCTGGGCGACGGCGACGCCCTGCGCGCCGGCCAGACCCAGCGCGCCGGCCGCGAGCACGGCGACGCGCATGCCGCGTCTGTGAGACATGGTCTCTCCTCGGGGGTGGGGGTGCGGCAAACGTAGATGTCCTCGCGCGCGACGAGAAAGGCTCTCCGCCCCCACGTTCTGGCGAGTTATCGCCGCTGTCGGAATGCGCCACCGATCCGTTCGCCGCGCACGGCCTGGAAGTCACGCTCCATCGGCCATAATCCGGGTCATGTTCCCCGTGACCGCAGAAGATGAGAATCCATTCGCGGCTCTCGGTGTCACCGCCTCTCAGCAGACCCTTTACGTCGTCCTGCTGTACAACCCCGGCAGCACGCTGAGCGAGTTGGCGGGGATGTCGGAGGCGCCGCCGGCTCGCCTGGCGGCGCTCCTCCTGGAAATGGAGGCGCTCGGCATGATCAGCGCGGAGGGCGCCGCGGGGGCGGACGCCGCGGCGGACCGTGCGTACTCCGCCCATCCTCCGGACGCCGTGGTCGAGACGCTCATCCGCAGGCGGGAGGCGGAGTTCATCCGCGCGCGGATCGAGGCCAAGCGGATCAGCGGCGACCTGCTGGCCGCCGAGCAGCGGTCGAACCCGGAGAGGCTGGTGGAGGTCGTCGACGGGCTGGACGCGGTGATCCAGCGCTACGAGCAGGTGCAGCGCGCCGCGGTCAGGCAGGTGAAGGCCATCGACAAGCCGCCCTACGCGGTCGACCCGGTCAGCCCGAACGAGATCGAGCGCGAGCGCCTCGCGGAAGGCGTGGAGTACCGCGCCATTTACACGCCCGAGGCCCTCGCCATCCCCGCGCGGATGGAACTGGCCCGCCGGGATTCCGGCTTCGGCGAGCGATCCCGCATCCTGGAGAATCCGCCCGCCAAACTCGTCATCGTGGACGACGAAATGGCGCTGATGCCGCTGCGGGGCGACGATCCCAGCATCACCGCCCTCATCCGCCCGTCGACCCTGCTCGACATTCTCATCGACGTTTTCGACACCTGCTGGGAACAGGCGACGCCGCTGCGTTTCGACGGCGAGCCGGGCTCGGCCGGCGTCCGGCCCCGGTTGTCCGAGGCGGACCGGCATCTGCTCACCCTCCTCGCCGCCGGGCTCAAGGACGAGGCGGTGGCCCGCCACACCGGAATGGGCGCGCGCACGGTCAGCCGGCACGTCGCCCGTCTCCTGCGCACCCTCAACGCCCGCACCAGGTTCCAGGCGGGCGTCCACGCCGCCCGCCGCGGTCTGGTCTGACGGCCGCAGGGCTCACCCCTCGGCCCGCGATCCGAACACCCGCGCCCGGCGTCACCTGCCCGGTCTCGGGCGTGCGCGCCGGGGGTCGACGTTGGCGGTCAGGGTTCCGAGCACGCCGGGCAGGTCCGCCACGGTCTGCTCGGGCAGGCCGGCCACGGTCTCCTCCGCCAGGGCGCACCACAGCTCCCTGACCCGTTCCGCCAGGGCCGCGCCCGAGTCGGTGAGCTCCACGATGCTGGCGCGCTTGTCGGAGGGCGCGGGCCTGCGCCGGACGTGCCCGGACGCCTCCAGCTTGCGGGTCATGAGCGTGACGCTGGGCGGCTCGCAGCCGAGCGCCTCGCTGAGCTGGGCCTGGATCCGCGGGCCGGTCCGCGCGAGTTCGAGCAGCAGCGCCTCCTGCCCGGGATGGAGGCCGAGCGGGGTCAGCAGCGCCGCGGCCCGGGCCCGGTGGCGCAGGCTCAGCAGGCGGATGGCCTGGTTGATCGCGTCGGCTCGGTCGAAGTCCACGGCCCCTCCTTGACGGATTAGTTATGCGCATAACATTATGCGCATAACTAATCCTACCGCGAGGCCGAGGAGCCGACATGTCCGTGAAGGTCGCCGTCATCCACTACAGCTCGACGGGCGCCGTGCACGCGCTCGCCGAGGCCGTCGCCGAGGGCGCCGCCACCGCCGGCGCCGAGGTCAGGCTGCGGCGGGTCGCCGAGCTGGCGACCGACGCCGCGATCGACGAGAACCCGCGGTGGCGGCGGCACCTGGACGCGGTCGCCGCGGTCCCGGAGGCCGCCGTCGAGGACCTCGCGTGGGCCGACGCGTACGCGTTCGGCACGCCGACCCGCTTCGGCGCGCCCGCCGCGCAGCTCAAGCAGTTCCTCGACCAGAGCGTCGGACTGTGGCGGGAGGGCGCGCTGGCCGACAAGCCGGTGACGGCGTTCACCGCGGCCTTCAACCGCCACGGCGGCGCCGAGGCCACGATCATCTCGCTGGCCAACGTCTTCTACCACTGGGGCGCGCTGATCGTCCCGCCCGGCTACACCGACCCGGCCGTCTACGCGGCCGGAGGCAACCCCTACGGGACCTCGGCGGTGACCGGCCCGTCCGGCGACGGGCCCGACGCCGCCTCCCTCGACGCGGCCCGCTACCAGGGCCGCCGCCTCGCCCGGACCGCGATCCAACTGCGGGCGGGCGCCCGCGCCGCCGAAGAGGACGCCCGCGTCCTGACGTGAACGGCCGCCGAGCCGTGTCAGAGGCGATCTCACCCCGGCACCGCCGGGACGGTGCGGGCATCGGGCGGCTTCGCCCACCGGGCCCCGCCGCATTCCACTCGATCGAGGAGGCGCTTGTGTCGTCCGAGTTGTCGGCGAAGGTTGCGGACCGCGGGTCCGGGAGGGCGGGGAGCGGGCCCGGCCGGGTGGTGCTGGCGCTGGTGTGCGCGTGCCAGTTCATGGTGATCCTGGACGCGTCCATCGTCAACGTCGCCCTGCCCTCCGTCGACCGGGACCTCGGCTTCACCGCCGCGGGACTGGCCTGGGTGGTGAACGGCTACCTGCTCACGTTCGCCGGGTTCATGCTGCTGGGCGGACGCGCCGCCGACCTGTTCGGCCACCGCCGGACGCTGGCCGCCGGACTGCTGCTGTTCTCCGCCGCCAGCCTGGTCGGCGGCCTGGCGACCGCACCGCAGATCCTGGTGGCGGCCCGCGCCGTCCAGGGCGTGGGAGCCGCCGTGCTGGCCCCGGCGACGCTGGCCGTGATCAACACCGGCTTCACCGGGGACCGCGAGCGGGCGCGGGCGTTCGGCGCGTGGTCCGCCGCGGGCGGCGTGGGCGGGATGGCGGGCGCGGTCGCGGGCGGGGCCCTCACGACCGGCCTGTCCTGGCGGTGGGTCTTCCTGGTCAACGTGCCGATCGGCGCGGTGCTGATCGTGGTGGCCCTGGCGTCGCTGCCCGGCGCGCGGACCGTCCGGCGGGAGCCGCTCGACCTGCCCGGCGCCGTCACCGGGACGGCGGGGCTGGCCGCGCTGATCTACGGGGTGATGCAGAGCACCGGCCACGGCTGGACGTCCGCGCGGGTCGCGGGCCCGGCCGCGGCGGGCCTGCTCCTGCTCGCCGCCTTCCTCGTGGTGGAGGGGCGCTTCGCCGCCCGGCCGCTGATGCCGCCGCGGCTGTTCGGGATCCGGGGGGTGGCCGCGGGCGGCGGCATGCTGCTGCTCTTCGGAGGGATCACCGTCGCGATGTGGTACTTCACGTCGCTGTTCCTGCAGAACGTCCTGGGGTACGGCGCGCTCCGGGCCGGGCTCGGGCAGACGCCCGCGGCCGTGGTGTTCATGGTGGTCGCGCGCTTCGCCGCCGGGCTGCTGCCGCGAGCGGGCGCCCGCCTCCTGGTGCCGGCGGGCTGCGGCTTCCTCCTCGCCGGGTTCGGCTGGCTCTCGCAGGCCGGAGCCGGCAGCGGCTACGTCACCGGGGTGCTCGGGCCCACGCTGCTCGTCGCGGTCGGGATCGGCCTGACGTTCCCCACGCTCATGGCCGCGACGACCGCGGGGGTGCCCGAGGGCGACGCGGGGGTGGTCGGCGGGCTGGCCAACACCGCCGTGCAGGCGGGCGGGGCCGTGGGCCTCGCGGTGCTGGCGGCGGCCGCCGCCGCGCGGACGCGGGCGGCGTCCGGTTCGCCGACGGCGGCCGCCGCCCTCGCCGCCGGTTACGACCGGGTCTTCCTCATGGCGGCCGGGCTGGCCCTGCTCATCGCCGCGGCGGCTCTGCTGCTGCCCCGCGGGCGGACCGCGTCCTGATGATCGATGCATCCGCCCGGCCGCCTCGGTACGAAGGGGTCGTGTGGGCTTTGTGCGCAGAATGCGGCTCGGCTGGGACACGCCGGCGTCGCGACCCCTCGGACTGCTCGGCGCCGGGCTGCTGGCCGCGATGGTGGTCGCCCAGGTCGCGTCCGGGCTGAGGCCCGAGCCGGTCCGGCTGACCAGCGTGGTCGTGGTGCTGCTGGCGGCGAGCGCCGTGGCGTTCCTCGCCGACCGGCGGGGCCCCGGGCGCGCGGCCGGGGCCTTCGCCGCGACGGTGGCCATCGGATTCGCGGCCGAATGGGTCGGCATCCGCACGGGCCTGCCGTTCGGCGAGTACTCCTACACCTCGGTGCTGCGGCCGCAGGCGGGCGGCGTGCCGGTCGTCGTGGCGGCGGCGTGGGGCGGCATGGGGCTGGCCGCGCACGCCGTCGCGACCGCGATCGCGCCGGGGAACCGGGTCGCGCGGTGGGCGGCGGGGGCCGCGGCGCTGACGGCATGGGACCTGTTCCTGGACCCGCAGATGCTCCGGCTCGGCCTGTGGACGTGGGCGGACGGCGGCCCCTACCGGGGGGTGCCGCTCAGCAACTTCGCCGGATGGCTGGCGGTGTCCTTCCTGGTCATGATGGCGATCGACCTGACAGTGGGACGGGAGGACACCCCCGTCCCGGCGCTCGGACCCGGCCCGGCTCGCGGCCAGGGCCCGTCCCGGGGGCTCGTCACGCTCTACTCGGTGATGGCGGGCATGGAGACGCTGGCGTTCGCGGCGGTGTTCGAGCCGCGGGACCCGCTGGTCGCGGCGGCGGGCGGGGTGGCGATGGGGGCGTTCGCCGTCCCGGCGTGGAGGCGCGCATGGCGGAAGTGATCGTGGTCGGCGGCGGGGTCGGTGGCATGACCGCCGCGCTGCGGCTGGCGCGCGGCGGCCACGAGGTCCGGCTGTACGAGCGGCTGGACCGGCTCGGCGGGAAGCTGGCGGAGTACGAGCGGGACGGGTTCGCCTTCTCGCTCGGGCCGTCCCTTCTGACCATGCCGCGCCTGTTCCAGGAACTCGGCGTGGACGTCCCGCTGGTGGAGCTGGACGAGCTGTGCCGCTACCGCTTCGCCGACGGGTCGCGGCTCCGTGCGTTCCGCGACCCCGACCGGATGGAGCGGGAGGTCGACCGCCTGAGCCCCGGGCAGGGCGCGGCCTGGCGGTCCTTCTACCGCTGGGCGGAGAAGTGCTACGCCGCGTCGGAGCGGACCTTCTTCGCCGGGCCCCTGGGCCGTCCTCCCGAGAAGCCCCGGATCCGCGACCTGTTCTCGGTCGCGCCGGGCCGGACGCTGGACGGCCTGGCGCGGCGCTTCTTCGACGACCCGCGGATGCGCCAGTACGCCGGCCGGTACGCCACGTACGCGGGGTCGAGCCCGTACCAGGCGCCGGCGGCCCTCGGCTGCGTCCCGGCCATCGAGCACGGGGACGGCGGCTGGTACGTGTCGGGCGGCCTTCCCCGGATCGCCGACGCCCTCGCCCGGCTCCTGACCGATGCCGGCGTCGAGGTCCGCACGGGCACCGAGGTGGCGGAGGTCATCGCCGGCCGTTCGGCGGTCTCGGGCGTGGTGCTGGCGTCGGGGGAGCGGGTGGGCGCCGACGCCGTGATCGTCAACGCCGACGCCGCCGCGCTGTACGGCTGGCTGCTGCCCGACCGGCGGCGGCTGCGCAGGCTCGCCGGGCTCGGCCTGTCGTCGTCGGCGTTCCTGCTGCTCGCGGGGGTGGACGGCCGCACAGAGGACATGCCACACCATTCCGTCGTCTTCTCGGCGGACTACCGGAAGGAGTTCGACGACATCTTCCGCCGGAACGTGCCGCCGGACGACCCGACCGTCTACGTCGGCTGCTCGGCGGTGGACGACCCGACGCAGGCCCCGTACGGGGCGGAGAACTGGGTGATGCTGGTGAACGTCCCGGCGCGCGACCCCGGCCGGTGGCCGATGTCCCGCGAGTCCTACCGGGACCTCGTGCTGGAGCGGCTGGCGAAACGCGGGCACGACCTCTCGGGACGGCTCCGCTTCGTCGACATGTTCACGCCCGCCGACCTGCGCGACCGGTACGGCGCGTGGGGCGGCGCCATCTACGGCACCGCCTACCAGGGACGTTTCGCGCCGTTCCGCAGGCCGGGCAACCGGGGACCGCGGCGCGGCCTCTACCTGGTGGGCGGGTCGGCGCATCCGGGCGGCGGCCTCCCGCTCGTCGCGATGGGCGGGCGGATCGTCGCCTCCCTGGTGAACCAGGACTTCGGCGGCGCCCGCCGCACCGCGTCCCACGAAAGGCCGGAAACGCGATGAGGCCGCTGACCGTCCTCCAGGCGGCCGCCGCCGCGGTCGTCGCGGCGCGGCTCGCCCGGGGGCGCCGCCGTCGCGCGCCGCTGGGGCCGGGGGCGGCCGGACCGCCGCCGGAGCGGGTGTCGGTGGTGATCCCCGCCCGCGACGAGGAGTCCCGCCTCGAAGGGTGCCTGGCCCCGCTGCTCGCCGACCCGGTCGTGGACGAGGTGATCGTCGTGGACGACGAGTCCCGCGACGGCACCGCGCGGCTGGCCAAGAGGCTCGGCGCCACCGTCGTCCCCGGCGCGCCGCTGCCGGACGGGTGGGTCGGCAAGCAGTGGGCCCTGCACCAGGGCGTGCAGGCCGCGACCGGCCCGATCGTCGTCCTCCTGGACGCCGACATGCGTCCCAAGGCGGGCCTCTGCGCGGCACTGGCGGCGCTCTTGGACGGCCACGACCTGGTGAGCGCGGGTCCTCGCTTCATCTGCGACAACGCGGTGGAGCAGGCGCTGCACGCCTCGCTGCTGGCCACGCTCGTCTACCGTTTCGGCCCGATCGGGTCGACCGGACCGGGGGCGCCTGCGGAGCGCCTGCTCGTCAACGGCCAGTGCATGGCCTTCCGCAAGGCGAGCATGCGGGAGGCCGACGGGTTCGCGCGGGTCAGGCGCCATCTCACCGACGACGTCGCGCTCGGGCGGCTGCTCGCCCGCGACGGCTGGCGGGTCGCGTTCGTGGACGCGGGCCCGCTGCTGGAGGCGGACATGCACAGCTCCGCCGCGGACGTGTGGCGCGCGTGGGGAAGGTCGATCGCGCTGCGGGACGTCACCCCCGCGGCCCACATGGCGGGCGACCTGGCCGTGGTCTGGCTGACCGCCGCGCTCCCCGTCCTGCGGCTCGCGGCGGGACGGCCCACGCCCCTCGACCTCGTCCTGCTGGCGCAGCGGCTCCTGCTCGTGACGGCGCTGCGCGGCAGCTACGCGCGGGCGAGCCCCGGCCTGGCGGCCTCCCCGCTCCTGGACGTGGCGACGGCCGTCCGGCTCACCTGGTCGGCGCTGCTGCCGACGCGCACCTGGCGCGGCCGGGACTACGGCCCGGCGTCGGTCAGGCCCGCCGCCCCGCCAGCGCGGCCTGCCCGAACCGCAGCCCGATGAGGCACATCAGCGCCCCGGTCCCGGCGACCTGCCCGACCGGCGCGAAGAACAGCTGCAGCACCGGCAGCGAGAACACCGCGAGGCGGGTGCCCCACGCGAACGAGAAGGCGGCGGTGCCCGCGAAGAGCAGGAGGAGGCCGAGCGCGAACGCCGCCGGGCAGATCACCGCGAACCCTCCCGCGAAGGTGAGGATCGAGCGGCCGCCCCGCCGTCCGGCGAACACCGGCCAGGCGTGGCCGGCCATCGCCGCGCCGACCGCCGCGTACACCGGCAGGACGCTCGCCCCGGCCACCGAGCCGAAGCGGCCCGTGTCGGCCCCGCTCACGAGGAGGCCGACCAGCCCGGCCGCCGTCCCCTTGAGCATGTCGCCGGCGAAGACGGGCACGGAGGCCTTCCGGCCGAGCTGCTCCATGACGTTCCAGAAGCCGGGGTTGCGGTCGCCGACCTCGCGCGGGTCGAGGCCGTGGGCGCGGCCGACGAGCACCGCGACCGGCACCGAACCGAGCAGGTAGCCGCCGACGACCGACACGACCACGGGAATCACCGCCGTGAACACCGGAACCACCTCATGAACACCGGAACCACCTCATGAACACGCAGATCATCGCCTCGTTCCACCTCGCCAGGTACGCGGGAACGGACGCCATGCGGCACATGGCGTTCGACCGTCCGGTGCTGCGCGGCACCGGCGGGCTGCGGTTCTGGCGGCTGCTCGGGACGGGGAAGGGCCCGTCCATGAGCCTCGGCGCCGACCTGCGCCGCTGGGCCCTGTTCGCGGTGTGGGACGGCGAACCGGCGCTGGAGCGCTTCCTCGCGCGTTCGCCGATCGGGGCGCGGTGGCGGGAGGAGGCCGAGGAGGCCTGGCACGTGCGGCTCGCGCCGCTGGCGTCCCGGGGCCGGTGGGGAGGGGCCGACCCGCTCGCCGGAGCGGCGGTCCACCCTGCGCCGCACGGCCCGGTGGCCGTGCTGACCAGGGCTTCCATCCGTCCTGGACGGCTCGTGGCGTTCTACCGTTCCGTGCCGGACGTGGACCGCCTGCTGCGCGGCCAGGACGGCTGCCTCGCCTCGGTCGGGATCGGGGAGTGGCCGCTCGCCCGGCAGGCGACGTTCTCGCTGTGGCGGGACGAGGCCGCCGTCCACCGCTACGCCTACCAGGGGAGCGCCCACCGGGCCGTCATCGGGCGCGTCCGCCGCGAGGACTGGTACAGCGAGGAGATGTTCGCCCGCTTCGTTCCTTACGGCAGCGAGGGCGCGTGGGACGGTCGCGACCCGCTGCGCCCCGCCGACCCCGAAGCCGACGGTCACGGCCCCGGCCCCGTGGCCCACTGACCCTCCGCGGCCAGGTCGCGGGCCACCACGCAGGCGCGGGTGACGGCCGCCGCGCTCGACGAGCCGTGCGCGACGACGACCGTCCCGGTCAGGCCCAGGAGCGCGGCGCCTCCGTGGGTGTCGGCCGCGTACAGCCGTGCGACCGCCTCCAGCGGCCCGGCGTCGACGGTCCCGGCGCGGGCGACGAGGCCCAGCGTCGTGCGGACGCAGCCCTCGATGTTCTTCAGCACGACGTTCCCGGTGAACCCGTCGGTGACGACCACGTCGACGGTTCCGGCCAGCACGTCGTGGCCCTCGACGTTGCCGTGGAAGCGCACCGGCGTCTCCGGCAGCAGCCGCGCCGCGTCCCGGACGAGCCGGTTGCCCTTGCCGGGCTCCGCACCGATCGACAGCAGCCCCACCGACGGATCGGCCACGCCCAGGACGCTCCGCGCGTACTCCGCGCCGAGCGTCGCGAACTGCGCCACCATCTCCGCCGACGGGTCGGCGGTGCCGCCCGCGTCGACCAGGACGGTGAACCCCGACAGGGCGGGCAGGGCCACGGCCAGCGCCGGGCGCAGCACGCCCTCGCGCCGCCCGAAGGCGCGGACCGCGCAGGTCACCACCGCGCCGGTGGACCCGGCCGACACGAACGCCGCCCCCTCGCGCCGCGCCAGCTCGCAGCCCACCATCAGGCTGGACTTCGACTGGAACGCGGCGTTCGAGCCCCGCTCGGCCATGGGGATCACGTCGTCGGCGTGCCGCACCTCCAGCTCGCCGACGCCGCCGTGCCGCCGCAGCTCCTCGTCGATCTCGTCGGCCCGTCCGACCAGCAGGACGGGGACCGCGTGCTCGCGACGCGCCGCCAGCGCGCCCGGCACCGTCGCGGCGGGCCCATGATCGCCGCCCATCGCGTCCAGCACGACCCGCGCCGCGCCGCCCGCCCCCGCCGCGCCGCCCGCTCCCGCAGGGCCGCCTGCCATGTCAGACCATCCCGGCGGGGACGCGCCGCTCGGCCCGGCCCGCGGCCGACGCCGCCAGCAGGTGCCGCGCGTAGATCACGGCGCGGCGGCGGCGGGGCACCCGGGCCCGCGCGGCCAGCACGTCGTGGCCGGAAGCGGCGATCTCGTCCAGGATCCCGCCGTAGAGCTCGTGCGCCGCGCGGATGCAGGGCCGCGAGGACGGCACCAGCAGCTTCACCCCCTCCAGCGCGCGGCCGTAGTGCTCCCGCGCCCGGCCGGCCTCGAACTCCACCAGCTCGCGGACGCCGGGCGTGCACTCCCCGGAGGCGAGGTCCTCCTCGGTCACGCCGAACCTCTTCAGGTCGTTCGTCGGGAGGTAGACGCGGCCGCGGCCGAGGTCCTCGGCCACGTCCCGCAGGAAGTTGGTCAGCTGGAACGCCCGGCCGAGCTCCCGGGCGGGCTCGCGCGCGGTCCGCGCGGCGCCGGGCAGGGTCTCCAGGACGGGCAGCATCATCAGGCCGATCGCCGCGGCCGACCCCTCCATGTAGTCCAGCAGGTCGTCGTAGGTCGCGTACCGGGTGACGGTCAGGTCGGCGCGCATCGACTCCAGGAACGCGTCGATGTCCTCGCGCTCGACGTCGAACGACCGGACGGTGTGCACGAACGCGGGCAGCACCGGGTCGCGGACGTGCTCGCCTGCCAGCGCCGCGTCGAGCCGCTCCCTGACCCGGTCGAGTGCCGCGGCGCGTCCCTCCGCGCCGGCGGCCTTGTACTCGTCGACGATGTCGTCCACGTGGCGGGCGAACCCGTACAGGGCGTGCACGTGCCGGCGTTTCCACGCGGGCAGCAGCAGCGTCGCGAGGTAGAAGGAGCGCCCGTGCCGGGAGTTCAGGCGGCGGCAGTGCTCGTAGCTCGCGGTCAGCGTCATCGGGCGCCCTCCAGGATCCGGGCGGCGGCCAGCCTCCCGGAGATCAGCGCCGGCGGGACCCCCACGCCCGGCGCGGTGTACATCCCGGCGAAGTGCAGCCCCGGGACGCGGCGGCTCCGGCCCGACGGGCGGAACCACGCCGTCTGCCGGAAGCGGTGGTCGAGGGCGAAGGGCGTGCCCGCCGAGTGGCCGAGCCGCTCCCACGCCGGCGGGTCGAACGTCTCCCTGGGCGCCGCCGACAGGTCGCCGTACCCGAGGTCGGCGAGGCGGCCCAGCAGGCGGTCTTGCAGGGAGGGGGCGAGGCGGCCCCAGTCGGCCCCGCCCGCCAGGTTGGGCGCCGGCTCCAGGACGCTCAACGTCGAGTGCCCGGCGGGTGCGGCGGTGTCGTCGGACTCGGGATACGTCACGAGGAGGCTCGGGTCGGGCTGGGGACGTCCGGCCGCCAGGGCGGAGAAGACGCCGCCCCATTCGCGGCCGAAGTGCAGGGTGTGGTGGGACTGCCGGGGCAGCCGCCGATCCAGCCCGAAGTGCATGACCAGGCAGGACGGCGAGTACCGCGGCCTGCGCAGCCGCCAGTCGCCGGCCCCTTCCGGGAGCAGGCCGGCGTGCGCCCTCGGCAGGTCGCAGGCGACGACGACGCCGCTCGCGGGGATGCGCTCACCGGTGTCCAGCCGGACCGCCGTCACCCCGTCCGCGCCGGTCTCGACGCGTTCGGCGCGGACGCCGTACCGGATCGAGGCGCCGGCCTTCTCCGCGACGGCCGCCAGCGCCTGCGGCACGGCGTGCATGCCGCCCCGGGCCGGGAAGTAGACGCCGCCGACGGTGTCCATGTGCGCGACGACCGCGTAGATCGCCAGCGCCTTGTGCGGCGGCAGCCCCACGTAGAGCGCCTGGAAGGTGTGGGCCCTGACGAGCCGCTCGTCCTTCAGATGACCGGCCACGAAGCGGTCCAGGCGCCGGAACCCGCCCGCGGCCGCCAGCCTGAGCAGCGCGTAGGGGCGCGCCATGCCGCGCAGCCGGGTCATGTCCGCGTCGATGAACGACGACCACTCCGCCTCGAACATCTCCCCGAGCCGCCGCCGGAACCGCAGGTACCGCGCCGCCTCGTCGGGGCCGCACAGCTCCCGGACGCCCGCGGCCATCCGCTCGGCGCCGCCCACCACGTCCAGCCGGGACCCGTCGTGGAACGCCAGCCGGTAGAACGGGTCCAGGCGCCGCAGCGGCAGCACGCTCTCCAGGTCAGCGCCCGCCGCGCCGAACGTCTCGGCGAGCACCTCCGGCATCGTGAGCACCGAGGGGCCGGTGTCGAACCGGTACTCGCCGGCCGGCCCGGCGTTCACGGTGCCGCAGCAGCCGCCCGGCACGTCACGGGCCTCGACCAGCACGACCTCGCGGCCGCGCGCCGCCAGATGGATCGCGGCGGACAGGCCGCCGAGACCCGCCCCGACCACGACGACGGGGCCCCGCCCGCCCATCAGCCCGCCCTGTGACGGCCGCCGTGCGGGCGCGCCGCACGATGTCGGGTTCGCACTTTTCTCTCCATCATCGTCCCGGGTGAGTTCTGCACGGTTCTTCAGGTCTGCACAGTTCTTCGGGACGCGGGGACCGGTCGGTTGCATCACCCCGCGGGCGGCCCGGCCTCAGCGGGCCCGCACCGCCGCGCGCGGCCTCGGCGCCTCGCCCCGCTCGGCCGCGCGGACGATGCCCGAGCACATCCCCCCGAAGATCCGGTCGTGGAACGGGCGGAACGCCCACCAGTACGCGTGCCCGGCGAGTCCCCGGGGATGGAACAGGGCCCGCTGCGTGAGGGACGTGCGGGAGCCGTCGCGGCGCACGACGAACTCCAGCCAGGCCAGCCCCGGGAGCCGCATCTCGGCCCGCAGCCGCAGCAGCCGCCCCGGCTCGATCTCCTCCACGCGCCAGAAGTCCACGGCCTCCCCGATCCGCAGCCGGCGCGGGTCGCGGCGGCCGCGCCGCAGGCCGACCCCGCCGACCAGCCGGTCGAGGACGCCCCGGGCCTGCCAGGCGACGGGGAAGGAGTACCAGCCGCGATCCCCGCCGATCCCCTCGACCACCTCCCACAGCCGCTCGGGCGGCGCGTCCGTCCAGCGGACCTGCTCGTCGGTGTAGAGGCTGCCGCCCGCCCAGTCAGGGTCGGTCGGCAGGGGGTCGCTGGGCGCGCCGGGCGTGCTCGCCGACGACCAGCGGGTCGCGACGTCCGCCTCCCGGACGCGGCGCAGCGCCAGCTCGACCGAGCGCTCGAACCCGACCGGCCCGCCCGGCGGCGGCGGCACGTACTCGGCGAGGTCGTTCTCCCTGCACACGACCTCGTTGCGCAGCGACTCCACCAGCGGCCGCGCCAGCGCTCCGGGGACGGGCGTGATGCCGCCCACCCACAGGCTCGACAGCCGCGGGCTCAGCACCGGGACCGGCAGGATGATCCGCTGCTTGAGCCCCGCCGCGCGCGCGTAGCCGCGGATCATCTCGACGTAGGTGAGCACGTCCGGCCCGCCGATGTCGAACCCCCGGTTCACGTCCTCGGGCAGGTCGGCGGCCGCCACCAGGTAGTACAGGACGTCCCGGATCGCGATCGGCTGGATGCGGGTGCGGACCCAGCGCGGCGTGACCATCACCGGCAGCCGCTCGGTCAGGTAGCGCAGCATCTCGAACGACGCCGAGCCCGAACCGATGATCACCGCGGCGCGCAGCCACGCGGTCGGCACCCCGCTCTCCAGCAGGATGCGGCCGACCTCGGCGCGGGACCGCAGGTGCGCCGACAGCTCCTCCTCCGGCTCCATCCCGCCGAGGTAGACCAGCCGCCCGACCCCCGCCTCCCGCGCCGCGCCGGAGAACGTGCGGGCCGCGCGCCGGTCGGCCTCGGCGAAGCCGCCGCGGCCGCCGATCGCGTGGATCAGGTAGTAGGCGACGTCCACGCCCTCCAGGGCCCGCCGGGACGACTCGGGATCGGTCGCGTCGGCCTCCACGATCTCCACCCGGTCGGCCCACGGGTGGTCGCGCAGCCGCCGGGCGGAGCGCGCCATGCACCGCACCCGGTGGCCGGCGTCCAGGAGTTCCGGCACGAGGCGGCCTCCGATGTAGCCGCTGGCCCCGGTGACGAGACAGGTTCGCCCATTGCCGGCGTTCATGTGGTCCTCCATGGTCGGTTCTCGCTGGGACGGGTAACGCCACCCGTACGACCGAACGGGGGGACGAAGTGAGCAAGCGGGGGAGAGCCGGCAAGCGGGGGAAAGAGCCGGAGCCGGGGGACGAGGTCGGCTGGCGCAGTCACGGGTCCACGACCGAGGGACGCGTGGAGAAGAAGATCACTGACAGGCGGGAGGAGGCGGGGCGCACGGTGGCCGCCTCGCCGGAGGAGCCGCAGTACGTCGTCCGCAGCGGGAAGAGCGGGAAGAAGGCCGTCCACAAAGGCTCGGCGCTGCACCAACGGAAGGGGGACGAGGGCAAGGGGAGCGGCGGCGAGGGCAACGGCCGCGAAGGGAAGAAGTCCGGATGAGCGACGAGGAGACGGCCGACGAGTTCGGCCGGGTCGCCCACCGCCATCTCGCGCGGCGCCCGTCGGGCGAGGCCGCCGAGACCCGCTGGCGGTACTCGCTCATGAACCGGGGGCACGATCCGCTGAAGTGACCCGGGAGCGAGGGGCGCGGGCACGGGGCTCGCCTACCGGTCGTCGGGGTCGATGATCGGCGGCGGGTAGCCGAGCTCCCGCCGGCGCTCCTCGTCCAGCGTCCAGGGGCGGTGGACGCGCGAGCCCTCGACGCCGGCCAGTTCGGGGACGTACCTGCGCACGTAGTCGCCGCGCGGGTCGAAGCGCGCCGCCTGCCGGAGCGGGTTCATCACCTGGTCGGGCCGGGTGCTGTTCCCCGTCCCGGCGACCCACTGCCAGTTCCCCGCGTTGTCGGCGACGTCACCGTCGACGAGCCACTCGTTGAAGTGGCCGAGGCCCCTGCGCCAGTCGACGCCGAGGTCGCGGGTCAGGAACGAGGCGGTGATGAGCCGGGCGCGGTTGTGCATGAACCCCTCACGGTGGAGCTGGCGCATCCCCGCGTCCACGATCGGGACGCCGGTCGTGCCGCCGCACCAGGCGGCGAAGGCGTCCTCGTCGTCCTTCCACCGCCGGTCCCGCGCCCGGTAGTCGCGCCGCGGGAGGTCGGGGAAGGCGGCGGCGACCTGGTGGTGGAAGTCCCGCCACGCCAGCTGGCGCCGGTAGGCGTCCGGCGCGGCCTCCGCCAGTTCCCGCGGCGAGACGCAGCCGAACTTCACGTAGGGGCTGAGCCGCGACGTGCGGTCGGCGGCGAGATCGTCGCGGACGTCGTCGTACGCGGCGGCGTCGTCGCGCAGCCACGCCCTCATGCGTTCGCGTCCCGCGCTCTCCCCACCGGGCGCGAGGTCGGGGGACGGGGAGCCGGAGGTCAGGTCGGCGAGCCGGGGCAGCGCGCCCGGCTTCACACCGGACGGCAGCCGGACCTTCGCGGGCGCGTCCGCGGCCGGGCGCCACCGGGCCGCCTCCCAGGCCCGCCAGTACGGGGTGAACACCTTGTAGTGGTCGCCGCTGCCCGGGGTGAGGTCGCCGGGCGTGACCACCGTGATGCCGGGGTGTACCGATATGTCCAGGTCGAGGCCGTCCGCGCGCACGGCCTCGCGGAGGCGGTCGAGGCGCCGGGCCCCGTACGCCGTCCGCTCGTCGGCGAGCATCAGCGAGCGGGCGCCGGTCTCCCGGGCCAGCCGGACCGCCTCCCCGGCCGGGTCGCCGCGCCGCACCACCAGGTCGCCGCCGCGCTCGCTGAGCGACTCCCGCAGGTCGGCAAGGCTTTCGAGGAGGAACCGGACGCGGTTGGGCGCGGCGAACGGACCGTCCAGGATCGCGTCGTCGAAGACGAAGACCGGGACGACCCGTCCGGCCTCGCAGGCCGCGGCCAGTGCGGGATTGTCGCGTACCCGGAGGTCGCGGGTGAACAGCATCAGCGAGGTTTCCATCACCTGAGTCTTCGGAGCCGCGGGCGCGAACGGTTGCGGTAGGCGATGTCGCCGTTCAGCGCGGTGGCGAACCCGCACCATGCCGCGTAGGGGAGCAGCGCGGCGGCGGCGACGCGATCGGTGCGGGCCGTGCGGCGGATCAGCTCGGCGTTGCTGACGTCCAGCAGCAGCGTGCCCGCCACCCCCGCGTTCGGGCTGCGGCGGCCGAAGAACAGGTGGTTCCAGCCGGCGTTCAGCACCAGGTTGACGCCGAGGCTCGCGGCCAGGGCGCGGCGCCGGCGGCCCCGGGCCCTCAGCAGCGCGCGCCCGCCCGCCCAGGCGACCGTCGCGTACAGCGGCGTCCACACGGCCCCGAAGGCCCAGGAAGGCGGCTGCCACGGCGGCTTGTCCAGTGCGCGGTACCAGTGGCTGTCCGGGTCGACCGCCCTGGCCCCGGCCGCAGCGGTCGCCGCCACCGCCGCCGCGGTGGCCCCGTAGACGGCCCACCGGCCGCGCGCCCGGACGCGATGCCCCTCGCTCGTCGCAGTCATGGCCGTGACCCTTCCCGCTCCGGCGGTGTCCGCACGTCCGCCTCCGGCGGTGTCCGCACGTCCGCCTCCAGCGGTGTCCGCACGTCCGCGCCCGCGCGGGCTCTCGCGCAGGTCAGCGCCGAGGCGGGCGCCGCCGCGATGCAACCGGAGGAACCGGCTCCGGCGAAGACCAGTCAGACCGCACGACCGTTGGGACCGCACGACCGGGAAGACGGCACGACCGGTGGCATCGGCCCACCGGGGACGTCGTACGCTGTGCCGTCGGAGTAGCACAGGAGACCGAACGCATGCGTGGGGAGACGGACCGGGAACCGGGACTGGGCGTCGGCGCGGTGGCGCGGCGCCTGGGCTTGGCGGCCGCCACCCTGCGCACGTGGGACCGCAGGTACGGCATCGGTCCGAGCGGGCGCAGCCCCGGCGGCCACCGCCGCTACACCCCCGCGGACGTGGCGCGGCTCGAAGCGATGCAGCGGCTGATCCTCGCGGGCGCCCCGCCGGGCGAGGCCGCCCACGCCGCGCTGCGCGAGCCGCCCGGCGCGCCGCGCCGGCCGCGCGGGCACGGCGCCGGCGGCAACCGCGTGCCCGTCGGGGAGGCGCCCGCCGGAGCGGACACCGCCGAGGTGCGCGGCCTGGCCCGCGCGGCGATGTCGCTGGACGTCCCCGCCATGACCGACGCGGTCCGGACCGCGATCGCGCGGGACGGGGTCGTGCGGGCCTGGGACGGGCTGATGGCCCCGGTCCTGGTCGGCATCGGCCGCAAGCACGCGGCGGGCGGCGGCTGCGTCGAGGTGGAGCACCTGCTGTCCACGGTGGTGCTCGGCGGCCTCGCGGAGGTGCCGCCGCCCGCGCGGCCGGTGAACGTCCGGCCCGTCCTGCTCGCCTGCGCGCCGGAGGAGCAGCACAGCCTGCCCCTGTACGCGCTGACCGCCGCGCTGGCGCAGGGCGGCGTCGCGGCGAGCCTGCTGGGGGCGCGGGTCCCCGCGAGCGCCCTCGCCGCCGCGATCCGGCGCACGGGGCCGGGCGCCGTCCTCGTCTGGTCGCAGATCGCCGAGACCGGCGACCCGGACTGGCTGGCCGATCTTCCGGGCACCCGTCCCGCGGTGCGGCTCCTGGTCGGCGGGCCGGGCTGGAGGCGGGACCGGCTGCCGGACGCCGCCCGCCTCGTGACAAGCCTTTCCCAAGCCGTCACCGAGATTTTGGACGGCCCCGCGGCGCCCTGACAGGCCGCGAAAGCCGCGTCCCCGCATCGCCCCTCGCCGTGTCGGGCTCGACGCCGCCCACGGAATCGACTATGAACAAGTTTTGAAACGATTCCCTCGGGAAAGGCCCAGCTCATGAACCTGGGAGAGCGGCTCGCACGCGGGGACGAGACCGCGCTGGCCGAGTGCTACACCTCGCTCGGCCCGCTCGTCCGCCGCCACGTCGTCCGGCTCGTGCCCCGGCACGCCGTGGACGACGTCGTCCAGCTGGTCTTTCTGGAGGTCTGGCGGTCGCGCCGCCGCTTCGACACCGCGCGCGCCCTGGAGCCCTGGGTCCTCGCCATCGCCCGCAGGCGCGCCATCGACCAGCTCCGCGCCGAGGCCCGCCACTACCGCCGGACGCTCCCCCTGGAGGACCACGCGGAGCTGCCGGCCGCGCGGACGCCCGACGCCTCGCCGTCCGTGGAGACCGCCTGCGACGTCCGGGACGCCCTCGCGGTCCTGCCGCTGCCGCAGCGGCAGGCGATCGTGATGGCCCACTTCGGGCAGCTGACGCAGACGGAGATCGCCGACCGGCTGGCCGTCCCGCTGGGCACCGTCAAGGCGCGCACGGCCCGCGGCCTGCGCCGGATGCGAGAGCTCCTGTGACCGCCGCCGGCCCGTACCCGCGCCCCCGCCTCGCGGTGTCGAGCTGCCTGATGGGCGCCCCGGTCCGCTACAACGGCGGCCACAGCCGCGACCGGTTCCTCACCGACGTCCTGGACCCGCACGTCGACTGGGTCCCGGTCTGCCCGGAGATGGAGATCGGCCTCGGCGCGCCGCGTCCCACGCTGCGGCTTCTCACCGACGGGCACCTCGTCGCCAAGGACGGCTCCGCCGACCACACCGCGGCGATGACCGCGCTCGCCGAGACCCGCGTCCCCCAGCTGGAGGTCCTGGACGGCTACGTGCTGAAGTCGCGCTCGCCCTCCTGCGGGCTGTTCCGCCTGCCGCGCTACTCCTCCGGCAAGCCCGGTGAGCGCACCGACGACCAGCCCGTCGACCGCCAGGGCCGCGGGGTGTTCGCCGACCTCGTCCGCGAGGCGCTCCCGGACCTGCCCGCCGAGGAGGACGGCCGGCTGCGCGACCCCGTCCTGCGCGAGCACTTCATCGAGCGGATCTTCGCGCACGCCCGGCTCCGCGAGCTCTTCGGCGCCGACTGGCGGCCCCGCGACCTCGTCGCCTTCCACAGCCGCCACAAGCTCCAGATCCTCGCCCACGACCCGTCCGCCTACCAGGCGCTCGGACGGATCGTCGCCCAGGCGGGGACCCGTTCGCGCGACGAGCTGGAGGCCGAGTACCGGCACGCGTTCAGCGCGGCGTTCGCCGTCCGTCCCAAGCGCGGCCGCCACATGAACGCGCTCCAGCACGTCTTCGGGATGCTCAGCGACCACCTCGACGACACCCGCCGCCACGACCTCCTGGCCGCCATCGACACCTACCGCCGGGGACAGGCGCCCCTCAGCGTCCCCATCGCCCTCCTGCGCCACCACGCCATGGGCGAGGGCCTCGACTACCTGACCCAGCAGACCTACCTGGACCCCTATCCCGCCGACCTGGTCCTGCGCCACTACCTGTGAGGCGGCCCCACGCCGAACGGGCCGAGGCGAGAGCAAGGCTCACCATCGGCCCGTTCGGCAGGCGTTGTCCGTCGCGCAGGCGCCACCCGCTCAGAGGGCGGCGGGCTCCAGGACGCGGTCGGCGGCTTCCGGCGCTTCCGGCGCCTCGGGCGCCTTCACCCGCTTGGGCAGCAGGAACGCGACCCCCACCATCGCCAGGGACAGTGCGGCGCTGATGACGAACGCCAGCCGCATCCCGTCGAGCTGGGCGAGCGCGGCGGCGACCCCGTCGGCCATCCGGCTCTCGGCGCGCCCCGCCATCACGGTCACCACCAGTGCCGTGCCGAAGGCCGCGGAGACCTGCTGGAGGGTGCCCAGCATCGAGCTGCCGTGCGAGTAGAGCGGGGCGGGAAGCGCCCCGAGGCCGAGGGTGAACACCGGCGTGAACGCCGCCGCCAGCGACACCATGAGCAGCGAGTGCAGGCCGAGCACCTGCCAGTACGGCATCGTCGCCGAGATCTGGGTGAACCCGCCCAGGGCGAGCACGATGCCCACCGCCCCGGGGATGATCAGAACCCGCCCGCCGAAGCGGTCGAAGAGCCGGCCCACCGCCGGGCCGAGCAGCCCCATCGCCAGCCCGCCGGGCATCATCAGCAGGCCCGTCTCCAGCGGCGTGAGGCCGCGCAGGTTCTGCAGGTAGATCGGCAGCAGGATCATCGACCCCATCATCGCCATGAAGCCCAGGGCCATCAGCAGCAGCGAGAGGGCGTAGACGGGGTGCCGCAGGACGCGCAGGTCCAGCAGGGGGACGTCGCGGCGCTGCAACCGGAGCTGGCGGAAGGCGAACACCGCGATCGCGACCGCCCCGAACGCGACGATCGACGCGGGGACCAGCGCGCCGCCCTGCCCGAACCTGCTCAGCCCGTACACCAGGGAGCCGAACCCGAGGGCGGCGGCCGCGACGCTGAACCAGTCGATGGTGCCGGCCTGCGGCTCCCCGACGTTCTCCAGCCGCGCCAGGCCGCGCCAGGCGATCAGCGCCGCGACCGGCAGCACCGCCGCGAACAGCAGCCGCCACGAGCCGAGCTGCAGGATCAGGCCCGACACCGCCGGGCCCATCGCCGGCGCGACCGAGATCGCCATGGTCACGTTGCCCATCACGCGGCCGCGGTCCTCCTCGGGCACCACGGTCATCAGCGTCGTCATCAGCAGCGGCATCATCACCGCCGTGCCGGTCGCCTGGACGACCCGCGCGAGCAGCAGCACCTCGAACACCGGGGCGACCGAGGCCAGCGCCGTCCCGGCGAGGAAGACGCCCATCGCGGTGGCGTAGGCGCGGCGGGTGGTGACCCGCTGCAGGAACCACCCCGTCACCGGGATCACCGCGGCCATGGTCAGCATGAAGGCGGTCGAGAGCCACTGCGCCGCCTGCTCGGTGACGTCCATGTCCGCCATCAGCCGCGGGATCGCGTTGATCATGACCGTCTCGTTGAGGATCACCACGAAGGTGGCCAGCACCAGCAGCCGGATCACGGCGGGCGTCCGGGAACGGCCGGGCGCGGTCTCCGGCAGCCCGCCGCTTGCGTGCTCTCGCATCGTCGTCATGCCGGGGTAGACCCGCGCCGCCCGGAGAACTCATCGCTCGACTCGATAATTCTTTCGACCGGTCGAGGGCGACTGCCCGCGACCTGCGAGAACGACGGAACCGGATGATCGCGTACGGCGTCGGACCGGTACGCGGGAACGCCCCTCCGGCCCGCGGACGGGCGCACCTCCCGCGAGAGGGGAACACGGTGCCCAGCTATCTGCAGACTCTTCCGCTCCACACGATCACCGAGGTGTACGGCGAGGCCGGACTCCGCGACCGGTTCTCCCGCGAGATCCTGCGGTTCCGGGAACCCGACTGGCGGCGGCTGAGCACGGCGCTCGCGCTGGCCGGCGACCTGCACCGGCAGGACCGCCGCGTCCGCGAGCCCGTGGTCAACCACCTGCTCCGGGTGACGCTGCGCATCATGTGCCATTACGAGACGGACGACGCGGACCTCCTCGTCGCCGCGCTCATGCACGACTCCGTCGAGGACCACCCCGCCGACCTGGCGGGAGACGGCCACGCCGACCCGGCGGAGGCCGCGCTCGGCGTCCTGTCCGCCGAGTTCGGTCCGCGCGTCGCCGAACTCGTCGGCGCCGTGACCAACCCCGTCTACGACCGGGGCGGGGACGTCCACGCCCAGTACCGGGCCCACGTCGTCGAGAGCCTGGAACGCCACCCGGCCGCCCGCATCATCAAGGTCTCCGACTTCACCGACAACGGCGTCGGCCTGATCCACACCACCGGCCCCAAGCTCCGCAAGCTGGCCCGCAAGTACCGCCCGCTGGTCCCGGAGCTCAAGGACCTGATCAACCGCCCCGACACCCCGCTCAAGGAGCGGATCAAACAGCACATCACCGGCCAGCTCGACCGCGCCGACGAGCGCTTCGCGGCCATCCTGCAGGGGCACGCCGTCGCCGCCCGGGCGTCCTGACCGCCTCCCGCCACACCGAGCACCCCGGTCACCGCGACCGGCCCGCCCTTGCCGGGCGGGCCGGGGTGGGGTCAGCCGGTGGTGCCGGTCCAGGTGGACGGGATGTGGGCCAGGCGGACGCGCTGCGGGTGGTCGCCGACGGGGACCGAGGTGATCTTCTGGCCGGTGCCGAAGTCGATGGCGGTGACCTGGTCGGCGCCGCTCTCGGAGATGACGCAGGCGCGGCCGTCGCCGCTGACGGTGGCCCAGTACGGCTTGGACGCGGTGACGAGGGGGCCTTCCTGGAGGGTGGAGCGGTTGACGACGGTGGCGTAGTCGTCCATGGTCCCGGCGACGCAGAGCCTGCTCCCGTCGGGGCTCATCGACAGGCCGTGGTGGCGGGAGTCGTTGACGAAGGTGGTGCGGTCGTCGCCGGTGGCCGGGTTCTTCGGCAGGGTCTTCACGCGCGTGATCTTGTCGGTGGCCATGTCGTACTCCACGAGGCCGTTGAAGAACGAGACCTGGAAGTACAGCTTCGACTCGTCGGGGGACAGCACCGCGGGCCGGATCGCGTTCGAGAGGTCCTTGCGGCCGAAGGCGTCCAGGCGCGAGCGCATGTCGATGGTCTTGACGACCTTGTAGGTGGAGGCGTCGGCGACGGTGATGTGCCGGTCGCCCTTGGTCCAGTCCTGGGACGGGTCGTCGAGGTCGGTCTCGACGTTCCCGATGGACATGTTGAGGATGTACCGGCCGTCCCTGGTGAAGATGTTCTCGTGGGGCTTGTCGCCGGTGGCGAACGAGCCGAGCTGCTTGCCGGTGGTGATGTCCAGGACGTGGACGACCTTGCCGAGCGAGGCCGACACCGCGACCTTGGTGCCGTCGGGGGAGACCGACATGTGGTCGGCGCGGTAGCCGGAGACGGCGAAGCGCCACCGGACCTTCCCGGTGGTCAGGTCGATGGAGACGACGTCGCCGAAGCTGGGCCGCGAGGCGACCAGGGCGGAGCCGTCGGGGGTGGAGTACAGGTCGTCGACGAGCTGGTCGTGGCCCTCGCCTGCGGTGGCCCGGATGCCCAGGAACACAGCCAGGTTGATCGGGTTGAGGTAGATCGCGGTGAGGCGCTGGCTCTTGTCGGGGACGACGTTCACCCGGCCGATCCTGGCGAAGTCGCCGCTGGACTTGATGACGTCGGCGGTGCCCTCCCAGTTGTTGCCGACGAACATCACCTCGCGCAGGGGGGCGGCGGCGTGCGCGGCGGTCGCGCCGGCGGCGGCGGGGGCGAGGGCGCTGGCGGCCAGGACGGCCGCGGCGGCGATGCTCCGCAGGCGACGGTGCGGTCTGGGGCGGGCGGGGGTGGTCGCAGCGTGCATGCTTGCTCTCCCGGGGGGGTGGGGGTAGCCCAGAGGGGCGGGGGTGCGGAACTCTTCCGCGTGCCTTGCGGGCCGCTGAGGAATCCGCCCAAATCCGAACATCACCGTATTCAGATTTTGGTTACTGGATAGTAGGCAGGGGTGGTGGGCGCCGCAAGACCCGATGGCGGGGGATTTTCGGCCACCTGGTGGGCGCCCGCGCTACGCGGGGACGATCAGCCCGTAGTGCCCGTCGTAGCGGTGGTAGAGGACGTTGCCCCGCCCGGTCTCGGCGTCGCGGAAGAACACCCAGCGCCGGCCGGTCGCCTCCAGATGCTCGATCGCCCCCTCGGCGGTCAGCGTGGGCGCGGGGCGCGGGCTGATCGTCAGCGGGATGGCGCGGGGCGCGCCCGTCCGCTCGCGCGGCGTCGCCTGCGCCAGCCGGTAGCCGTGGTCGGCGGGGTAGATCACGCTGTCCTCGCCGGTCTCGATGTCGGTGAACAGCAGGAACCCGTAGTCGAGCACCTCCATGTCGAAGGCCGCCTCGTCGGGCGTCTCGGCGGTCAGCGTGAACGACTTGTGCCGGATCACCTCCCGCTCCTCCGGGGGGCGCGGGTAGTAGTCCGGACGGTGCGTCGGCTCGGCGCCGTGGCGCCACTCGTGCGGGCCCGTCGCAGGGCTCGTGGGGTAGGCGCCGCGGCGGGCCTCCCAGTGCCGGGAGATCCGGTCGAGCCGGTTCAGCAGCCGGTCGCGGAGCCGGTCGACGGCCTCGGTCATGCTCGGCGCCGCCACCTGCGCCCGGACCAGCCGCCCGTTGAGGTCCAGGTTGGCCTGGGCCGTCGCCGGACGCGGCCCCGCCGGTTCCGGCGACATGATCAGCTTCACGCGCGCGAACAGCACCGGCTCCGGCGCGTGCCGGAACACGGCGCTCACCTTGGAGCGCGCGTAGTCGGCGGCGCCCTCCGGCACCTTCCCCCGGCGTTCCACGGTCACCTCGGGAGCGGTCGTCGCCCCGTCCATGGCGTCCCCCCGTCGTTCTAGCGCTTCGCCCACTCGGCCGGCTGGTGCTCGATGGTGGAGTCCGAGGACGGGAAGAACGTGCTCTCGTGGCCGTCGTCCCACCGCACCAGGTAGGGCGGCTCCCCGTCCCGCCCGTGCACTTCGAGGATCTCGGCCCTGCGGGCCGCCTCGCCCACGTGGTGTCCGTGAACGATCAACCGGTCGCCTTCGCTGGCTCGCATCGTGTCCCCCTCACGTCGCGTCGATTCCATCGTGCGAGGGGGCCTCGGGACGCCACCAGGGCCAAAGGTCCATATTCCTGCAGGTCGGCCGGTATGTGGTGAGTTGGGCTATCCGGTCGAGGGAGGGGAAGAACCGGGACGAGCGGCCGACGACGGGAGGGCGATGTCCGACGGGAGGGCGATGTCCGACAGGAGCACGATGCCGACCCGGATCGTGGCGGGGACGGCCCATCCGGGCCTCGCCGCCGCCGTCGCGGCCGTGCTGGGCCTCCGGCCGGCGCCCTGCGACGTGGAGAGGTTCCCGGACGGCGAGCTGCGGCCGGTCGTGCACGGCGTCCAGGGCGGGGACGTCTACGTGGTGCAGCCCACCGGCCCCGCCGTCGACGACCATCTGGTCGAGCTGCTGCTTCTCGTGGACGCGTGCCGCCGGGCCGGCGCCGGGGCGGTCACCGCGGTCGTCCCGTACTTCGGGTACGCCCGGCAGGACCGCCGGGGCCGGGCGGGGCAGGCGGTGGGCGCCAGGGTGGCGCTCGGCGCGCTGGCCTCGGCCGGGGCGGACCGGCTCGTCGTGGTGGAGCCGCACACCGTCGCCCTGGAGGCCATGAGCCCGGTTCCGGTGGAGATGCTGACGGCCGTCCCGCTCCTGGCGGACGGGCTGGCGGAGCTGACGCCGGACGAGGCCGTGCTCGTGGCGCCCGACCTCGGCGCGGTCAAGCCGGCCGAGCACTACGCGCGGCTGCTGGGGCGTCCGGTCGCCGTGGTGCGCAAGACGCGGCTGAGCGGCGAGAGCGTCCACGCGGAGGAACTGGTCGGCGACGTGGAGGGCCGGCCCGCGGTCATCGTGGACGACATGATCAGCACCGGCGGGACGATCGAGGCGGCCGTGCGCGTCCTGCTGGCGCACGGCGCCGCGCCCGACATCGCCGTGGCCGCGGCGCACGGGCCGCTCGTGGAGGCCGCGTGGGACCGGCTCGGCCGGCTCCCGATCCGGTGCCTGCTGGTCACCGACACGCTCCCGGCGGGCGGGGCGCGGGCGGCGCCGCTCCGGGTGCGGTCCGTGGGCCCCCTGATCGCCGACGCCGTCGCCCGCCTGCACCACGGGCGGTCCCTGGAGGCCCTGCTGATGCGCGGGTGAGGCGCCGGGTCCCTCGCCGGGGGCCGCACAGACGCCGGGCGGGCCGGGCCCCGCAGGACCCGGCCCGCCCGCGGACCCTAGTGACCCGGCCCGAGCGGGATCCCCGGGATCAGGTTGGACGGTGTGGTGTCGCGCAGCTCCACCAGGAGGCCGTAGGTGAGCCCCAACGACTGCGTGATGTCGTTCTCCTCCACGGCCGTCGGCGAGTACACCGCCGTGATGTACCGGACCTGGTGTTCCTGCCTCAGCCACGAGCGCGCCGGCTGGTCCACGGTGCGCATGTCGAGGTAGTACTTGGGGAAGGGCACGCGGTTCAGCACCTGCTCGGCGTTGATCGGCGGCGGCGGGCCCACGGTGAACCTCCGGATGAAACCGGTGGTCTCGTCGAGCGCCGTGAACGTCCCCTTGTAGAAGCTGCCGCCGATGGCGAGGTAGCGGGAGCCGAGGATCCGGCGCAGCCAGGTTCCCTGCCGCTTGAACGTGTGCGGCGGGAACTCACCCAGGTACCCGACATGGGCGTTGTGGGCGGAGAGCAGGGTCTTGCTCTTCATGTGGCGGTACCACCACACGGTGTTCAGCGCCATGGCCTCGTCGCGCGGTCCCGAAAAGTCCTCGGCGGCGTGCGTCTTGGCGATCCAGAACGCGACGTTCGCCTGCTGCTCGGCCCATTCCGCGGCCTCCCGGGGCGCGCCCAGGCGCAGGCTCTCGACCAGCCGCAGGGCCTGCGCCGCCTGGCGCTGCACCCTCAGGCGCTCCCGCCTGGGCTTGGCGTCGTACCGCCGCTCCCAGGTGTTGAGGTCGGTGGTCGGGATCAGCCCGTCGTAGAGGGCCCTGAGCTTCGGGATGAGATCGGGGCGGCCGCGCTCGCGCACATACCGGAAGATCTCCTGGAAGATCACGATGTTCGTGAAGTAGACGTCGTCGCCCATGAACCGCACGGGCCGCTTCGGGTGCTCGGTGTTGTAGTGCCGCATCCACCTGATGAGCCGCAGGTAGTCCTCGTTGGCGAACAGGCGGTAGTTCTGCTGGAACTCCTGCCGCATGATCGCGGCCGGATCGCCCTTGCCGCGCAGGACGTACTCGTTGAGCCGGAGCCCGGTGCCCCAGTTCAGCTCCAGCATGAACGTCGTGAATCCCTTTTCCTTGACCAGGTATTCGAAGACGCGTTGCTTGAGGCTGAAGAACTCGTGCGTTCCGTGGGTGGCCTCGCCCAGCCCCACCACGGGGGTGTCGCCGATCATCCGGCCGAGCGCGTGCAGGTCGCGCGTGTCGTCGGTCGGCTCGGTGGTCAGCAGGGGATGCGCGCCCCGGTCGAGCGCCCGCACCACCGCCCGCTCGTTCCCGGGGACGGACGGCCGGGCGGACGCGGGCGACGGCGTGAGCGAGCCCACGCCGAGCGCCAGCGCGGCGACGAATGCCGGGAGTTTACCGGCGCGGAGAATTAACATATCTGCCGACCTCGCAAAAGGTGGAACGATGCGGGCCCCACGATGTGCGGCCTGAGGTGATCTTTCCATTCGTGATCTCTGGTCACCGCCCGGAAAAGGTAAACCTTGCATCGAAGTCGGTCGAATGGCGTTTATCCGGCCCATATCCCTAATCTGCGGGCCTTCCGCCGACGCCGGGTCCGGAGGGGAATCCGCGGTCACTCCGCGCACGGCAGGTCACCATGTCATCACTTAGAGTGACAACATGATGACTCTAAGGACATGCACGCGTGCCGGGAGCATCGCCTCCGCCGCCCTGGCCCTCACGGTCGCGGTGAGCGCCGCCGGCAACGCGGCGGCGGTCCAGCCGACGGGCGAGACCGGTGGCGGCGGGTCAGGTAGGGCCCTCCAGGCCGTTCTGGACGAGGCCGTGCGGGAGGGGGCCCCGGGCGCGCTCGCGCAGTCGCGCACGCCGCACCGGATCCTGAACCTCTCCAGCGGGGTGGCCGACCTCACGACCCGGCGCCCGCCGCGGGCGTACATGAAGTTCCGGGTCGGCAGCATCACCAAGATCTTCGTGGCGACCGTGGTGCTGCAGCTCGTCGTCGAACGGCGGCTGCGCCTGAGCGACACCGTCGACCAGGTGATCCCCGGCGTCGTCGAGGGCAACGGCTACCAGGGCGACAAGATCACTGTGCGGATGCTGCTCGACCACACGAGCGGCATCGCCGACTACACCGACAACCCCCGCATCGAGGAGATCGCGGTCACCGACCCGCGGCACGACTTCACCCTGCGCGAACTGGCGGAGGCGGGGCTGGACCTCCCGCCCGACTTCCCGCCCGGGACCTCCTGGCACTACTCCGACACCAACTACGTGCTGCTCGGCATGATCATCCAGCGCGTCACCCGGCGGACGTACGTCCGCGAGATCAACAGGCGGATCATCCGGCCGCTGCACCTGCGCAGCACCTACTTCCCGGGCACGAACCCGCGGATCCGCGGCCCGCACCTGCACGGGTACACGCCCGTGGCGGACGATCCGGCGGAGCTGAGGGACACCACCGAGGTCAACACCACCTTCGCGCGCGCCACGGGCGACATGATCTCCACGGTGGGCGACCTCGACCGGTTCGACTCCGCCCTGCTCGGCGGACGGCTCCTGCCCGGACGGCTCCTGCGGGCGATGCTGCGCCCCGTCCCCGGGTCGCAGCCCTACCCCGGCAGCGACATGTTCCGCTACGGACTCGGGGCGGTCATCCCCACGCCGCCGTGCGGTGTGAAGGTGTACGGCAACGGCGGCACCCTGGACGGCTGGGAGACCTGGACGGGCAGCACGCGAGGCGGCCGGCACTCGATGTCGTTCGTCTTCACCACCGACGCCGTCAACCAGGTCCGGCTCACCGAGCAGGCGGTGACCGCCGAATACTGCTCCGCTAGGGCTCACGCCGCGCCGTAGCCGCCGCCGCCGGGCGTCTCGATGACGAAGACGTCCCCGGCGCCGACGGGCAGCGAGTCGCGGCCCCTCATCGGCGCCACGGAGCCGTCGGCGCGCTGGACCCACTGCCGGCCCAGCGCGCCAGGCCCGCCGCCGGCCATCCCGTACGGCGGGACCCGCCGGTGGCTGCACAGCGTGGTGACCGTCATCGGTTCGAGGAAGCGGATGCGCCGCCGTCCGCCGTCGCCGCCGTGCCACCGCCCCGCGCCGCCGCTCCCGCGCCGGATCTCGAAGCCCTCCAGCAGGACGGGGTAGCGCCACTCCAGCACCTCGGGGTCGGTGAGCCGGGAGTTGGTCATGTGGGTCTGGACGACGTCGGCGCCGTCGAAGCCGTCGCCGGCGCCGGACCCGCCGGCCACCGTCTCGTAGTACTGGTGGCGCTCGTTGCCGAAGGTGACGTTGTTCATCGTGCCGGAGCCCTCGGCCATCACCCCCAGCGCGGCGTACAGGGCGCCGGTCACGGCCTGGGAGGTCTCGACGTTGCCCGCCGCCACGGCCGCCGGATACCGCGGCGCGAGCATCGAGCCCGGCGGGATCGTGACGCGCAGCGGCGTGAGGCACCCCGCGTTCAGCGGGATGTCCTCGGCCACCAGCGTGCGGAACACGTACAGCACCGCGGCCATCGCCACCGACGAGGGCGCGTTGGCGTTCCCCGCCGACTGGGGCGAGGTGCCGGTGAAGTCGATCTCCGCCGTCCGGGCGCCGCGGTCGACCCGGACCGCGACCTCGATCATCGCGCCGTCGTCCAGCTCGTAGGCGCACGAGCCGTCCCGCAGCGCGGTGATCACCTGCCGGACCGCCTCCTCCGCGTTGTCCTGGACGTGGCGCATGTAGGCGTGCACGACGTCCAGGCCGAAGTGGCGGACCATGTCGCGCAGCTCGCCGACGCCCTTCTCGTTGGCGGCGATCTGGGCGCGCAGGTCGGCGAGGTTGTCGAGCGGGTTGCGGGACGGGTGGGGCGCCGAGGTCAGCAGCCCGACCGTCGCGTCCTCCCGCAGCCGGCCGCCCTCGACCAGCAGCCAGTTGTCGATCAGGACGCCCTCCTCCTCCACCCGCGTGCTGAAGGCCGGCATCGATCCCGGCGTGATGCCGCCGATCTCGGCGTGGTGGCCCCGGGACGCGACGAAGAAGGAGATCTCGGCGGCCTCGTCCGCGGCCGCCCCGGACTCGACGTCCCCGAGGAAGACCGGCGTGACGACGGTGACGTCCGGCAGGTGGGTGCCGCCGTGGTAGGGGTCGTTGAGCACGTAGACCTCGCCCGGACGCATGCCCCCGGCGGCGCGGCGGCGCTCGACGAGCTCCCTGATGGACGCCCCCATCGAGCCGAGGTGGACGGGGATGTGCGGCGCGTTGGCGATGAGCCCCCCGCCCGCGTCGAAGACCGCGCAGGAGAAGTCCAGCCGCTCCTTGATGTTGACCGAGTGCGCGGTGGCGCGCAGCCGGACGCCCATCTGCTCCGCGATCGACATGAACAGGCTGTTGAAGATCTCCAGCATGACGGGGTCGGCCCCGGTGCCGACGGCGCGCCCGCCGGGCCGGGCCGCCACCCGGTCCAGGAGCAGGTGCCCGAGGTCGTTCACCGCGGCCCGCCACCCCCGGTCGACGACCGTCGTGGCGTTGGCCTCCACGATGATCGCCGGGCCCCGGACCGCGTCGCCGGGCCGCAGCCGCTCCCGCCGGTACAGGTCGACGTCGCGCCATGCGCCGTCGACGTGCATCGGGACGCGCTCCGCCTCGGCCGGACCTTCGCCGGCCCCGGCGACCGGCGTCTCGGCCGCCCGGTCGCCGTCGCTCACCGCCTCGACCGACACCGCCTCCACGACGATCGGCTTGTCGCGCATGAGGAAGGAGAAGCGGCGCCGGTAGACCTCCTCGAACTCGGCGACCATCGCCTCCACCGTCCCGGCCCGCACCGGCAGGGCGGTGTCGGTGCCCGCGTAGCGCAGGTGGGCGCGGTGGGCCACGTGCCCGGCGTCCGTCCCCTCGCCCCGCAGCTCATCGCGCGCGTCGCGCTCCAGGCTCCCGAGGATCGCGTCCAGCTCGGGCAGCAGGTCCTCGCCCAGCGGCTCCTCCACCGCGTGCTCCCGCATGGCCGTGACGTCGGCCAGGCCCATCCCGTACGCCGACAGCACCCCCGCCAGCGGATGGACGAGCACCCGGCGCATGCCGAGGGCGTCGGCGACCGCGCAGGCGTGCTGGCCGCCCGCCCCGCCGAAGGTGGCCAGCACGTACCCGGTGACGTCGTAGCCGCGCTGGACGGAGATCTTCTTGATGGCGTTGGCCATGTTCGCGACCGCGATGCGCAGGAACCCGGCGGCGACGTCCTCGGGCGGGCGGCCGTCGCCGATCCCGCCGGCCAGGGCGGCGAAGCGGTCCCGCACGACCGCGGCGTCGAGGGGCCGGTCGCCGTCCGGGCCGAAGACGCGCGGGAAGTGCTCGGGCCGGATCCGTCCCAGCATCACGTTGGCGTCGGTGACGGTGAGCGGGCCGCCGCGCCGGTAGCAGGCGGGCCCGGGGTCGGCGCCTGCGGAGTCGGGGCCCACCCGGTACCGGCCGCCGTCGAAGCGCAGCACCGAGCCGCCGCCGGCCGCGACCGTGTGGATGCTCAGCATCGGCGCCCGTATCCGCACCCCCGCCACCTGCGTCTCGTACCGGCGCTCGAACTCGCCCGCGTAGTGCGAGACGTCGGTGGACGTGCCGCCCATGTCGAAGCCGATGACGCGGTGGAAGCCCGCCGCGGCCGACGTGCGCGCCATGCCGACGATGCCGCCCGCCGGACCCGACAGGATCGAGTCCTTGCCGCGGAACGCGTGCGCCTCCGTGAGCCCGCCGCTGGACCGCATGAACATGATCGGTGCGCCCTCCAGCTCCGCGGACACCTGGTCCACGTACCGGCGCAGGATGGGGGAGAGGTAGGCGTCGACGACGGTGGTGTCGCCGCGCGAGACCAGCTTCATCAGCGGGCTCGTCGCGTGCGACTCCGAGACCTGGGGGAAGCCGATCCGGCGCGCGATCAGCCCGATGGCGATCTCGTGGAGGGGCTGCCGGTAGGCGTGCATCGACACGATCGCGACCGAACGGAACCCGTCGTCGTAGGCGGCGCGCAGCTCGCGCTCGACCGCGGCCTCGTCCAGCGGCACCAGGACCCGCCCGTGCGCGTCGATCCGCTCCCTCGCCTCGATGACCCGCGCGTAGAGGAGCTCGGGCAGGATGATCTCCCGGGCGAAGATGCGCGGCCGGTTCTGGTAGGCGATCCGCAGCGCGTCGCGGAAGCCCTCGGTGATGACCAGGACGGTCGGCTCGCCCGTCCGTTCGAGCAGGGCGTTCGTCGCCACCGTCGTGCCGAGCCGCACGCCCGCGATCAGCTCCGCCGGGACGCGCGCGCCGGGCGCGACCCCGAGGAGGTGCCTGATCCCGGCGACGGCGGCGTCCTGGTAGCGGTCCCTGTCCTCGGAGAGGAGCTTGTGGGTGACGAGCGCGCCGTCCGGCCGCCGGGCGACCACGTCGGTGAACGTGCCGCCGCGATCGATCCAGAACTCCCAGCGCGCCGCCATCGCGACCTCCGAAACCGCTTCTACCTGGGCGTTTCCGTTCGGTGAGGATGGAAACACCCTCGCGGTAGAGGAGGGAGACGGCCGATGGAGGACCACAACCGGATGCGCTCCATCCTGATCGGCTACGACGGGTCGCCCGCCGCGGAGCACGCGCTCCGGTGGGCGGCGGGAGAGGCCCGGCTCCGCGGCCTCGCCCTCACCGTCTGCCACGTGTGGCACTGGCCCTACCCGATGCGTCCGGCGGACGAGGAGACCCTGGAGGTCGTCCGGAGCGAGGGCGCGATCGTGGCCGACGAGGGCGTGCGCAAGGCCCGCGCCCTCGCCGGCGACCTGGAGGTCCGCTGGTGCCTGGAGCAGGGGTCGGCCGCGGGCTCGCTGCTGAGGGCGTCCCGCGGCGCCGTCATGGTCGTGGTCGGCTCGCGCGGCCACGGCGGGTTCCAGGGGCTCCCGGTGGGCTCCACCGCGGTCCAGGTGGCGGCCCAGGCGTCCTGCCCGGTCGTCGTCGTGCGTTCGCCCGCGCGGCTGGACGGCGGGCGGATCGTGGCAGGCGTGGACGGTTCGCCGGCCGGCGACGCTGCGCTCGGCTTCGCCGTCGAGGAGGCCGCGCTGCACCACGACCCGGTGACGGCGGTCTGCTCCTGGTGGGACCCGGCCACCCTGCCCGGACCCGACCGGGTGCCCTTCATCGATCCGCAGGCCATCAGGCACGAGGCGATCGCGCGCTTCGAGCGGGCCGTCGCGCCGTGGCGGACCGGGCATCCCGAGGTGCTGATCGAGACCAGGTTCGTCCTGGACTCCCCGCGGCGGGCCCTGGTCAGCGCCACCCACGGCGCCGCCATGCTGGTCGTCGGCGTCCGGGGGATCGGCTCGCCGCCCCCGATGCTCCTGGGACCGGTGCCCCAGGTCGCGCTCCACGAGGCCCGCTGCCCGGTGGCGGTGGTGCCCGCACCCGAACCCGGGAGGTGACGATGCTGGACTTCGACGACCGCGCCGACGCCGGACGGCGCCTGGCCGAGCGGCTGGACGATCTGCGCGACTCGGACGCCGTCGTGCTGGGGCTGCCGCGCGGCGGGGTGCCCGTCGCGTTCGAGGTCGCGCGGGGGCTGCGCGCGCCGCTGGACGTGATCGTCGTCCGCAAGCTGGGCGTGCCGTTCCAGCCCGAGCTGGCCATGGGCGCCATCGGCGAGGGCGGCGTTCTGATCGTCAACGACGAGATCGTCCGTCTCACGGGCCTCGGCGAGGCCGACCTGGCCGACGCGCGACGGCGCGAGCAGGCCGAACTGGACGTCCGCGTCGAACGCTTCCGCCGCGGCCGCCCCCGTGCCGAGGTGAGCGGCCGCACGGCCGTCGTCGTGGACGACGGCGTCGCCACCGGCGCCACCGCGCGCGCCGCCTGCCAGGTCGCCCGCGCCCAGGGCGCCCGCCGCGTGGTCCTGGCGGTCCCCGTCGGCTCGCCCGACACTCTCGCCGGTCTGCGCCGGGTCGCCGACGACGTGGTGTGCCTCCTGGAGCCGGACCTCTTCCACGCCGTCGGCCAGTGGTACCGCGAGTTCGGCCAGACGTCCGACGGCGAGGTGGTCGAGCTCCTGGAACGCGCCGCGACACCGCCGCCCAACGCCCGGAACGACTCCGACCCGGCCGGAAACGCCGAGCCTCCCGGAACCGCGAACCCCTCCGGCGCCTCCCACCCCGGCGGAGCCACCAACCCCGGGGCAGCCTCGGAGCTCGGTTGGGTCAGCCCGTACGGAGCGGGCGGCTCAGGCGGGGCCGCCGACGCTGGCGGGGCCGTCCATCCGGGCGGGGCGACCAACCCCGGCGGCGGCGCCGAGCCCGGTGGAGGCACCGGCTCGTCCCGGGCATCCGATCCTGATGCGGACGATCCGCCGGCCGTCGACGAGGAGGTGTGGATCGACGGCGGGTTCGTGGAGCTCACCGGGCATCTCACCGTCCCCGAGGGGGCCGGGGGCGTCGTGGCGTTCGCGCACGGCAGCGGGAGCAGCAGGCACAGTCCGCGGAACCGGCTGGTCGCCTCCGGGCTCAACCGGGCGGGCCTCGGCACGCTGCTGTTCGATCTGCTGACCGGCGGGGAGGAACTCGACCGCGGCAACGTCTTCGACATCGGCATGCTCGCCGCCCGGCTCGTCGCCGCCACCGGCTGGCTCCGCGACCGGCCGGAGACCGCCGGCGCCCGCGTCGGCTACTTCGGCGCGAGCACCGGCGCGGCGGCGGCGCTGTGGGCCGCCGCCGAGCCCGGCGCCGACGTCTTCGCCGTCGTCTCCCGCGGCGGGCGCCCGGACCTGGCCGAACGCCGCCTCCGCGACGTCCGCGCCCCCACGCTGCTGATCGTGGGCGGTGAGGACCGGCAGGTGCTCGGCCTCAACCAGCGGGCCCAGCGGCGCATGCGCTGCCAGAACCGGCTGACGGTCGTGCCGGGCGCCACCCACCTGTTCGAGGAGCCGGGCGCCCTCCAGGCAGTGACCGCGCACGCCACGGACTGGTTCCTCGCCTCCCTGCGCTGACCGGCCTCACATGACCGCCCGGGGCGCCGACGCGCGGGCCCCGGAACGTGCCGCGGCGCGCTCCTCGGGCTCGCCGCCCGGCTGGAACAGCCTGCGGAGTTCCTCGGGCAGCTTCCACAGCGCCTGCTCGACGCCTCCCGGCGCCATCTTGGAGGACACGACCTCGGTGACGACCGCCGCCGTCTTGGGCACGTCGTCGCGTCCGATGCGCGCCTGCTCGGCGTAGTGGACGATGACCTCGCGCAGGTCGTACTTGCGGGGCACGTGGCCTGGGCTCCACCCGTCGTAGTACACCCCGCGCAGCAGTTCCGGCAGCTGGGCGGCCAGATGCGCCGCCGACTCGACCGTCAGCCGGTCGCGCAGCGTGTGCATCCAGGCGCGGAGCGCCCGGTAGGCGAACCGGCGGTCCTCGGTACCGAACGCTTCGGCCACATCGGCGATCCACCGGTTGGTGGTGTCGATGCTCCGATCCAGCCCCTGTATCCCTGTGAACGTCATCGCAACGGCTCCAGAGCGGTCTCGGCGAACACGGACCATTCCAGCGTGCCGCCGCCCGAGCGCGCCGCGGCAGGGACGAAGGTCCCCAGGTGGGACGTGTTTCCGCAGGTCCGGCGGCTACGAGGGCGGGCGGTGCGCCCGCAGGAAGGCGATCAGCTCGGCCGCGGGCCAGGTGTTGACGACCTCGCCCGCGGTGAGCCAGCCGCGCTGCGCCGTGCCGATGCCGTAGCGCAGGTGCGCCAGGTGGGGGACGGCGTGGGCGTCGGTGTCGACGGCGAACCTGACGCCGTGGCGGCGGGCGCGGCGGACGTGCTCGGCGGGCAGGTCGAGCCGGTCGGGAGACGAGTCGATCTCCAGGACGGTGCCGGTGCGCGCGCACGCGGCGAACACCTCGTCCCAGTCGGCCTCGACCGGCGGGCGCCGGCCGATCTGCCGGGCGGTGGGATGGCCGATGACGTCGACGAAGGGGTTCTCGCAGGCGCGCACCAGCCGCCGCGTCATCCGCTCGCTCGGCTGGTCGAAGTGGGAGTGAACCGAGGCGACGCACACGTCGAACCCGGCGAGGAAGCCGGCGGGCCAGTCCACGCCGCCGTCGGGGTCGATGTTGAGCTCGGTGCCGTGCAGCACCCGCATGCCGCCGCACCGGCCGTCCAGCGCGCGGACCTCCTCGCGCTGCGCCAGCGTCTTCTCGTCGGTCATCCGCTGCATGGCCAGGCCCGGCGCGTGGTCGGTGACGGCGTAGTAGGAGTACCCGCGCGCCGCCGCGGCGGCGACCATGTCCGGCAGGCCGGCCAGCCCGTCGGACAGGTCGGTGTGGGTGTGCAGGTCTCCGCGGACGTCGGTCTCGGCGACCAGGTCGGGCAGCTCCCCGCGCAGCGCCGCCTCGATCTCCCCGCCGTCCTCGCGCAGCGGCGGCGGGATCCACGGCAGGCCGAGCCTGGCGTACACCTCCTCCTCCGCCGCTGACACGATCTTGGCTCCGCTCTCGACGTCGAACAGCCCGTACTCCGACAGCTTGAGCCCGGAGTGGACGGCGATCTCCCGGGTGCGGATGTTGTGCGCCCGGGACCCGGTGAAGTACTGCAGGGCCGCGCCCCAGTCCTCGGGCGGCACCACCCGCAGGTCCACCTGGAGGCCGGAGCCGGTCCTGATGGAGGTCTTGGTGTCCCCGGCCGCGATGACCTGCTCGACCAGCGGCAGCCCCGTGAAGGACCGCATCAGCTCCGCCGGGCGGTCGGACGTGGCGAGCACGTCGATGTCCCCGACCGTGTCCTTCATGCGCCGCAGGGACCCGGCGAACGCGCAGCTCTCGCAGCCGGCGACCGCCGCCAGGCCGGCGACGATGGTCTCGGCCAGCTCCATCGCCGTCCCGAGCGGCACCCGCTGCCCCGCCTTGTCCAGGATCTCGATCCCGTGCCGCAGGTTCTCCTCGGTCCTGGCTCCGAAGCCGGCCAGGCCGTGCAGGCGCCCGGTGTCGAGGGCCCGTGCCAGCGCCTCCACCGAGTCGATGCCGCGCTCGTGGTAGAGGACCATCGCCTTCTTCGGGCCGAGCGTCGGTACCAGCGTCAGCTGCCGGACGCCCGCCGGGATCCGCGCCCGCAGCTCCTCCAGCTCGTGGATGCTCCCGGTGGACAGGTACTCCTCGATCTTCGTCGCGATCGATCTCCCCACGTTCGGGATGCCCCGCAGGCCCGCGTCGTCCAGGCGCGCGAGGTCCGCGGGGTCGCCCGCCACCGACCGGGCCGCCTTCTGGTAGACGCGCACCTTGAACGCCTCCCCGCCGGTGATCGCCAGCAGGTCGGCGTACTCGTCCAGGAGGGCTCCCACCTCGTCGTTGACGCGCATGGCACATCCGTCCCCTCACCCTGGCCGCGGAGCCTCGGAGGTCCCGGCAGTTCAGGCATAGCGGCACAGGGCGCCGATGCCCTGCGCGGGAAGGTCCGGCGCCCCGGGTTCGAGGACGCGCACCTCGGCTCCGGTGAGCACCGCGGCGCGGACGGCGACGTCCACCAGCCGGCCGTGCTCCACCGGCCCCCCGCCCGACTCGGCGAAGGTCGCCCGCCGGTCGGACACCTGCGTCGGCGCGGGGCCGAACCAGGCCGTCCGCCGGTCGGCGGGGTCGTCGGCGACCAGCAGCGTGCCGACCCGGCCGCGGGCCAGCGCCCGCAGGGTGGCGGCCGCGCCCTCCACCGCGAGGCCGGACGGGCCCCGCGCCTCGTCCAGCCGTTCGAGCAGCCCGCGGGTCTCGTCGTCCGCCCACCGGGTCACGTGGTCCCGGACCTGCGTCTGGCGGCGCCGCCGCGCGCCGTCCCGGTTCCGCCCTCCGGAGACGTGGCCGACGGACACCTCATGGCGGACGCCCTCGGGAAGGTGCTTGGTGAGGTACTGCACGGCGCGCACGTCGCCGCCGACGAGCAGCACGTGGGCGCCGGTCTCGGCGAGGTCGTCCGCGAGCGCGTGCGCCACCCTGGTCGCGTTGTGCTCCCAGGAGTCCTCGGCGCGGTGCTGGTGGCGCGACTGGGACCAGCCGCCCGGCGCGTTGCGCACGATCTCGTCGTCGGGGCCGTCGATCGTCCTCGTGGTCGCGGTCCTCGTCCCGCCCCGGCACGTCTCGATGTCGGCGCCCTTGCGGTCGACGAGGGTGAGCACGTACGGCGGACGCTCCTGGAGCCACGCCAGCAGCGGCAGGAGCCGCGGCACGGGCCCGCGGACGGCGAGATCGGGCTGCCGCGCGTCCGCCATCTCGACCACGACGGGCTCCGGGTCGCCGTCGGAGGCGAACGCGGCGAGCGTTCCGGACCCCGGCTCCACCCTCGCGACCAGCCGGCCCAGCGCCTCCACGACGGCGCCGTCGGCCCCCTGCGCGCGGAGCCGTCTGGCCAGGCGTTCCCAGCGCAGCGCGGCGTCCTCCTCCCCGGGAGGCGCGGTCAGGTTGAAGTAGACCGAGGTCACCGGCCCTTCGGAGCAGAGCCGACGCAGGGTCTCGCTGGCGATTGTCTCGTCCGGCTTCATGTAGACAGCCTGTACAGCGGGCCTGCGTCCGATTAGGGACGAAAGTCCGCAGGTCGCCGGACCTTCGTGAGTCCGCCCGTAACGGACGGCGTCGCGCGCCGCCTTCGTCCGCGACGGGCCGTGCACCACACTGAGCGGGAGTCCGGGCGTCCAGGGGGAGGATCCGCGTGGCCCACGACCGCTCGAAGGACCGCTCGGCCGCCCGCTTCCACTGGCTGTTCGGTGACCAGCTGGGCCCGCACTTCCTGCGGCCGGACGCCGAGATCGTCATGATCGAGTCGCGGGCGGTCCTCCGGCGGCGCCGCTTCCACCGCGCCAAGGCGCACCTGGTCCTGTCCGCGATGCGGCACCGCGCGGCCGAACTCGGGGACCGCGTCCGCTACGTCCAGGCGGAGACGTACCGCGACGGCTTGGAACGAGCCGTGGGCGGCGCCCCGGTGACCGTCCACCACCCCACGTCCCACGCGGCCCTCGCCTTCGTGCGGGGCCTCCGGCAGGTGGAGGTCCTTCCGCCGCGCGGTTTCCTCGTCCAGCCGGACGCGTTCGGCCGGTGGGCGGAGTCCGCCGGCGGGCGGCTGCGGATGGAGGGCTTCTACCGGCAGGTGCGCCAGGACCACGACCTGCTGATGGACGGCGATCAGCCCGTCGGCGGGAAATGGAACCTGGACAGGGAGAACCGCGAGCCCCCGCCCAAGGGCGAGGCGAGGCTGCCGGTGCCCGCCCCCTACCGCCCGCGCGAAGACGAGATCGACGAGCGGGTCAGGGCCGATCTGGACCGCTGGGAGCGGAGCGGGGACGTCTCGTTCGTCGGCCGGGACGGCCCGAGGCTCTTCCCGGCCGCCCGCGCCGAGGCCCGGCGCGCCCTCCGCGCCTTCGTGGAGAAGCGCCTTCCCACCTTCGGCCTGTGGGAGGACGCGGTGCTGGCCGAGGACTGGGCCATGAGCCACAGCCTGCTGTCCGCGTCGCTCAACCTCGGGCTGCTCGACCCGGCCGAGTGCGTCGAGGCCGCCGAGGCCGCCTTCCGCGCGGGCGACGCGCCGCTCAACTCCGTCGAGGGCTATGTCCGGCAGGTCGCCGGGTGGCGCGAGTACATGTGGAACCTCTACTGGCACTTCGGCCCCCGCTACCGCGAGTCCAACGCCCTGGGCCACGACGCGCCGCTGCCGGGCTGGTTCGCCGAACTGGACGCCGGCGCCGTCCGGGCCCGCTGCCTCTCGACGACCCTGGCGCAGGTCCGCGACCGGGGCTGGGTGCACCACATCCCCCGGCTGATGATCCTGGGCAACCACGCCCTCCAGCGCGGCTGGGACCCGGCGGCGGTGACGGACTGGTTCCACCGCTGCTTCGTGGACGGCTACGACTGGGTGATGCTGACCAACGTGATCGGCATGTCGCAGTACGCCGACGGCGGCCGGATCACCACAAAGCCGTACACCTCGGGCGGCGCCTACATCAACACCATGAGCGACCTGTGCGGCCCCTGCGTGTACCGGCCCACCGAACGCACGGGGGAGCGTGCCTGCCCCTACACCGCCGGGTACTGGGAGTTCGTCCACCGCCACCGCGAGCGGCTGGCTCACAACCACCGCACCGCCCGCGCCGTCAAGCAGCTGGACCGCCTCGGCGACCTGGACGAGGTGCTGAGCGACGCTCGGCGGCGCGACCCCGGCGCCGCACCCTGACTACGGGTCCTCTCCTCCGGCGCCCGCCTCCTGGAGGCGGCCCGACCGCAGGTGCAGGACCCGGTCCGCGGTTCCGGGCGGCGGCGGTGTGTGGGTGATGAGCAGGATCCCCGTCCCGGACGTGTCACGCAGAACGTCGGTGAGCAGGTCGCGGGCGGTCGCGGGGTCGAGGTGGGCGGTCGGCTCGTCCAGGACCAGCAGCCGCGCGCCGGACAGGAAGGCGCGGGCCAGCGCGATCCGCTGGCGCTGGCCGCCGGAGACGCGGGCGCCGTGCTCGCCCACGTGGGCGTCCAGGCCGCCGGGGAGGCCGGAGACCCAGTCCCAGACGCGGGCGCGGCGCAGCGCGTCGACGATCTCGGGTTCGGCGGCGTCCGGCCGGGCGAGCGCGACGTTGGCGCGGATCGTGGTGCCGAACAGGTGGGCGTGCTGGTCGACCAGGCAGACCGCGCGCCGGACGTCGTCCTGCGCGTAGTCGCGCAGGTCGTGGCCGTCGAGGGTGACGGCGCCCTCGTCGGGGTCGCGGAACCGGACGAGCAGGTGCGCGAGCGTGCTCTTGCCCGCGCCGCTCGGACCGAGCAGCGCGACCCGCTCGCCGGGGCGCAGATCGAGGTCGACGCCGTCCAGCACCCAGGGCGACCCGGCGTGGCGGGCGCGCACGCCGCGCATCCGGAGCAGGTCTCCGCGCGGCGCGGGAAGCGGGCGGGGCGGGTCGGCGGCGGGCGCCGGACGGGCGGTCAGCGCGCCCAGCCGGGCGGCGGCGCCGTGCGCGGTGAGCAGGTCGCGGGCCGCCTCCGGCAGCGGCCGGACGGCCTCGAACGCCGCGGCGGCCGCCAGCGCGAGGGCGGCGAGCAGGACTCCGGGCAGCGCGCCCCGATGGGCGGCGTTCAGCCCCACGACGAGGACGGCGAGCGTCGCCGCGGCGGTGAGCAGGGTGACCGACGCCGAGGTGAAGCCCGCGGTGCGGGCGTCGCGGCGCGCGATCCCGGCCAGGGCGGCGTCGGCGGCGCCGATCCGGCCGAGCTGCTCGTCCACCCGCTCGAAGGCGACCAGGTCGGGGGCGCCGTGCAGCAGCTCCACGGTCTCGGCGGCGCGCACCGCCCGCGCCTCGGTCCGCCGGGACGCGGCGGTGCGCATGAGCGCGGCGGCGGCGGCGGGCAGGACGAGCGCGGCCGGCAGCAGCCCCAGCGCGAGCCAGAACCCGGCGGCGGGAAGCAGCCACGCGAGGGCGGCGACCGTCCCGGCGCCGACGGTCAGCGCGACGAGCGGCGGGGCGAACCCGCGCAGGTACAGATGCTGGACGGCTTCGACGTCGGCGACGAACCCGCTGAGCAGGTCGCCCGACCGGGCGCCCGGCAGACCGCCGGGGACGAGCGGCTCCAGCCGCCGGAACCACCGCACCCGCAGCTCCCGCAGCAGCCGCAGGGACGCGTCGTGCGAGACCAGGCGCTCGGCGTACCGGAACGCGGCCCGCGCCAGGCTGAACGCGCGCACCGCCGTGATCGCCACGGCCAGCGCGACGACCTGCGGGCGGAGCGCGGCCCGGGAGATGAGGTAACCGGAGGTCGCCATCAGGGCGACGCCCGACCCGAAGGCGAGCGCGCCGCACAGCGCGGCCCCGGCGAACCGGTGCGCGACCGGCCGCGCGGCCGCCACCGACTCCGCCAACGGCGCCCGGCTCATGTGAGGGCCTCCGCGCGGGAGACGGGCAGGTCGATCACGTGGTCGGCGCCTGCGGCGAGCCGCGGGTCGTGGGTGGCGACCACGACCGTCCGGCCGCTCAGGGCCAGTACGGCGTCGGTCACCTGCCGGGCGGTGGCCTGGTCGAGGTGGGCGGTGGGCTCGTCCAGCAGGAGGAGCGGCGCGGGACGGGCCAGTGCCCGCGCCAGGGCGACGCGCCGCACCTCTCCGGCGGAGAGCCCGTCGCCCGCTTCGCCCACCGTGCGGTGCACCAGCGACCCGGCTCCGGCGAGTTCGGCCGCGGCGACCGGGCTCATCCCGCCGGGCCCGGCCGGGGCGATCGCCTCCAGCACCGGCCCGGGGCGCAGGCGCGGGCGCTGCGGAAGCCAGGCGATCAGGCGCCGCCATTCGTCCGGGTCGAAGCCGGCGAGGTCCGCGCCGTCCACGGTGATGAGCCCGGACGCCGGCTCGACGAAGCGCATGAGCAGCGCGAGCAGGGTGCTCTTGCCCGCGCCGCTGTCTCCGACGAGCGCGGTGAACCCGCCGGGGCGGATCTCCAGCGAGAGCCCGGACAGCACGGGCGGGCCGTCGTACGCGGCGGTGACGTCCTCCAGCCGGACGGTCCCGAACACGGCCGGGCGGGGGCGCGCCGGGGGCGGCACGGCGGGAGGCAGCGCGAGCAGCGCGGACAGCCGCCGCGACGCGGTCAGGCCGTCCGCGCCGGCGTGGAAGTCGGCCGCGAGCGCGCGCAGCGGCCCGTACAGCTCCGGCGCGAGGACGAGGACGGCGAGGCCCGCCTCCAGGCCGATGCCGCCGGTCGTCAGCCGGAGGCCGACGCCGACCGCGACCAGCGCCGTGCCGAGGGTGGCGGCCAGCTCCAGGACGAACGCCGACAGGAAGGCCGTGCGCAGGACGCGCATCGTCTCCCGCCGGTAGCGGTCGCCGGTAGCGGCGATCGCGGTCGCCTGGGCACGGCCCCGGCGGTGCGCGCGCAGGGTCGTCAGCCCGCTCACCACGTCCAGGAAGTGCCCGCTCATCAGGGCGAGGGCCCGCCACCGCTCCCGGGTCCGCGCCCTGGTCGACGCGCCGATCAACGCCCCGAACAGCGGCACGAGCGGCAGGGTGGCGGCCATGACCAGCGCCGACGGGGCGTCCCGGAAGGCGGCCCACGCGAGGATCGCGGGCGGTGCGAGCGCGGCGGTCGCCAGCGACGGCAGGACCCGGGCGACGTAGACCTCCAGCGCCTCGACGCCGTCCGTGGTGACGGTCACCGCCTCGCCGGACGGCACGCTCCCCGGGCGCGCCCGGACGATCCGGCGCAGCACCCGCCCGCGCAGCTCGCCGACCATCCGGGACGCGGCCGTGCGGGCGCCGGTCTCCGCCGCCCAGCCGAGAGCGGCGCGCGCCGCGCCCACCCCCGCGAAGCCGAGCAGGGCGGGCAGGACGTCCCGGGCGTCGCGGCCCCCGAGGAAACCGGCGACGACGAGGTGGGAGAACAGCGCGGCCTGCGCGACGGTGAGCGCCGCCGAGCACGCGGCGGCCGCCCCCGCCGCCGCCAGGAACCGGCGGACGCCGGGGACGTCCCGGGGCAGCCAGGGATCGAGCGCCCGCATCCGCGCCCTACTCCCCGCCCTCGGCGGGCGCGCCCCCCGACGACGACCCGGGCCCCTTCGCCCCCCGCGTGATCATGTGCAGCGGGGTCGGCGGGCGCGCGAAGTCCTCCCGCGAGAGCCGCGCCCGGAAGACCCACAGCGCCCAGGCCTGGTAGACGAGCACGACGGGCACGAACACGCCGGCGATGATCGTCATCGCCACCAGCGAGTAGTGGTTGGACGCGGTGCCGTAGATCGTCAGGCTGGGCGAACCGGCCGTGGACGACACCATGACCCGCGGGTACAGCCGGGCGAACAGGGCGGCGACCAGCAGCACGGTCGCGGCGGACGTCCCGGCGAACGCGGCCAGCGGACGCCTCACCAGGGCCAGCGGCCCGGACGCGGCGGCCGCGACCAGGCCCAGCCCGAGCAGCGCGTAGACCGGTACGGGATAGGGCGCCGACGACGACGCCTGCACCGCCGTCCACACCGTGAACCCGATCAGCAGCACCGCCGCGACCGGGTAGAGCGCCAGCGCGAAGCCGCGCGCCCGCTCCTCGAGGCCGCCGTGGGTGCGGACGGCGAGGAACAGCGCGCCGTGCAGCGCGAACGCCGCCACGAGCGCGCACCCGGCCAGCACCGGGTAGCCGCCGAACAGCACGCCCTGCCCGCCGGTGACCTCGCCGCGCGGGTCCATCGGCACGCCGCGCGTGATCGAGGCGAACACGACGCCGAGCAGGAACGGGATGGCCAGGCTGGAGACCGGCATCGCGACGTCCCAGCGCCGGCGCCAGGCAGGCGCGTCATGCTTGTTGCGGTACTCGATCGCGACGCCGCGCACGATGAGCGCGACGAGGATCCCGAAGAACACCAGGTAGAAGCCGGAGAACATGCTCGCGTACCAGCCGGGGAACGCCGCGAAGGTCGCGCCGCCCGCCACGATGATCCACACCTCGTAGCTGTCCCACACGGGCAGGATCGTGGCGAGCAGCGCGTGCCGCTCCGGGTCGTCGCGGCCGAGGAACGGGTAGAGCATCCCGACGCCGAAGTCGAAGCCGTCCAGCAGGAAGAACCCCATCCAGAGCACCGCGATCAGCACGAACCACAGCGTCTGGAGATCGAGATGCCCTGCGGTCTCCATGGTGAGTGCACCCTCCGGATGGCAGGTCAGTGGAGCATGGGCGGGAGCGCGTCCTCGCGGGTCACCTCCGGGGCGGGGCGTTCCGGGCCGGCGCGGACCGCCCGGACCATCAGCCAGCCCATGATCGCGGCGAGCACCCCGTAGAGGGCGGCGAAGCCGGCCAGCGTGGCGATCACGTGGCCGGTGCCGACCGTCGGGGAGATCGCGTCGTGCGTCCTCAGCAGCCCGTGGACGATCCACGGCTGGCGTCCCATCTCGGTGACCAGCCAGCCGGCCGTGTTGGCGAGGAACGGCAGCGCGAGGAACGCGTAGGCCGTCCACGCGAACCAGCGGGGCGACGCCCACCCGCGCCGATGGATGATCCACAGCCACGCGGCGCTGTACAGCAGCACGAGGAACCCGACGGTGAGCATCACCCGCCACGACCAGTAGACGCTGCCGATGACCGGCGTGTAGTCGCCGGGGCCGTACCGCCGCTCGTACTCGCGCTGGATGTCGTTGATCCCGCGGATCTCCCCGTTCCAGTCGTTGGTGGACAGCACCGACAGGCCGTGCGGGATGACGATGTCGACGTTGGTGCGATCGGGGTGCTTCTCCCAGGGCCCGATCGCCAGCAGGGACAGCGGCGCCGGCGCCTGCGTCTCGTACAGGGCCTCGGCCGCGGCCATCTTCATCGGCTGGTACCTGACCAGGAGCTGCGCCTGGAAGTGCCCCACGCCGATCACCACGACGGACGCCACCGCCGTCACCCAGAGCGCCCCGTGCGCGGCGGCCCGGAACAGCGTCACGTCCGGGTCGTCCGGCCCGGCGTCCTCCCGCCGGGCCTTGCGGAGCCGGTACGCGGCCACGGCGACGACCAGGAGCCCGGCCGTCACCAGCGAGGCGGCGATCGTGTGGAAGAAGTGGGTGATCTGCAGCGGCTGGAGGAGGACGTCGCCGAGCGACGTCATCTCGGCGCGCCCGCCCTTCATCGCGTAGCCGACAGGGTGCTGCATCCAGCTGTTCGCGGCCAGGATGAAGTACGCGGACGACGACGTGCCCGCCACCACGAGCCAGATCATCGCGAGGTGGACGCGCGGGGACAGCCGGTTCCAGCCGAACAGCCACAGCCCGATGAAGGTGGACTCCAGGAAGAACGCCACCAGGCCCTCGATCGCCAGCGGCGCCCCGAACACCGATCCGACGAACCTGGAGTAGACCGACCAGTTCATGCCGAACTGGAACTCCTGCACGATCCCGGTGACGACCCCCAGCGCGAAGTTGATCAGGAAGAGCTTCCCGAAGAACCGCGTCATCCGCAGGTGGTGCTCCCGGCCGGTGCGGTACCAGGCGGTCTGCATGCCCGCGATGAACCAGGCCAGGCCGATGGTGAGCGGCACGAACAGGAAGTGGTACACGATGGTGACCGCGAACTGCCACCGGTCGAGCACCGCTGTCGTCTCCACCCCGCTTCCTTCCCATCGTCGGAGATCTCGGCGGCGGAGCGCCGTCGGGAGGCGGCCCCCGGCGGGCGCGCACTGGGCAGGTTTCCCGGCCGTCCGGCCGGAGAAAGGCAGTCCGCGGTCAATCGTTGATCAAGTTGTCGCGTCGAGGCGCCGGGCCCGGAGCCTGCGGGTGCGCAGCGCGGCCTCGATGGCGAACCGGGTGCCGGGGTCGGCGAGCTCGTCGCCGAGAAGGTGTTCGAGCACGCGCATCCGGTACCGGACGGTCTGCACGTGCACACCGAGCTCCTCGCTGATCCGCGTCGCGGGCGCGCGGGTCCGCAGCCAGACGGCGAGCGTGTCGACGAGCGGCAGCCTGCGCCGCTCGCTGAGCGGGGCGAGGGGCGCCAGGCCGCGGCGCGTGATCTGCTCCATCAGCGCGCCGTCGGCCAGCAGCCACAGGCTCATCAGATGGTCCTCGCACAGGGTGAGGGTGCCGTCGTGCAGGACGTCCTTCAGGTCGAGGAGGCGCTTGGCCCAGCGGAGCGAGTCGGCGGCGCGGGCGCGCGGGACGGTCAGGCCCACCGCGGCGCGCTCCCCGGCCAGCGCCGCTTCGAGCATCGCCCGCCGGTCGCCGGTGAGCGGGCCGGGGACGAGGAGGTAGGGCGCCGGTTCCGCCGGGTCGAGCAGGACGTCGGCGTCCAGCAGGGGGCAGACGGGCAGCGTCCCGGAGGGCAGGGCGACGAGCGTGACCTCGTCCGGGAGCGGCCAGTCGGCGGCCGGGTCGGGCTCGACCGGCGACGCGGAGCCGGCGAGCGCGCGCAGGAGGGCCAGCCGGGCGTCGTCGCGCGCCTGGCACGCTTCCGCCTTGGCCCGCTCGTAGCCCTCCCGGGACAGGGCCGCCGCGTCGTCCATGTAGGCGATCACGGCCTCGGCGAGGGCCGAGACCGCCAGGACGGACGCGACCCGGTCGTCCAGCATCGCCCGGATCCGGGACCAGGCCACCTGCATCGCGGCACGGTAGGCCGACTGGAGCACCGTGAGCGGGCGCCCCTCCATCACCTCGAACGCGCCCATCTTGCGGCACAGCTCGTCGCGGCGGTCGAGCGGCTGCGCCGGGTCGGCCAGCCAGTCCAGGAAGCCCAGCACGTTGTGTTCGACGGCCATGCGGATGACGCGGTTGTAGGCGCTTCCGGGCGGCCGGGCGTAGGCGGGGATCGCGGCACGGATCCTCTCCACGATCTCGTCGACCAGGCCCGGGACGACGGTCGTCCGGACGTCCGGCGACAGCGCCGCGACGAGCTCGCGCAGCTCGGCGGACTCCTGCGGCGACAAGCCGCCCGGAGAGAACGGCCTCGGCATCGCACACGCTCCGTGGGGGTGGTGTCAGGAGGCGGGGTTTCAGGAGGCAGGGCGGCCCGGCGGCGTCCGCCGGCGGGCCTTCAGGACCGCCTCCAGGACGAAGCGCGTCTCGGGGTCGTCGAGCCGGCCGCCGATCTCCTTCCTGATCTGGCGGAGCCGGTACCGGACGGTCTGGGGGTGCAGGTGCAGCCGGCGTCCGACGTCCGCGGCCGTGCTCCACTGCTCCAGCCAGACCCGCAGCGTCTCGGTGAGCGCGCGCCGCTTGCCCTCGGGCAGGCCGGCCAGGCCGCCGAGCCGGCGCCGCGCGATCTCCTCCACGAGGGGCGGGTCGCACGTCAGCCACAGGTCCAGCAGGTGGTCCTCGGCGCGGATCAGCGGCGCGGGGTCGATCACGCCGTCCTCGGCGAGGGCGAGCACGCCGCGCGCCCAGCGCAGCGCGTCGGGGATCTCGCCGAGCGGCACGGTCAGGCCGACCACGACCGGCCCGCGGTCGAGCGCCGCGCCGAGCAGGGCGCGCCGGGCCTCGTCCACCCCGCCGGGCACGAGCAGCCAGGGCGCGGTCCCGCCGAGGGCCGACAGGACGTCGCGGCGCGCGGCGGCGGGCCGCCACCGCGTGCCGCGGCGGACCGCGACCGGCGTCGCGGTCTCCGGCACGTTCCAGCCGAGTTTCGCAGCGAGGTGCTCGATCGCCTCGCGGGAGGCGACCGGGCGTGTGGAAAGGCCCCGCATCAGCAGCCTGCGCGAATGGACGAGGTCGACCGGCGCCTTCAGTCCCTGGTCCAGATAAGCCTCGACTATCGGGTCGATTATCTGGTCCATGAAGGCCATTTGGAATTCCGCGACGCGGGCCAGGTCGGCGCCCGACACCTTGTTGCGGACGCACACCTCGGTGATCCGGTGCCAGGAGGTGTCGAAGGCGATGTGGATCGCGGCGTGCAGGGTCTCCAGGCTCCGGTTGCCCGTGACCTCCCTGCGGCCGAACGAGTGCAGCAGCTCCAGCAGCCCGTCCAGCGGCTCCGCGGGATCGGCGAAGCGCGCCACGTAGGTGCGCATGGCCTCCCGCACGACCCGTTCCGGGCTGGGCGGTCCGCCGTCGGCGACCGCGAAGTCGGGGACGGTGGCGCGGACGGCCGTGTAGATCTCCTCGGCCAGTCCGGGGAGCCCGGACCGCAGGACCTCCACGAGTTCGGGAGGCGCCGGCTCGGGTGGCACGAGCGCGCCCTCCCGCCCGAGCGCCGAAGCGGGCTGCCCCACCGGAAGCGACATGCCGTTCAAAATACCCATGGGCCCCTAGTCGGAAAAGGCCCCGGAACGGCGGCGTGAAAGGTCATAGGGTCACTCACAGGCATTTGTTGCGGAAAGTCAACGGCGTCGCCAGTATCGGTGAGGCTCCATGGTGTATTCCGGTCCGACCGCTTCGAGGGCCCCGGCGCCTCCTCATTGGCGCACAAACTCCGCGAAGCGATTTACTCATCCGTTGACAGACCTTGCCGGAATCGGCGTCGACCCCGCGTCCGAACCTTGTCCGCCGTGAAAATCTCCGCTTACCGTACCGGCTAGTAGGTGAATGGTGAGCTCACACCCACCCACGCAGGAAGGCCCGTGCCTCTCCCCAGGCACCCGGTCCCACCCCCAGGAAAGGTCATTCCCGTGCGCAAGATCACCTCTGCGGCCCTCGCCGCCACGAGCGCCTCCGCCCTCGCCCTGTTCCTCGCCGCCCCGGCCCACGCGGCCAACCTCACCGCGACCGTGACGAACGGCGGCTCGGTGACCGCCACGAACTCCGGCAACCTCGTCATCACCGACACCAGCACCGGCATCGCGGTGACCTGCACCACGTCCACCGGCTCCGGCAGCATCCCGAACGGGACCAAGAGCGGCGCCTCGCCGCTCCAGGTCGGAACGATCAGCGCGATCTCGTTCACCAACTGCAACGGCGGCGGGTTCTCCTTCACCGTGACGCCGAAGGCCCTCCCCTGGAAGGTGAACGTCACCGGCGCCACGTCGGGCGGCGTCACCCCGGGCAGCCTGAGCGGCATCTCCGCGCACGCCTCGGCGGCGGGCGGGCTCTGCCAGCTGGACATCGCCGGCACGGCCGCCGGCACCTACACCAACAGCACCGGCAAGCTGACGGCCACCGGCAGCGGGCTCACGGTCAGCAACGTCACCTCGGGCTGCCTCGGCATCGCGCACAACGGGGACTCCGCCTCGCTGAACGGCGCCTACATCGTCAAGAACAGCGGCGGCACCTTCCCGCAGATCAACGTCACCTCCCCGTGACGCCCTGATCCGCGCACGACCGCGGGGGTCGCCCACCCCCTAGGCCTCCGCACCGCACAGGCGAGCCGGAAACGCGTCGGCGTTTCCGGCTCGCCGCCTGTCCGGGGGGACGCCTCCGAGCGCGGGCGTGGCCCGCGCCCGGCGGTGCGGCCGGGAACGTTCCGGTGGACCGGTTGGCCGGTAGCGGCCCGTTCCGACGATCTTGCTTGACTCTGGACACTCCAGCGTTTCTATTGGCCCCCGTGGTCGTTCACGATCACCGTGGTCCCTCGCGGCCACCGTGCTCCTTCGCGACCACCGCTACTCCTGTCGGCTTTCGGGGATGAGGAACCATGGGAGGCGATGGCATGCGCCATCGACGTACACGGGCGGGATCGCTCGCCCTCACCGCGGTGCTGGGCCTGAGCCCGCTCGCGGCGGTGCCGCCGGCGTCGGCCGACGGCCAGGTGACCGAGGTGGCGCTGCCGGTGCCCGACGTCGCGCCGGTCGGGCTCGCCGCCGGACCGTCCGGCACCCTCTGGTACGCCGCGAACGCCGGCGGCATCGGCCGCGTCGGCGCCGACGGCAAGGTCACCGAGTTCACGATCAGTGAGAACTCGCAGCACCAGGCCGGCGTCCCCGACGCGATGACGGCCGCGAGCGACGGCGCGCTCTGGTTCACCGACATGTCCTACAGCGTCCCGCGGGTGGGGCGCGTGAACCCGGCGAACGGCGCCGCGACGCTCTTCGAGCTGCCGGTGACGGGCGACGTGAACTTCGCCAACGCCCAGGTCAACGGTGTCGCGCCGGGCCCGGACGGATCGGTGTGGATCACCGGCGGGTACTCCGGCACGATCGGCCGGGTCGACCCGTCCGGGAACGTCACGGCGTACGCCACGGGCCTGTCCCCGTACGCGGTCACCGTGGGCCCGGACCAGGCGGTGTGGTTCACCGACACCAGCGGCCGGATCGGCCGGCTCGACCCCGCCACCGGCCAGGTCACCCCCTACGACACGCCGTTCACCTTCCAGGGCTACCCGGGCATGGGCGACATCGTGTCCGGCCCGGACGGCAAGCTGTGGTTCACGCAGCCCGGCGTCAGCCGGATCGGCAGCCTCGACCCGGCCACCGGCGAGGTCGCCGAGTACGCCACGCCACGCCCCGACTCCGACCCGACCGGCATCGTCGCGCGGGACGGCAAGCTGTGGTTCACCGAGGCCGCCGCCAGCAACATCGGCAGCCTCGACCCCGCCACCGGCGAGATCGCCGAGTACCCGCTGCCGGCGACCCTCTCGGCGCCGACCCGCATCGTCAACGGCCCCGGCGGCCACCTGTGGTTCACCGAGCCGGGCCGCGGCCTGATCGGGCACTTCGACCCGGCCGCCCCGCCGTCCGGCACGTCCCACCCGGCGCTTCCGGCCGCGGCCCCGGGCAGCAGCCCCACCCCCGCCGCGCGCTTCCAGAACCAGTGCGCGGTGGAGTCCCTCTGCCAGACGCAGGTCACCACCGGCGGCGACGTCAAGATCGGCACCTTCCGGCAGAGCCTGCCGAGCGGCGCCATCCGCATCACCGGCTCCCTCGGGGCGCCCGACGAGACCGGCGACTTCGTCCTCGACCCGCCCGTGGTCGGCGAGCAGCTCATCTCCAAGCAGGTGGAGGTGCCGGGCGGCCTCATCGCGCAGCTGCCGCTGATCGGCCCGATCCTCGGCAAGTCGCCCGCCGCGATGTGGGACGTCAACCGCCTCACGATCAGCCAGACGCTGGCCGGCAAGGTGCACGCCTACCTCACCGACACCGGGCTCGGCGTCCGTGTGCCGCTCAACGTCCACCTGAACAACCAGCTGCTCGGCACGACCTGCGTCATCGGCCCGATCACCGCGAGCCTGCCGACCACCTTCCTGGCCGGCTCCCCGAACGGCGACCCGCACCTCGGCTTCGTCCCGGCGGCCGTCTCCCTGGAGGCGCCGATCGAGGTCCCCGCCGCCAAGGGCTGCGGCCCGTTCGGCATGCTCGACGGCGTCATCAACCAGCTCATGGGGCTGCCGTCGCCCGCCTCGCAGAACTCCATGAAGCTGACCGGCGTCCTCAACCTGGGCAACGGGATCAACGCGAGCAACACCCCGCAGAGCCTGGCGTCCGGCCCGGTCGCCGCCAAGCTCAAGCAGATCCTCAAGTCCGGCAAGACCCCGCGCAAGACGGCCAAGGCCCCGACCCCGGCCCCGAAGAAGGCCACCTACAGGATGAAGGCCCGCCGCTAGCGGCGGAGCACCGGGCGGAGGCGCCTCCGAAGGCCCGTCCTTCGGAGGCGCCTCCACACCGTCCACACCCTGTGGACAGAAAACCCGGCGCCGTCATCGCCGCCTGACGCGATCGCCCCACGGACTGGCGTTGGGCGGCGCGCTTCAGGGCGCGACCGCGAGCTCCTTGGAGTTGGGACGGGACGGATGGCTGCGCGCGAGCGGTCCGGCGGCCATCGCCCGGACGAGCGTGTCGGTCACCCGCGTGACGAAGGCGCGGCCCGCCTCGTCGACGCCGTGGCCGCAGGCGCGTCCCCGCATCGCGCACACCCAGCGCATGGTGCCGGTGGCGAAGACCCCGGCCCCGCTGCGGGTCGTGTAGTAGGACGCGTGCGCGACGGCGCTCCCGGTCCCGCAGCTGATCGGGGACCGTCCGACGATCTCCAGTGTCGGCGGCGTCGGGCCGCCGGGGGCGATCGCGTCGGCCTCGGGGCCGACCATGCCGGGGAACCGGGTTCCCGCACGCACGCCGGTGCCGCGGAACAGCCAGAAATCGGGCCGGTAGACGGTGAACGCGCCTTCCGCCGGAAAGCACATGTACTGGATGCCGATGATGTCGCTCTCCGGGCGCGGCTTCGGCGGGAGCCGCCAGTCCTGCGTCGACTCGGCCGGGTTCGTCCGGGCGACGGGGTCGGCGGAGGAGTCCTTGTAGCAGACCACCAGCCGGTCGGCCCCCAGTGCCGTCGCCTCGAACCGGATGTGCCGGTTCACCGCGTTGGCGCCGAGGAACGCGATGTTGACGCCGTGGTCGCGGGCCTCCGTGGCGCGCTGGCGCATGGCCGACGACCAGTACTCGTCATGCCCCAGCGTGAGCAGGCCGCGCGCCTTGCTCAGCAGAGCGGGATCGCTGTGCAGGTCGTTGTCGGTGGCGTACGCCAGCGGCACGCCCGCCTTCTCGGCCAGGGCGATCGCGGGCTGCTCGTAGGTCAGGAACTTGCCCGCGCCGGTCTTGTCGTAGGGGCGGTCGAAGCTGACCGCGTAGGACCGGTCGTCGTACCCGGACGGCCCCTCGTACAGGTCGTGGCCGCCCCACATGTTGTACGCCTGCCAGGTGGTGGTCGCGTTCAGCACCACGACCCGTCCGGCGGTGTCCGGCGAGCGGACGGTCACCGGCACGTACCGCTGGGCGCCCGACACGGCGGTCAGCCTGATCAGGTAGCTGCCCGCGGGCCAGCCGGACGTGGCGACCGTCATCGACGGCCGCCACGGCGCCGAGACGGTGCGCGTCTTCCGGTCGATCCGGGCCGCCGCCTGCCGCACCCCGGCGACCTGCCCCGACCGCCACACGCGGCGCGCGTTCGCGCCCCCGTACCAGCCCATCCGGAACGCCTCCGCGCTGAACCCGGAGGTCGTGGTCGAGACGAACAGCCGGAACGACTGGCCCGGCAGCACGCTCACGCGATCGGCGTACCCCTCGATCTCGTGCTCGGCCCCCCTGCGGCGGACCTGCCAGTCCGTCGTGCCGGGCTTGGCGTTCTCGGGCGTCTCCACGGTCGCCGCGCCCGCCTTGCCCGGCCGGTCGGCGGACGAGCGGCGGGACGTCGAGCACGCGCCGACCAGAACGAGCGCCGAGACCAGCGCCAGCACGACCGGACCCCGGAGTACGCGCGGAGACACGCGTCCGTCTAAGGGACGTCCCTCTTCTGCTTCCGTCACGGCGGACCACCCTCCCCTGAACTCCCCTGCGGGCAACCCGTCCACCGCCACGTACCAGAGATCGTCTTCCCGCCCCGCGCCCGCATAACCGCCGGCCCTGAACGAGTCCGGGGGACGCACCTGTTACATGACAGTTCGCGCCATTATGTCGCCGAGCCGGTCGCCCAGGAGGCCGGATACGGCGCCGACCCGGGCCGCCGCCCCCGCGCGCCGGTGCGGCTCGCCCAGGCGACCGGAGTCACCGTGGCCATGGGATGTGGCGGCTCCGCGGCCGTGGCGCCCGAGCGCCGTCCCCCTGGCCGACGGCCGCGGCCTTCTGCCGCGGGCCCTCATTCAGGGTCCGCGGCGCCGTACCGGACGGCCGCCCGCCTCTCGAAGGCGACCAGGCCGAGGAGCAGCCCGCTCACCAGGCCGAGTGCGGCGAGCGCGGGCAGGAGCCGGGCGGCGGGGATCAGCAGGAAGAACGCCGCGGCGACGACCAGCGGCGCCGCCGGAACGGAACGGACGGTGAGCCTGGCGAAGGCGGCCCGCCCCAGGAGGAACACGGCGGCCCCCGCGTACAAGGCGGTCAGGACGGGCCACTCCAGGGCCCGACCGTGGTCGGCGGCGTCGCCGGACAACTCTGCCAGGACTTCGTGGGCGCCGAGGGCGATGTAGAGGGCGCCGGCGATGAGCGGGAAGTGGACCATGGTGTAGGCGTCGCGGGCGATCTGAGCACGGCGCAGGCCGGACGCGCGTTCCAGGACGCCCTCGGCGGCGTCCGCCAGGCCGCGGAAGTACAGCAGCCACAGGCACACGACGGCGACGAACCCGACCAGCGCCGCCAGGAGCACCATGGCACCGGCGATCGAGTCGCCCGCCCCCGCGCCGGCGGAGATCAGGGACTCGCCCAGCGCGATGATCAGCACCATGCGGTGCCGTTCGGCGAAGTGGCCGGCGCTGCGGACCGTCCAGCCGCCGAGGCCGGAGGCGATCCGGCCCCCACCGAAGTCGACGGCGAACGCGGCGGCCCACAGCACGGTCTGCCAGGTCCCGCCGAGCACCGCCCCCGCGATGAGGGCGGACAGGGAGATCGTCTGGGGGACCGCGTCGAGGAGCAGTTGGTCGCGCAGCCCGCGGTCGCCCGCCACCGACGACAGGTACAGCCCGAAGTAGACCACCCGGACGACGCAGAAGGCGCCCGCCAGGACGAGCGGGGCGTCGACCCCCGCGGCGTGGCGGCCGAAGGCGTCCGGCATGACCAGGGCCGCGACGAACAGGGCCGCCATCACCGCCAGCATCCCGGTCCGGACCACGCCGCGATCGGCGCGCACCCGGTTGCCCAGCCAGGCGTACGCCGCCCAGGACCACCAGAGCAGCAGGAGGAGGATCAGCCCGCGCACCAGGGACAGGGCGGACGGGGAGTGCGCCATGAACGAGACGACCCGGGTGATCGCGAACACGAAGACGAGGTCGAAGAAGATCTCGAAGGAGGTCGCCCGGTGGGTTTCGGGCGTGATCGCCGGGCGCTGCCACGGGAGGTCTGCCACCGGCACAGGTTACCCGCCTGGCGATCAACGTCGCCGCTGGTCAGCGGGCGTCGGAGCGTGTCGCCCCCGGTCCGGCGGCGTCGGGCTCGAGCGGCCCCTGCCGCCGGTCGCCGGCACCGGCTTCCGGTTCGACCCTCGTGAACCTGCCCCCTGCCGCGTGGCGGGTCGGCGCGGCCGGCCGCCTGGAGCAGGCCCGCCTGCACGCCGAAACCGCGCTCGGCGCGGGCCTGCCCGGCATCTCGCCGCGCCTCGCGCTGATCACCTACGGCGCGCTCGCGATGACCGCGTCCGGCGAGAAGGAGGCGGAGGACATGTACGCGCGGGCGGAGTCCGCTCCGGCGGCGGCGGGCTTCCCGTTCGAGCCGGCCCGCGTCCGCCTCGCCCGCGGCGTCCGGCTGAGGCACGTCCAGGGGCCGAGACGGGCGGCCCTGCGCGACGCCCTGGCGAGGGCCGGCGACAGCTGACCCCTAACGACTCACATCGGGTCTCACCATCAAATGACGGGTGTGGCCGCTCTCCCTTCGGGCGAGAGTCGATGACGACGCACGGAATCGGCACGGAGGGGCAACATGATCAACAGACGCGCGTCCGGCAAGGGATCGGCCAGGTCGCGGGCGGGGCCGCCGCCTCCCCGGCCGGCCTGCCGGACGCCGCGGCCTTCGCCCAGGCCGTCACCGGCGCACACCGCCTCTGACCGCGAACCGCACCCGACCGAACGGAGGAACCACTCATGGCAAGGACATGGCTGATCACCGGAGCGTCGCGAGGACTCGGACGCCACCTCACCGAGGCGGTCCTGGACGCCGGTGACCAGGTCGTCGCGACCGCCCGGCGTCCGCAGCAGTTGGACGACCTGGCGGCCAGGCACGACCAACGGATCCGGGCGGTCGCGCTGGACGTCACCGACCCCGCCGCGGCCGCCCGTGCCGTGGAGGAGGCCACCGTCGCCTTCGGCCGTCTCGACGTCGTCGTCAACAACGCCGGCTACGCCAACAGCGCGCCCATTGAGGAGATGGCCGAGGACGACTTCCGCGCCCAGATCGAGACCGACTTCTTCGGCGTCGTGAACGTGACGCGGGCCGCGCTGCCCGTCCTGCGCGCCCAGCGCTCGGGGACCTTCGTGCAGGTCTCCTCCATCGGCGGACGCGTGGGCGGCACCCCCGGGATGGGCGCCTACCAGGCCGCGAAGTTCGCCGTCGAAGGGTTCTCCGAGGTGCTCGCGGCCGAGGTTGCGCCGTTCGGCGTGAAGGTCCTCATCGTCGAGCCGGGCGCGTTCCGCACCGACTGGCAGGGCTCGTCCATGGAACTCCACCCGGTCGGCCCCGACTACGAGGAGACGGTCGGCGCCATCAACAGCTACCGGCAGGCCAACGACGGCACCCAGCAAGGCGACCCGGCCCGCGCCGCCAAGGCCGTCATCGACGTGGTCGCCGCCGACGATCCGCCCCGCCGCCTCATCCTCGGTGGCGACGCCCTCGCCCTGGCCCGCAGGTCCGCCGAGGCCCGCGCCGCCGAGGCCGAGCAGTGGGCCGCCGTGACGCGCTCGACCGACTTCCCCTCGGACGAGCCCTAGCCGCGGGCGATGTAGAGATTCATGCCGGTGAAGTCGAGGGTGACGGTGTACGGCTTGAAGAAGGGGTGGAAGAACGCCCCCAGCGAGTCGAACCCGGCGCGAGGGGGTCTACCGGAGGGATTCGCCAAGCAGTAGACCTCCCTGGCGACGGCGTCGCCAAGGCGGATCTCGTCCGGGTAGCAGGGATAGGTGACGACCGGGTGGCTGTGCGCGAAAGTCTCCAGCGGGCGGTCGTAGTCGGTACGGATCCGCAGACGCTTGGCCGTCTCCTCGGGCATGGCCACGGCGCTCTCGCTGGTTCCACCGATCGACAGTCCCACCAATCGCGATCCGGAATCGCCGATGCTGCCCCTGCTGTACAGGCCGTGCTCATCGGCCAGCCACAGCGGCAGGGGCCTGGCGCCCGCCCGCGCGGCGTCGCGCCGTACCCGGCGGACGGCTTCGGGAGTGGGACGGCGCAGGATCAGCGACCGGCCCGCGTAGTCGAAGGTGGTCAGCAGGTGGTAGAAGACCCACGTGCCGATGATGCCGTCGCTGGGCCCCCCGGGCGAAGCCTGGTCCGTCTCCGACCACTCCACGGGGATGTTGCGCAGTTCGACGTCGCCCAGCCTGAAGGATTCCAGCACCCCGAAGTACTGCCACGCGGTGCCGTCCAGGTAGTCGATCTGCTGCTCGGCCACGGCGGTCAGCCCGGCCTCCCTCGCCACCCCCGCGGACATGCCCAGCCATGGGGCGCCGGTGTAGAGCATGAAGCGCTTGGGCGGTCCGCCGTTGACCGACCCCTCGACCTGTGGTGACGGGTCCATCTGCTGCCACGGCAGCCGGGCGGCGTCGCCGTGGACCTGGTACGGCTCGCCCTGAACCGCCCCGAACCACGTGGCGAAGACGTCCTTGCCGGCCGCTCGCCAGTGCGGCACGGACTGGGAGAGTTTGTCCTGACGGATGTAGCAATCGCCCAGAAGTCGATTGGTCTCCTTGTCGCTGGGCGCCAGTCTCAGAGCCATGGCGAGATAGTGCTCAGCGTCGGAGAACTGGTTGGTCAGTAGCGCGACCTGGCCGCGCCGACGGGCCGCGTGCACGTTGGCGGGGTCTCTTTTCAGGATCGCCTCGTAGGCGCGGCCGGCCTGTTCGAACTTCCCGGCCTTGAACAGCGCGTCCGCGTCACCACCGTCGGCGTGGGCCGCGACCGCGACGCCCGCCGGCGTCGCGGTCGCGGATGCGCCGGCCACCACGGCGGCGCCTCGCAGCAGCGAACGTCGCTCCCACTTCCCGTCATCAGCCACGGCTTTCTCCTTTCGTGGCCCCTTCCGCCGCGATGTCGGACGGCGATGCCTGCCGCGATCGCTCAAAGGGAAAGGAGCATCGCGCACGGCCTCCCTCGTTCGGGGACCTTGCTCGGCGATCAGATTGGGCAGGCTCGAACGCTACGACTCGGCACCTATCGTCGGCGTATCGAAAACGCCCCCGGGTATGGGGAGGCGTGCCCAGGGCGTGATCGCTACGGTGCCTCGCCGTGCCGGGGCGGATGAGCGGCGTACGGCCGGTTCACCGGTCCTCCTCCGCCCCGAGAGCCGCCTTCACCAGGACGACGGCGTTCATGGGGCTGTCGGCCTCGCACATCCAGATACCGTGCTGGACGAACCACCAGCGATCGCCGTCGTTCGCACGGCGCCGGCACTCGACCTCCACGCCGGGCGCCTCCGGCTCCTTCGCCACACGCAGGCGCAGAGCGTCGAGGTTCTCGACCGCGAGCTTGTGGCCTCGCAGCAGATTCCCGAGCGTGGTCGTGAACTCCGCGCCCTTCGAGCCCTCGCCGACGCCGTCTGGAACCGATGGAGTCATGCCGCCGCCGCTTTCGATCCCGCGTTGCGGGATCACGCTCCGGGCGCCCGGCGGGAGCCGTCCGGGGAACGTCGGTTGTTTTTCATGATCGGCCTCTTCTGGTGCGGGGGACTGGTTTTCCTGTTGATATGGCGATGTGCGCGGAACGGGCGCCATGTCCAGCTCGCCGTGATCGCGGATTATCGCGTTTCACTCCCGTGCTGACTCCGAGTAGAGCACCATGAAAGCAAGGTCTGCAAGCGGTCGGATCGATTCTCCTGGCGAGAATTTTCGCAGGTCAGAGACCTGTTGCGGACCGGGCGAGGGGATGCTTTCATTCCGGGTGAAAGGCGGCCCCGAGATGCGAGAGGGAGGTGATGTGAGTGTCGGAAGCGACCACGGGTTCGACCGTCCCCCGGCGGCAACTCGGCCGGTATCTCCGAGAACTTCGTATAAATGCGCGCTTAACCGTACAAGCTGCGGCGAAAGCGCTTGAATGGTCCGAAGCAAAGATGTGGAGGATCGAGACAGGCCAAACGTCCCTGCGATCTCACGACGTGGAGACCATGTGCCGCGTGTACGGCGCAACCGAGGAACTGAAGACCGCCCTGATGGGCTTGGCCAAGGAGACCAAGGGAAAGGGATGGTGGCACGCCTACGGCGACGTGATCCCTGAGGGATTCGATCTCTTCATCGGCCTGGAGGAGGCTGCGAGCAGCCGAGAGGAGTACTCGCCGGAGCTGGTCCCGGGCCTCTTCCAGACCCCCGACTACCTCTACGCGCTCTTCAAGAAGAACCGACCAGATCTGCAAGCCGAAGAGGTCGAACGACGGGTCCGGCTGCGAATGCAACGGCAGGCGCTGGTCACGCGCGTCACGGCCCCGCCTGACCTGAAGGTCGTCCTGAGCGAGGCGGTCGTCCGCCGGGTCATCGGCGGGCCCGCGGTCATGGCGGCCCAGCTCGACCGGCTGGCACAACTGAACGACTGCCCCAACGTGGCCATCCGCCTCGTGCCGTTCGCGGCGGGCTCGCACCGCGGCCTCGACACGGGGGCGTTCATCATCCTGCGGTTCCCGACCAAGGAGGACGGGCGCGATCACGAACCGCCGACGGTGTTTGTACAAGGCTTCACCGGCGCTCTATATCTGGATAAACCCCGCGAGATCGACCGCTACGCCGGGGCGTTCACGGTCATCTGGGACAACGCTCTGCCCCAGGAGGACAGTTCGGCGTTGTTCCGGCAGGTAGCAAGGGAGATGAACGGACGATGAGCACCGACGTCGCCGCTGCGGCCATCTGGCGCAAGAGCAGCCGCAGCAACACCGAACAAGAGTGCGTGGAGGTCGCGATGCTTCCGACCTCCATCGGTATCCGGGACAGCAAGAACCCCGAAGGCGGTCACCTCCCCCTCGACCACACCACGTTCACCGGTCTCCTCGCTCGGGTGAAGGCCGGGACGTTCGACCTCTAGGCATGAGAAAGGGCCCCGGTGGAGACAAGCCGCCGGGGCCCTTCTTGCGGTCGGCGGGGGAAGGCGACGCCGGTTCGCTCCAGCGGCAAAGCAGCGGGCTTTCCTCAGCGGTCGATCCGCCTCGCTCCAACGTGCTGTAATCGTCCAATGACTTGCGGTGTTCTTCAAATCCCGGGGCGCAGACGCCCCGTCTTCACATTCACGCTGGTCCTGGCGGCCGGGATGGCTGCGGGCTGTGGTGACGGCGGCGAAAAGCCCGGCATCCGCGTCCCGAAGACGGGCACCTTCGCAGTGCCGCAGCCCCTTACCTCCGCCCCGCCTGTCGGTGCCCCGCGCATAGAACGGCTCATGCATGAGATGGAAAAGGCCACCGTCAGGGCCGGGGGCGTGGCCGCGGAGACCAAGACCCGATGCGACACCAACACGAGCCGAATCGGCACGCGCCCGGAAACCTTCACGTGCACGGTGTCCTACAGAGGCAAGACCGCCGAGTTCCGCACCAGTGTCTCCATAGTGTCGAAGCGGCTGACGGCCAAGCCCGGGGAAGACTTCCCAAGCGGCACCGAATACCGGTACAGGCTGTCGGCCGTCGCGACGAAGCTCGTGCTCACCCGGGAAGGCGTCCACCGTCAGTGGGGCTACCACCCGTCCGGCGGCGACGACGAGTACCGCTGCGACGCCGACATCCCTGAGGTGGCCGTCATGCCCCCGGGGCCTACGCCCTACCGCTGCTACAGCCTCTACCGCCCGGGCTTCAAAACCAGAGTCGCCTCCTACCGCGTGGTCCTATCCGCAGAAGACGGGGAACACCCCGACGGAAGCCTCTCCTTCAAGCCGGCCAATTCCCAATCCTCCGCCTGAAAACCCAACGCCGCGGCAGGCCGTGCCGCCCGTCAGGACGTCGTGGGCGTCGCGCTCATGCGCGACCTGGTCCCTGCCCCGCCCGTGCGCATGGATCATTGACGCTATGCCGCACCTCGCATGCGCCCACTGCACCCGAAGGCTCACCACCGAGATCGAACTGACCGAAGCCGCCCGCGGAGACGTTCCCGGGCAGCCCTATCTTCCGCGAGGTGCTTACGTCTCCAGTTGGGAAGGCGGTTTCGTGGTCAACTGCGACGACATCGTCGGAGCGGTCCGTCACCCCGACCAAGCGCGTTCGGCCGGCTGTTGCGGGCCCACCGGACTCGACGGACCGAACCTCGTCTGCTCAGGATGCGGACGGGAGGTCGGGACCGAAGAGTCGGACTGCTGGAAGCCCCACCTGGTCGTCACTCGACCCGGCGCCACGAGCCTGATCGTGAGCGCGCACGAGCGATCCGCGTAGTTCAACGAATGCGCCAGAGCGCCGGTCAGATGAACGGCCTGATCCAGGTCTCGAAGCGTGCCCCGAATTGGTCTCGGGCCGCTTTGATCAGGTCGTTGGGGTCGCTCACCGGATCCAGGCCGAAGTGCTGCTTCAGCCATGCGACATAAGCCGCGTGCGCCTCGGGGGCGCCGTCGCGTTCGCGGTGGTAGCCCTCGTACTCGGCGAAGTAGGCGTCGCCCCAGTCGACCGACAGCGGCCGGTCGCTCGCGAGTTGGCGGAACAGGTCCCGAAGGTCGCGCGCGGTGAGATGGATCCCCCCTTCGTCGCCGAACGCCGCGATCGGCAAGGCGGCGAGGTCCGCGCGGTCGTCCACCCGCCACAAGGCATAGAACGAGCCTGAGCCGGTGGCGGCCGCGAAGGGGAGGAACGCCTCGACGAACTCTGGGGCGTCCGACCACGAATCGTGCTGCGGCTCTCCGAATTCGAGCATCTCGAAACCGTCCGAGATGAACTCTCCGCCGAGGCTCTTCTCAAGTTCGCTGAGCAGGTTCAGCTCCGGCACGGGGGAGTAGGCACTGTCCATCGGGGCGTCCGATCGGCTGGAAGCGAAAGGCGAGATCGTCCGCGAGAACATACCTGCTCCCGCCATTGGCCGCACCAGCGCATCAGCACGAGTCGTCATAGCGCGCGGCGATGGCGGCGGCGCGGTCGCGCAGCGAGGTGCGCAACCATTGCGGGGCGAGAACCTCCGCGTTGTCGGCGACCTGCCACAGCGCCCAGACGGCGTGCCTCGAATCCTGGAAGGTCACCTCCAGCCGCAGCCAGCCGTCCGCGTCGTCCTCCTCGGCGAGGACGGCCAGCGCGGTGCCGACCAGATCCTTGCGCCGCGCCGGGTGCACCCGTGCGAGGACGGCGACCTGGTCGCCGCCCGTCCGGAACCGCGTGCTGCGCTCCTGCCACGCCCGGTCCAGATCGACCCGTTCCCTACGCTCGGCGGGTTCGTCCAGTTCCTCGGCGGCCACGATCCGCGACAGCCGGTACGTCCGGTCCTCGCCGGACCTCGTGGCCAGCAGGTAGCCCAGGCCGCGGACGGTGACGAGGCCGACCGGGTCCACCGTGCGCCACTTCGGGCTCTGATCCACCGCCGCGTAGTGGATGCGCAGCTTGTGCCCGGCGAACACCGCGCGCCTGACCTCGGCCACCACCGCCTCAGGCACTTCCTCGGCGACCAGCCGCCGCGCGAGAAGGTCGGCGTCGGGTTCGATGAGCAGCCGCTGGGCCGCGTCGGCCGCGGTGTCCCGATAGCTCTCGGGCAGCGCGTCCACCACCTTGAGCATGGCCGATGCGAGCGCCGAGCCGAGGCCGAACGCCTGCGCACCGCGCCGCGATCCGGCGACCAGCAGCGCGAGCGCCTCCTCGTGGTTCAGCCCGGTGAGCTCGGTCCGAAAACCGGGCAGCAACGCGAAACCGCCGTGCCGACCGCGTTCGGCGTAGACCGGGACCCCCGCTGCGGACAACGCCTCGATGTCGCGCAGCACCGTACGCGTCGACACCTCCAACTCCCGGGCCAGTGCCGTCGCAGACAGCCGACCATGCTGACGCAGCAACAACACCAGCGAGACCAACCGGTCAGCACGCACACCAAGAACCTACTCAAATACATGACACAGGATGTCGTGATTCGTTGGAAGGCTCTTCCCAACGCCAGAGGGCGGCCATCGAGCCGCCCGATGACGCACTTCCAACGAATCGAATGGAGCTAAAGGCAATGGAGCGTACGACGGTCAACCCGTGGACGTGGTCGGTGGACCTGGGCTACAACCAGGGCGAGGTCGTCTCCGGACACACCCGAACCCTGTACTGCTCAGGCCAGACCGCGATGAGCGGCGACGGCAAGCCCCAGCATGCCGGCGACATGGCGGCCCAGCTCGCACTGAGCATCGACAACCTGGAGGCCGTACTCGCCGAGGCCGGCATGTCGCTGGCGAACCTCGTCCGCCTCAACGTCTACACCACCGACGTCGACCTCCTCTTCCAGCACTACGGCATCCTGGCCTCCCGCTTGGCCGCCGCCAACGCAGCCACCAGCACCACAATGCTGGGCGTAACCCGCCTAGCAATCCCCACCCTGACAGTAGAACTAGAAGCCACCGCCGCAGCCTGACCCACCCTCCCCGCCACCGCCGTGGTGTGGGTGGTGGGGGTGGCGGGGGCCGGGTGGCCGTTTGAGGTCAGGGGGTGGTGGGGGGTGATCTTGCCAGCGAATACTGGCGTTGTTGGTCGGTTGTTCGAGGAGGCGTTGTGGATCGAAGCCCGCTTAATCCGCTGATGTCGCGTCGGGTGTTCGGGGTGGGGGGTGCTGCGCTGGTCGGGGCCGCCTGTGCCGGGCCGCTGGGTGGGGTCGCGCGGGCCGTGGCGCCGGCGGCGGGGGAGTGGGTGGATGTGCCCGCGCCGCCGCTGGCTGGGCGGAGCCATCTGCTCGGGATCGCCGCGCCGGACCCGTGGCACGTCTTCGCCGGGGGCGCCGAGAACGTGTACCAGCCGGACTCGCGGGCCGTCATGCTGCATCGGAACCCGCGCGGCTGGACGCGCGTCGCGATGCCTGAGGGGTTGGCTGTCGTCAACGATGTCCGCGCGCACCACGCCGCGGACGTGTGGGCCCTTGCCGCAGGTCAGAATGCCAAGGAGCGCACCGACCTGCTGCACTGGAACGGGCGCCGCTGGACGACGGTGGCAGGTCCCGTCGGCGAGCAGCTCCAGGCCATCGACGTCGACCGGACGGGCGGACTGTGGGCGACCGGGATCCACGGGGACGCCACGACGGTGTCGGTGCGGCGGCACGGCCAGTGGACGAGGGCGCTCACCCTTCCGCAACCCTCGGGGCTCAACGCCATCGCCGCCGGAAGCGCCTCGGACGTCTGGGCCGCGGGATTCGGCGAGTCGCAGATCGGCCCGACCCCGCTGTGGCACTTCGACGGCACTGACTGGACGCGTACACCGTGGGGATCGGAATGGGCCCACTGGATCCTGCAGATCGAGTACGTCGCTCCGGACGACGTCTGGTTCTACGCCCTTGAGCAGAGCCCGTTGTTCCCGCCGCCGACGCTGCACCACTGGGACGGCTCCGCGTTCACCGTGCATCGGCTTCCGAATCCGTCCGATCCGCTCGGCGAGGTGCGGCCGAAGTCCGTGGTGGGGTTCCTCGGCTCGATCGCCTCCGATGGACGGGGCGGCGTCTGGGTGTCCAGCCCGTTCGATCCCGCGCGTCTGCTGCACTTCGACGGTGCTTCCTGGACCAGTGCCACCCCGCCTATCGCGGTGACCGCGTACTCGATGACGCGGGTGCCGCACACCAGGGCCGTCTGGGCCGGTACTCAGGTGGGCACCGTCTGGCGTTGTTCCTGAGGGCGGGTCGTTCGTGCCCGGCCGGGCTGGTTTGCTTGGGCGATGATCTCTGACGACGGTGCGGTCGACTACGCGGACCTGGCCCGCGAGCTCGCCAACATGGCTCATGGCTACCCCTACTGCGATCCTTTCGCGCTGCTCGGTTCGATCGCCGCGGAGGTGAGGTCCGACCCCGGCTCGCGGCACGGGCGGGCGATGACCGCGGCGCTCTGGGCGAGCCGCTGGTACGCCAGGTGGAAGGTCACCGACCCCGCGCTCGTCGACGACCTGATCGAGGCGGCCGGACGTGCCGGGACGGTGCTGGAGGCCGCGGGCTGCGCGGCGCCCGGCGAGCACGAGCACCCGCTGGTCGCCGACGACCCCGAGGAGGCGGGCGACGTCGTGGCGCGCATCGGGGATCCGGAGGGGTGGCTCGCAAGCCACCCGGACGACGAGGACATCGAGGCGTACGCGTGTCCCGGTTACCTCGCGGGGCTGGCCGCCGAGGCGGAACAGGTCTTCAAGGACGCGCGGGCGGAGCGCTTCGACGCCCCGGACACCGGGCACCTGGACGAGCGCTTCCTGACGGGGGACGGCCGGCTCGACATCGACGCGCTGATGACCGACATCGAGCGGCAGAAGGGCAGCAGGGCCGATCCCACGGCCGAGGCCGCGGCGCTGTGGGCGGCACGCCGGCTGCTCGGCGACGCGCGTCCCGGGGAGCGGGCGTCGCTGGCACTGGCCGTGAGCCACCTGGCACAGCACTGCGCCTGGGGCGTCGCAGCCCCCGGCGTGGTCGCGCTCTACCGCGACGGCCTCCAGACGTTCGATCTCTCGGTCCTCGATCGGCCGTGCCCGCACCCGGAGGGGCACCGTGGGATCAGTCTCCGCGACGTGCCGCCTCTTGCCCGGGCGGTGGCGCCGGACGCCGCGGGGGCGGACGACCGCGAGGGATGTCCCCACCGCATCGCCGCGCATGTCCGGAAGATGATCGACTACACGGGCGGATACCTGGGTGTCGAGGGCTGACGCGCTCCGCCGCCGCGGGCGCGGAAGGCTCGGCGGTAGGCGTGGGGGCTGACGCCGGTGGTGCGCTTGAAGCGGTCGCGGAAGGCGGTCGGCGAGCCGAAGCCGACCTGGGCGGCGATCCGTTCGACGGTGTGCTCGGTGGTCTCCAGCCGGTGCTGCGCCTGGTGGACGCGGGCCCGGTGGAGCCACTGGAGAGGCGTGGTGCCGGTCTGCTCGCGGAAGTGGCGCGTGAGGGAGCGGGCGCTCATGCCGGCGCGCGCGGCCATGTCGGCGACGGTGAGGGGACGGGACAGGTCGTCCTGGAGCCAGGCGAGCAGGGGTTCGAGGACGGAGCCGCGCGGCGTGGCCGGGCACGGCTGCGCGATGAACTGGGCCTGCTCGCCCTCCCGTTCGAGCGGCATGACCGACAGCCGGGCCGCGTCGGCGGCGACCGCCGAGCCGTGGTCCCGGCGGATCATGTGCAGGCACAGGTCGAGCCCGGCGGCGGCCCCGGCCGAGGTGAGGATCCGCCCGTTGTCGACGTAGAGGACGTCCGGATCCACCTCGATCCCGGGATGGGCGGAGGCCAGCAGGGCGGCGGCTGACCAGTGCGTCGTCGCCCGCAGGCCGTCGAGCAGCCCGGTCGCGGCGAGGGGGAACGCGCCGGTGCAGATGGAGGCGATCCGGGTGCCTCGGGCGGCGGCCGCCGTCAGCGCGTCGTGCACGGCGGGCGGCAGGGGCGCCGTCGGGTCCGCGGCGCCGGGGACGATGACGGTGTCGGCGTCCCGGAGCCCGTCCAGTCCCCAGGGCGCGCGGAGCGTGAACGCCCCGGCGTCGACCTCGGGCGTCTCGGCGCAGACGCGGACCCGGTAGGCGGGGCGGCCGTCCGGCAGGCGGGTCCGGGTGAAGACCTCGATCGGGGTCGACAGGTCGAACGGGATCACGCCGGGGAACGCGAGGACGGCGACGGTGTGCATGGCGAGAACGTAGCCGACCACAGCGCCGCCGCCACGGGTGTCTCCGGCCGTTCGGCTCTGTCAGGGGGGTGCCGGGCGGCTTGGCGGTATTCCGCTGGGAGGTGGCATTTCCGCCACTGGGCGGTGTGATCGCGGACGGTTAGCTTCGGTCCCGCATGACCGGGCCCACCGAGGAGAGCCGATGCTGATGACCGTCCTGGCGCCGATCCTGATCGGCGCCGCCTACGCCGCCGGGATGTCGTTGATCAGGGAGCCGCACCGGCGCCGGTTCAACGCGGTCATGGTCGCCGGAGCGGGCGCCGCCTACCTCAGCGGCGGCGGTCTCGGCGGCTGGGAGTTCCTCTTCACCGCCGCCGTGACCTACTGCGCCTACCGCGGGCTCGAATCGTGGACGTTCATCGGCGTCGGATGGCTGCTCCACACGGCCTGGGACGTGGTGCACCACGTGAAGGGCAACCCGATCGTCCCGTTCGCGCACGGATCCTCGCTCGGCTGCGCCATCTGCGACCCGGTCATCGCCCTCTGGTGCTTGGCGGGCGGGCCGTCCCTCATCGCGCCGTCCGTCCGCCGGCTGTGGCGGCGGACGACGGCCGGCGAGGCCTGAGCGCCCCGGGTCAGCTGTTGAGCGAGGACGTGCGCCGTCGCGGCCTGCGAGAGGGGGCGGCCGTGTGGGAGTTCCCGCGCTGGGAGCCGGCGGCGGGACGCGGCTTGCGGGGCGGGGCGGCGTTCGGAGCGGCGGCGGCGCGGGCCGGCGGGCGGGCGCCGGTGATGCGGGCCAGGTCGGCGTCGCCGGGGCGGACGCGGGAGACGCGGGGGGTGATGCCCGCCTTGGCCATCATGGCGTCCATCTCGCGGCGCTGCTCGGGCAGGACGAGGGTGACCACGGTCCCCGCGTTCCCGGCGCGGGCGGTGCGGCCGCCGCGGTGGAGGTAGTCCTTGTGGTCGGCGGGCGGATCGACGTTGACGACGAGATCGAGCTCGTCGATGTGGATGCCGCGGGCGGCGACGTTGGTGGCGACCAGCACGGTGACGTCCTTGCTGTGGAAGCCGTTCAGCGCGCGGTTGCGCTGCGACTGCGTCTTCCCGCCGTGCATCGCCGCGGCGCTGATCCCGCGGGCGGTCAGCTTGCGGACGAGGCGGTCCGCCTGGTGCTTCTTGCCGACGAACATGATGACGCGGCTCTCGCGGGCCGCGATGTGCACGGTCGTCTCGTGCTTGTCCTCGTCGGCGACGTGCAGCAGGTGGTGCTCCATGGCGGTGACCGCTCCGGCCGGAGGGTCGACCGAGTGGGTGACCGGGTCGCTGAGGAACCGGCGGACGAGCCGGTCGACGCCGCCGTCGAGCGTGGCGGAGAACAGCATCCGCTGCCCGTCCTGCGGGGTCTGCTCCATGAGCCGGGTGACCTGCGGCAGGAAGCCGAGGTCGGTCATCTGGTCGGCCTCGTCCAGCACGGTGGTCCGCACGGCGTCGAGCCGGCAGTCGCCGCGCTCGATCAGGTCGGCGAGGCGCCCGGGCGTGGCGATCAGGACGTCGGCGCCCCGCGCGAGCGCGTTCGCCTGCCGCGCGATCGGCAGGCCGCCGACCACGGTGGTCGTCCGCAGGTCCACGGCGTCCGCGTACGGTTCGAGCGCGGCGGTGACCTGCTGGGCGAGCTCCCGGGTGGGGACCAGGACCAGGGCGAGGGGACGGCGGGGCTGGGCGCGGAGGCCGGCGGTGCGGGCCAGCAGCGCGAGGCCGAACGTGAGCGTCTTGCCCGAGCCGGTGCGTCCCCGGCCGAGGACGTCGCGTCCGGCGAGGGCGTTCGGGAGGGCCGCGGCCTGGATGGGGAACGGCGCGGTCACGCCCTGGCGGACCAGCGTCTCCTGGATCGGGGCGGGCAGCGCCAGCTCGGCGAACGACGCCACAGCGGGGGCCGGGGGCGTGGACTTGGCGGCGGGGGCGGGCGCGGGCTCGGATGCGGGCCTTCGCTGCCCGTCCGCCGGACGGCGGGCGGGACGAGACCGGGAGCCTCGGGCGCTCGATCGAGGGGTGCGGGGCATGGTGAAGCCTTCCTTGGGAGCGGTGCGTGTCAGGGAAGTGCTCCGTCATGCAAGACCCCGGACTCGACGCGAGCCCGGGGGGAGGATTCTCAAGAACGAACCGGGTGCGGCCCAGCGGGGGGTTCCGCCGCGGGCCGGGAGAGAGAGGGCGCGGACCAGGGGCCCGACGCAGAGCGGTGCGCGACCCTCGGGGCCGCGCACCGCCGATACCGCTATCAGGCGGGGACGATGTTCTCCGCCTGCAGGCCCTTCTGGCCCTGCGTGATGTCGAAGGACACCTTCTGGCCCTCCTGGAGCTCACGGAAGCCCTGGGCCGCGATGTTGGAGTAGTGGGCGAAGACGTCGGCGCCGCCGCCGTCCTGCTCGATGAAGCCGAAGCCCTTTTCCGCGTTGAACCACTTGACGGTGCCGGTGGCCATGGTCGTCTCCTTCAGGGTGTGCCCCGTCCGCACACCGTGTGCGGGCGAGGACGCCGCGATGGCCCATCCGGAAGATCCAGAAAAAACAAAAGTGCGCCTGAGGTCACTTCCAACAGGCGCACGCACATGTCTATGGGAACCGCAACTGCCATCTACTGTACCACACGATTTCGGGCGGCCGATCGAGGCGGTGTCCGGCGCGATAATTTACCAGCCTGGTCTGCGAGAAGGCTTCAGGGAACCGCCCGGTACGCGCATAATGAGGTAATGAAACCCACCGGTCCCGCCAGACGGCGACACCTGCCCACCAGCCCCTTCGCGCCTCCGCCCGCCGCCCCGCCGGCCAAGGAGTTCACCCTCGACGACCAGGTCACGCACGACAAGTACGGGCTCGGGCGCGTCCTGGAGGTCGAGCCGGGCAACGCCGTCCTGGTCGACTTCGGGACGCGGAAAGTAAAGATCCTCTCCCCGTTCACGAAGCTTTTCCGGCTCTAGGAAGACCGCCGGAGCCCCCGGCGCGCCAGGGCCCGAAACCACGGGACGGGCGCCGTCGGCCGGGCCCGGACAGGCCTGCGGAGGCCGTTCCCCAGGCGGCGAAGGAGCCGCCGCCGCGTCGGACTCAGCCGGACGACCGCGGTCGCAGGGGCGGCTCGGTGACTCCCGGCGGGGCGCCCGGGAGGCGCGCCCCCGCCACCTCGATCAGCCGGGCGGCCATGTCGGAGAACAGGAGCATCTGGCGCGCGGTCGCCGGGCTGAAGGGCTCCGCGCCGACCCGTCCGAGGACGGCGAGCACTCCCCGCGTGGCCTCCCCCGTCTCCAGCGGCAGGATCAGGATGGGGCCGGCCGGAAGGCCGGTGAGCGTCTGATCGGCGGCGATCCGCGCGGACACGGCCCGGCGGGACGTGAACGCCCGGCCGAGCATCGACCGGCCCCGCCGCACCGTCAACCCGCGGATCCGTTCGCCGCCGGGTCCGTCCGCGACCTCGACCCGCAGCGTGTTGCCGTCCTCGCCCGGTAGGGCGACGAACGCCAGCGGCACCCGCGCCAGTTCCCGGGCCTGCGCCGCCACGAGGGCCAGCATGCCCGGCACGCCGGTTCCGTCCAGGACCACCGCGCTCATCAGCTCGAACGTGGCCGCGAGGCGCCGGCGGTCCGTCTCGCTGGGTGCGGTGCCGGCGGCGCCCCACCCGATCGATCCCGGGTCGCCCGTCATGTCGTCCTCCCGTCCGCCCGCTACGCCCGGGCCTGGCCGCGCGTTCAGGCCGCGGCCGATCGAAGGCGCGCGGCGTCGACGGTGGGGCGGACGGCGAAGACCCGGGCCAGGCCGCTGACCCGCAGGAGCCTGGCCATGTGCGGGCGGGGCGCGGCGAGGACGAGCGCGACGCCCCCCGGTTCCGTGAGGCGGCGGGCGCCGGTGAGCAGAGCCAGCCCGGCGGCGTCGCAGAACGTCACCTCGGACAGGTCGATGACCACGTGGGGTCCCGCGTCGCGCAGTGCGATCTCCAGGGGCTCGCGCAGGGACGGCGCGGAGGAGACGTCGAGGTCGCCGGTGATGGTGATGACGGTGTGTTCCGCGAGCGTCTCGCGGCGCAGCCCGGCCTCAGGGAAGGCGGTGCCTGCGGTATCCATCTGGGGCTCCGATCAGGAGTGTGCGTGTGGCCGGGACCGCTCAGAGACCCGCGGTCGCCGCTCCGCGGCCCGGCCGGGCGGCGGATCCGGCGCCGGAAACGGGCGTCCGTGTTCGAGAGGGACGGTGGAGCGGCGTCATGCGCGCCGGCCTGTCTGGCCTCGGGGAGACCGATCGTCGGAACCAGGGGGACGCCGGCTTGGCCGCCCGCATCGGGAACCTCTGGCTCAACCAGAGTCTACGCCTTCCGGCCCGAGCCCGCCGGAGTCCGCCGCCCGGCCGCCTCGCCGGACGGCCCTTGGGGCGGCACAAGCGAACGGCGCCGCGCTGACCAGCGCCGACGCCGGTGAGCCGCACCCGCCCGCCTGGACGAGCGCGCGGAACGCGCGGCAGGGGAGACAGGGCGTGCGGGCACGGGACACAGGGCGTACGAGGCCCTCGATCCGGGCAGGGGACGCACATGAGCGAAGTGTGGATCTCCGCCGCCGAGGGTGACGACCTGATCCGTGCCGACGCGATCGTGATCATGCGCATGGACAGGACGGGCCGGCTGACCGCGCAGCTCCGCGACGAGGCGAAGGTCAGCGTGACGCTCCTGGAAGGCTCGCCGGGCGGCACCCGCCCGCCCGCGGACTTCCACCGCCAGTTGATCCGGCTGATCGCCGAACTCGCGGACGCCAGCGGTACGCAACTGGTCCGCGCGCGGCACGAGAACGGCGCGTGGCGCTGGACGAGCGAGAGCCTGTAGCCCCGGCGCGGACCCGTCCGGATGCCATCGGCCGGTGGAGAGAAACCAGGAATGTGATCTACGAAACTCTGTAGCAGCCGATGTAGATTTTCGAGCCGGGACCGGGTAGTGTTCCTTCCATCGAAGAGAGACGGGTCCATGAGAAGCGGCAGAGGACGAACTGCCGGTACGGATGGATGACACCGGCCGGGCGTGCCGGGGCCAGCGCAGTGGAAGGGGCCTCGGCAGCCGGTCGGACCGGTGGCGGACGAGCCGCCGGCTGTAGTGGTGAACAGCAAGAACGCAGTACCGCAACACAAGGAAGTACCGCAACACAACGAAGTACCCGAACACGCAGTACAGGTAGTGATGTCGAGGAAAGGAGGGATCGGCGCCATCGGGATCGCCCGCAGCAGGCTCCAGTCACGCCGCGCGGGTACCGCAGTTCCCCGGATTGGACGGTGGTCTACGGTCACGCATACGCGATCCCCGCGTCCCCGCCTCTTGTGCGGCCGACGCGGAAGACCGGCTCAGCAAGGCCGGTAGATGGTGTTGTACCTCTGGGCCCCGGCGCCGCAGTCTGGCGTCGGGGCCCCTTGCCGTCGCCGCCTTCCGATTTCCCGGCAGTACGGAAGGTTTTGTGAAAGCACTCCACATGACTCAGACCGGCGACCAGCCCGGCGGCCCCGACCGGCCCGACGACTCCGCGGCGCTTGAGGACAAGTTCGACGACGAGGACTACCCCGCCTACAGCATGGGCCGCGCCGCCGAGATGCTGGGCGTGACCCCGGCGTTCCTCCGCAGTCTCGACACCGCCCGGTTGATCGTCCCGCAGCGCTCGTCCGGCGGGCACCGCCGCTACTCCCGCTACCAGCTGCGCCTGGCGCAGCGCGCCCGCGACCTGATCGACCAGGGCACCCCCCTGGAGGCGGCCTGCCGCATCATCATCCTCGAAGACCAGCTCGCCGAGGCCCAGCGCATCAACGCCCGGCTGCGGGAGGGCCGGCCCGAGGGCGGGACGCCGCGCCCGCCGGCCTAGGGACGGACGACCGCCCGAGCCGCGGGGGCGTGATCGCAGGCGCTCTCGCCGCGACGTGACGCAGACCGGACGCATGCGCGAGATGCGCCCTGTTCCGGAGGTGTGCCGGTCGGAGGGCTTCCCCTCCGGCCCGCCCCGGATCGTCCGTATGCCCATGCATTGGCATTCGCAATTTGTGATGCACAAATTCGCTATCTCGACGTACTTCAGATTCGTCACCCGGTATGCGTCACCTGACACGATTGAACAAATCTGAACGCGTGCGAACTTGTTTGTTTTCGCAGGTCATTCGGGTGTGATGTTTAGTTTGGTGTAGGCGTTCCGACATGCACCACTTCGTCCGAGTTGAGATGCGGGTGAGATGTGCTGCTTGTCGGTCGCGCGGTCTATGCTCCCGATACCGAGGCGGATCAATGCCCGTGGTGAACCGGATGTCGGCGCCACCGGCCCGCTCTTCGGAAATCACGCTCGGCCACCGACGAAGACAAGGATGTGTAATGGAGCTCATCCAGCCAACGCTCGCGAGTTCGGCACGGGCCCCGCGGAATCCGGCAGGGGCAAGGCCGGCGGGAGGTCGATGACAGACGCGCCGGTTCACACCCGACCTGCTCATGAGCCGCTTGCTACGGGCGCCGGGCAAGAGCCCTCGCGATGTCGAGGCGTTCCTGGCGGAGACCCATCCCGGCGCGGACGCCCACACCCGGCTGCACGCTCTGATCTGCTGCGTCTACCACGCTCCCCTCTTCGAGGGGCGGGGCAGCAGGCAGACGGTCGCCGGCAAGGCGGCGGCGCGAGGCGTCACCTCCGCCAAGCTCCGCCAGATCGTCGCCGGTGACCTCACCGGCATCACGTGGTCGGCGCTGGAGGCCGTCCTGACGGCGTGCGGTGCCTTCCAGGCCGACATCGCGGTCGCCCAGGAGCTGTTCAACCAGGTCCAGACCGCCGATCCGCACACGATCCCGCCGGCCAAGGCCGCGCCCCTGGTCGATCCGCTGGACGACTGGGCCCCCGTCCAGCCTCCTCGCCGGCCCCGTTCCTCCCGCACCGAACCGGTCGGCCCGCCACCGTGGGCCTGGCCGGAGGAGAACCCCCGGCCGGACACCCCGGCCGAAGCGGTGCCGAACGGACCGGCCCCCGCCAAGACATCCGTTCGCACACCAGCGCAGGACGCGGCGCCCGACGCAGAGAGCACAGGTACAGGGAGCACGGGCTCCGGAGGCGCGAGTGCCGGGTCGTCGGTGCGATGCGGTCCGGACGTGCCGGGGTGCATCGCCGCCGCCGGAGGCACGACCGCAGGCGGCGCGGACGTCGAATGCCAGGACGCGACCGAGGCGGCGACCCCGGCGGCGCAGGCCCCCGTCTCTTCGGCGGGAACCGCGAAGGCCGATCACGCAGAGATAGAGGTCGACCCGTGGACGGCCGGTGACCCCGGCGGGTTCGTGGCGTTGATGCGGAAGTTCCGCCTGCTCAAGGGCGAGCGGCCCTACCGCGAGATGGCCAAGGTCTGCGCCCGGCATCCGGCGGTGCCGCGGCCCTACGCGTTCGCCAGCTTCTGCACCATCGGCAAGAACGGGAAGCTGCCGCGTCACGACCTGGTCCGCGCCTACATCGCCGGGGCCGGAGGCACCGACGCCGAGATCGACCAATGGCTCAAGGCCCACGCCCGGCTGGCGATCCGGCCGGGCGGCGCCTCCTCCGCGGACGAGGCATGACCGGCCGTTCGCCAGTCCCGAGATAGACGGGAGCCTTCTCGCGCCCACAAGCGCAGCGAGAAGGCCCCGCCCGGATCGCCGCCTCGTCGCACCGAGGCGACGGCTCCTTTTCATCGAGAAACCCACCGCATGCCAGAAAGGCAGGTTCTCTTCATGCCCACCCTAATCCCGCGACTCCGCGAACCAATGACCACCGTCGGACACTTCGCACCACCGCCGGTCTGGCGTAAGAGCAGCCGCTCGTTGGGCGGCACCGACTGCGTCGAGACCGCGCGTCTGGACTCGATCGGCCACACGGTCGGGATCCGCGACAGCAAGGACCCGTCCGGCCCGCACATCGCCATCACCTCTGCCCGGTGGCGGCTTCTGGCCGAGCAGATCAAGCAAGGCCGGCACGACATTCCCTAGAACGACACCACCTGGCTTTCCACCGGGTCCCTACGCCCGGCCCCGGTGGAAAGCCGTCGGGCGAAGCGCGCACCGCGGCTCGCCCGCCGGAAAGGGAGGTCAGGGGAGGCGGGTGAAGCGGTGGGCGGCGTGGAGGAGGGCCGCGGTCGTCAGGGCGGCCATCAGGGCGCATTCGAGGGCGAGCGGCGGATGCCAGGAGCCCAGGGCCAGGGGGCGGAACAGGTGGTGCGGGGCGTCCGGCAGGTAGGCGGTGATGGTACGGCGCATCACGTCGACGGCGTAGGTGAGCGGGTTCGCCAGCGCCAGGGCCTTCATCCAGACGGGCATCGCGCTCAGCGGGAAGAACGCGCCGGACAGGAACACCATCGGGGCCATGATCACGGTCAGGACGGTCCCGAAGGTCTGCGGTCGGCGGAGGATGGTGGACAGCAGGACGCTCAGGACGGTCATGGCCAGCGAGACCAGGACCAGTTCGCCCAGCAGGAGGGCGATCAGGGCGCCGTCGAGCGGGACGCCGACCGGGGCGGCGGCGGCCAGGAGGATGGCGGCCTGGCAGGTGGCCACCGTGGTCCCTCCCAGGCACTTGCCGACCAGGAGCGACGCGCGGCTGACCGGGCCCGCGAGCATCTCGCGCAGGAAGCCGCCCTGCCGGTCCCACATGATCGAGGTGCCGGTGGCGAGCGCGGGCCCCTGCGCGGCCGTCACCAGCGCGCCCGAGAAGAGGAAGAGCTGGTAGGCGTCGCCGCTCGGGCCGGGCATCAGGTTCGACAGGCCGGTGCCGAGGACGAACAGGAAGATCAGCGGCTGGACCAGGGAGAGGGCGGCTCCGACGCGGTCGCGCCGGAAGTGCAGCATCTCGCGCCGCCACACCATCCCCAGGGCGCGCAGCTCGGCGCGGAGCCCGCCCCTGCCCGGCTCGGCCGCCGACGGGACCCGCATCGGGCGGGCGGACGGCTCCGGCGGGGCCTCGTCGCGGATCCGGTGCCCGGTGTGGTGCAGGAAGACGTCGTCCAGGCTGGGCGGGGTGACCCGCGCCTCGTACACGGGGACGTCGAGCTCGGTGAGCAGCCGCGGCAGCACCCGGGCGCCGTCGGGGACCTGGAGGCGCAGCCCGTGGCGGTCGCGGGTCACGTCCAGGCCGAGGCGCTCGGCGATCAGCGCCGCCGCGGCCGCGTCGTCGCCGGTGCGCAGCTGCACCCGGTCGGCGCCCAGCACCGACTTCAGCTCGGCGGGGCTGCCCTGCGCGACGATCCGGCCCGCGTCGATGATCGCGATGCGGTCGCACTGCTCGGCCTCTTCGAGGTGGTGGGTCGTCAGGAAGAGGGTGACGGACTCGGTCTCGCACACGTGCCGCAGGTGGCGCCAGACCTGGGCGCGGGCGTTCGGGTCCAGCCCGATCGTCGGCTCGTCCAGGAAGAGGATCTGCGGGCGGTGCAGCAGCGCGCGGGCGATCTCCAGGCGGCGGCGCATGCCGCCGGAGAAGGTGTGCACGGCGCGGTCGCGGCAGTCGGTCAGCCCGACCAGGGCGAGCGTCTCCTCGATGCGCGCCGCCACCTGCCCGGGCGGGACGTTGTACAGGTCGGCGTGGAACCGCAGGTTCTCGGCCGCGGTCAGCTGGACGTCCAGGGTCGACTCCTGGAAGATCAGCCCGATCCGGCGGCGCGCCGCGGCGGCGTCGGTCCGCGTGTCATGGCCGGCGATCTCGATCCGGCCGGACGTGGGCACCGCCAGCGTGCACAGCATCGCGATCGTGGTGGTCTTGCCCGCCCCGTTGGGGCCGAGGAAGCCGAAGCTCTCGCCGGGAGGGATCGTCAGGTCGAGGCCGGCCACCGCCTCGACGCCGGGGTACCGCTTGCGCAGCCCGACCGCCCGGATCGCGGGCGTCGCCGCGGCGGGTGCGGCCGAACCGGGCGCGGCGGTGGCGGGACGCGCCGTCACGACCGGCCCGCGATGGCGTCGAGCCAGGTGTCGGGGACGTGGCAGCCGAAGCTCCACCGGTGCCGGGGCGTCGGGTTGACGATGCAGTGCCAGAAAAGGCGCTCCGGGTCCTGCTCCACCTTGAAGAACCGCGCCAGCCGGGGACGTTCCCGCAGGGTGACCAGCTCGGCGGTCTCCGGGTGCTGGTAGCGGAAGAACGAGGTGTGCTCGGCGTCGGGGAAGGGCTCGTCGAAGTCGATCAGGTACATGCGCCAGCCCGGCTGGTCCTCGTTGGTGTGCCACAGCCGGTAGCTGGACGGCGGGTACCACAGGTTGCCGGACAGCCTGACCTCGCCGCCGAAGACCTTCTCCAGCGCGTCCACCAGCCGGATCTTGGCCGCGTAGTAGTCCTCGTAGTCCGCGTGGTCGGTGTGGGAGTCCAGGTTGACGAGGTGGAAGTCGCGCCGGCGCCGGGTGTCCAGCGCGGCGCGCCACCGCCGGTACTCCGGGCTGTTCGGGGCCAGGGAGGTGGAGCGCAGGTCGTCCGCGCTGAACTCGGCGTCGAACTCCGCGAGGTCGACCGTGGACGGCTTGATCTTCAGCGCGGGCAGCACGTCGAGCACGGCGTCGAACCCGGGAAGGTCGGCCATGTCGTACTCGTAGTGGTAGAACGCGGTCGCTTCCGTGGTGGGCGCCGCCGTGGTGGGCGCCGCCTCCGATGCGGCCGCGCCGGGCTTCGGGCCGGCCGTCTTCTCGGACGCCGCCTCGGGCGCGGCCTCGGAGAAGTCCGGCGAGGACGACGCCGCCGCGAGGTCCCGGGCGTCGAACAGGTAGCCGTGCGCCCGGCCGAGTCGGACCATCTCCGCGACCGCGGTCATGGCCTTCATCTGCTGCCTGATCCCGGTGTCGTGGACGGCGAACCGCAGGAACGCCGCGCAGGATTCGACGGACATAGGTCAGTTCACTCCTCAGATCGACGCGGGCGGGGGGTCCAGCAGGAGCGCCGAGGGGATCCGCTCCGGATGGGCCAGCCGCAGGAAGTGCATTCCGAACCCGGACATGCCGAGCATCAGCCCGGGGAAGAACCCGGTGGCGGACGCGGGCGGGGCGTCCTCCAGGTTGCGCCACTGCGCCTGCACCTGGACGTTGGCCTCCAGGCGGAACGCGGGCTCGTCCGCCAGCAGGGCGAACCGCAGGAACAGCTCGGCGTTGCCGGACCGGCCATGGCACAGCGAGTCGTTCATGAGGCGGGGGAAGTTGCGCATCGTCGCCGTGAGCGCGCTCCTCGCCTCGGTGAGCACCGCGTCGTCGTCCTTGCCGAGCGCCGCCCAGCTCTGGATGCGGCTCAGGCCGATGCCCGCCGCGCCGTTGCACCAGGCGTTGGCGTAGTGGCGTCCCTCCCAGAGCATTCCGCCGGGGAACTCGCGCAGGTCGTACCAGTCCTGCGCGCTCTGGTCGAAGTGGAGCGCCTCGTAGGCGAAGGCGCGCCGCCCCGCCGAGACGTACTCGGCCCGGTCCGTGAGCCGGCCCAGCGTGATCAGCGCCCAGCCGACGCCGCCGGCGCCGTGGGACAGCCCGGTCAGGTTGGCCCCGGCGGCGCCGAGGTCGGAGCCGGGCCAGGACAGGGTGTCGCCCTCGGCCTCCGCGCGGCGCAGCAGGTGCGCGGCGCAGTGGTGCGCCTGCTCCAGGCCCCGCCCGTCCGCCACGCCGGCCAGGCCGATCAGCACCGGGATGAGTCCGGCCGCGCCGTGGAAGACGTCCAGGTGGTGGTCCCCGTCGATGCGCCCGGCCAGCTCGTCGCTGAGTTCGAGGGCGTGGTCGAGCAGGGGGCGCTCGCCCCATAGGCGGTACAGGTGCGTGAGGACGTAGATCATGCCGCCGAGGCCGGTGAAGGCCCCGATGCGCCGCCGCTCCCAGGCGGCGACGGCGTGGTCGAGCGCCCGCCGCGCCGCCGCGCGGAACTCGGGACGCGGGTCGAGGGCGTCGAGGTAGGCGAGGAACAGGGCGATGCCGCCCGAGCCGTTGTAGAGGTCGCCCTCGATGTCGACCTCGTCCCGCCCGTCGGGAGTGATCACGAAGGACGTCCAGGGGGCGGCGGCGCCCGGCTCGCGGAGCATCGCGCAGAGCTGCTCCCCGAGCGCGGCCGCGCGCCCGACGCACGTCTCGGCGAAGTCGGCGCTGGTGACGTCGCCGCCGGACAGCCCGGCGGCGATGTACTGGCGCTGCTGGGCGCGGTTCCGCGCGGACAGGCCCCTGATCCGCGAAGCGGCGTGGTCGAGCGGGCTCGTCTCCAGGTCCGCGCCGACCGCGGACGCGTGGTCGTGGACGAGCCCGGTGCTCCCCGCCTCGACGCTGAACAGCGGGACGTCCCGGCGCCACATCGACGCGACCTCCCAGTCGGGGAGGGCCGCGTCCTGGTCCCACTTGCGCGGGAAGGTGCGCACGGTCTCGATCAGCAGGTCGGCCTCCAGCGGCTCCAGCAGGCAGCGGGGGTGCAGGGCGGCCGCGAGCAGCTGCGAGTAGACCTGGGTGCTCCAGTTGACGAAGCGCACGCCCGAGCCGGAGAACAGCTCGCGGACGCAGTCGGTCGCCTCGTCGGGCCGCCGCCGGAACCACTCGTAGACCTGGTCGAACCCGGCCCCGATGGCGTCGACGAAGTCCTCGGCGTGCGTCAGCTCGTCCCCGACGAAGATCCGGTTCGAGGCCCCCGGGTCGACGCGCACCCCTTCGCGGTAGCTGACGGACGAGGCGAACGACACGGCGCGGTCGACCTGCGGCACCGGCATCGGCATCTCGTAACCGCCGCCGCCGGTGTACCCGCTGATCCGCATCTCGCCCTCGGGCGCCGCGCCGCTCCTCGGCCACTCGATCAGGCCGGTCCTGAAGACCGAGTCCATCAGGGTCCCGGACGGGCGCGGCCACCCCTTGGGCAGCGCCCCGAGCACCGTCTCGCAGTCGCAGATGAAGGCGTGGCCGTCCGCGACGAGGACGTTCTCGAAGTGCAGGTCGCCGCCGCCCAGCACGTAGAAGATCGCCAGGTAGCCGCCGAGTTCGGCGTAGACGCGCTCGGCCTCCTCACGGATGGCGACCCGGTTGCGCCCCGGCGGGATCAGCGCCTCGAAGCCGTAGCCGTCCTTGGGGAGCACGGCCCGCTCGGCGTAGTCGAGGACGCCGTCGTCGCGCAGCCGCGCCAGCAGCCCCTGGAACCCGGCCTCGCCCTCAAGGCCGCGGGGCTTGTAGACCACGGACTCGTGCGCGCCGTCCGCGAGCTCGACCTCGACGATCGCGACGCTGCGGCCCCCGGCGTGGTGGTCGGAGCGGCCGAGCCGCGCGGTGCGCACGGCCGCGACGGGCCGCCCGAAGAACGCCTCGGACAGCTCGGCGGCGCCGTCGCGAAGCCTGCCGATCATCTGGGCGCCGTGCTCGGCGAGCTGCCCGGTCGTCTGGGCGAGCCAGCGGCCCAGCAGGGGGAACTCCAGGTAGAAGCGGTGGTAGGCGGCGGCGTCGGCGAACGTCTTGTCGAGGTAGGCGAGGTAGGCGTCGCGGGTGGCGGCCGCCGGGTCGATCCCGTGCAGCCGGCAGTGCACCTTCGCGTCGGTCTCCACCGCCCAGGCCAGCGCCAGCTCGAACCGGTCGAGCAGGTAACCCTGGAAGTCGGCCACCAGCCGGGAGTCGACGCGGACCGCGGACGCGCCGGCGTCGATCGCCCGGGTCAGGCGGTGGCCGAGCTCCACCAGGAAGGGCTCGCAGGCGGTGGCGAGCCGGCCGTGGTAGACGTCGTCCGCGCGCCAGTCCGCCGCCGCGAACGCCTCGTCGCCGGGGTCGAACCCCTCCAGCGTCTCCCGGTAGACGGGCAGCCAGCCCTGGTGCAGGTCGGCCAGCATCCGGCCCAGCGGGCTCCCGGGGTCGGCGAGACCGAGTTCGTGCGCGCGGTAGGCCCGCAGGTTCTCGCGCAGCGACTCCTCGGTGTGGCGCTCCGGTCGCGGGCTGGTCTCCGCGCCGAACTTGGCGGCCAGCTTGGCGGCCAGCCGGTCGATCCTCCAGGCGTCGAAGGCCTCCAGCGGCTCCGCGCCGGACGGCGGGCCGAGGGCGGACACGATCCGGATCCGCTCGGACAGGTTCGCGGCCCGGGCCGCGAGGTCCACGGGAAAGGTCGGCTTCACTCGGGCGGGCTCCTCGCCTGGGAAAGTTCGGGGTGATGGGCCGATGGCTTCGGCCCATCGGTGCTTCCGCGAGCCCGGCGCTACGGCCGGGCGCTAACGCCGAGGCGTTACTTGGTGCTTCCGTCGCACGCGAAGGTGAACGGCCCCGAGCTGCACGTGGACGCGCAGGCGTAGGCGTCGACGGCGGCGACGCCCTCGGTCCAGTAGCCCAGCGAGGCGGTGTCCGGCTGCGCGACGGCGGCGGGGACGGCGGCGGCGGGCACCCCGAACCGTCCCGCTCCGGCGAGCAGTTCCGTGCGGATGTCGGCGTCGGCGGCGGCGTGCCGCAGAATCGTGCTGGGTGACATTTCTTCCTCCTGGTTCGTTGCTGTTCACTCGACCGTTCGAGGCGCCAGCCTGATGCCGAGTCGGCGCTCGGCCTCCTGGAACTCCTCGACGGCGATGTCCATGCTCGGCTTGTCGTTCTGCCAGTCGATCAACTCCCTTTCCTCGGGGGAAATGCCGACCCGAGTCCAGAAGAACTCGAGCCAGGTCTTGGTGGCCTGCGGGTGGAGGTCGCGGATCGGCTCGACACCGTCCGGGAACTCCTCGTTGCGGACGTCGAGCGCGAGCCTGAGCATCTCGCGCGCCTTTCCGTCCGGGGGCAGCACCGAGCACAGGACCATCAGGAACTGGATCTGGCGGACGGTCTCGATGCCCTTGTGCTTCGTCAGGTCGCTGGGCGGCTTCGGGCCAGACCTCACGGCTCACCCTCCTTGCGTTCTCGGCCGCCGGACGCGCAATTCTTCGGTGCCATTCGAGCGGCCCGCGGGACGGACATCAGGAAAACTCTGCGTGCGCATTCCTTTACGCAGAGTGACCATAACAAGGGGGTGCGGGACAGGTCAATGGCGAGAAAGTCGGCCGCGCCGATCCGCCGATACCGGGAGAACGGGCCAATTCGACGGCCGTTTAGAGGCTTCCAGCCCGCTATGCGAGTACTTCACCTGACCGCCGCGGTCAGGTTTCAGTTCCCCGGGGAGACCCTTCCACTTCCCGGCCTCGGCCCGCCGGGGGAGTCTCGCGGCGACCCTCCGCCGCCGGGCCGCGCCCCCGGACGGCGGGCGGCGCATCGCCCGAATGGTGCGCGCCGAAGTTGCTCGGATCCGGTGTGCATCCTCGCTTTCGAGGAAGAAAACCCCGTTCGTCCCGGCCGATATCCCGAGCTTCCGAAAATGCCTGGAACGGTCCCTATGAAAACCTTCTGAAAGATCCGGTGAAGGTAGTGGTGCGACCACCCCTCGGATACGGTCGGCCGATCAACAGTTACCCGAAAGGCTGACCGTGCCGGACACCATCTGGGGCCTGCCCGTCCACCCGCTCATCGTCCATCTTGTGGTCTTTCTGGTTCCGCTGACCGTGGTGGCCGCCCTGGCGGTGACGCTTTGGCCCAAGGCGCGGCGACCGGGGGCTCCCTGGGTTCTCGGCCTGGCCACCATCGCCCTGATAACGATCCCCCTGGCCACCGACAGCGGCGAACACCTGGAGGAGCAAGTCCCCCGCTCTTCCCTGGTGGAAGAGCACGCGGAACTGGGAGACACCCTGCTGCCGCTGGTGGCCACGCTCTGGGTGGCGCTCGCCGTCATCGTCGCCATCGGTTTCCACGTCCGGCGGAAGACGGAACGACCGCCGAGCTGGACCAAGGCGGTGACCCTTGTGGCCGTGGTCATCGCGGTCGGCGCGGCGGTCGTCTCGGGCGTGCAGGTGGTCCGGATCGGGCACAGCGGCGCGAAGGCCGTCTGGAGCGATGTGGGCAAGGGTCAGGGCGACTGATACGCCTTGGGCAGCCGCATGCCGCGCTCGGCCATGATCCGGCGTACGCGGTCGGGGTAGTCGGTGATGACGCCGTCCACGCCCATGTCCATCAGGGCCTCGACGGTGGCGGGGTCGTCGCAGGTCCACGGGATGACCTTCAGGCCCCGGGCGTGGGCCCGCGACACCATCGCGCGGTCGGGGTAGAAGCGGAACCCGGGGTCGCCGACCTGGCCGTTCTGCGGGAACCCGTAGTTGGGCGACAGGGCGGTGACCCCCCTGACGGCGGCGGCGGCCCTCACGAAGTCGCCCCCGTAGTCGTCGACGTCGAGGCCGCCCAGCCAGGGAGAGGCGCCGGGCCGGCCGACCTGGAGGAAGTCGTAGTTCGTCAGCGCCACCAGCGGCCATCTCGGCGCGAGCCGGTGCATGCGCTCCAACGCGCCCCAGTCGAAGGACTGGATGGTGACCTGCCGCTCGATCCCTGACGCGCGGATCTCCTCGAAGACCCGGCGGACGAACAACTCGCGCGGCGCGGTCTGGTCGGGCGCCCCCGCCTCGACCTTGGTCTCGATGTTGAGCTTGACCTGCTTGGCGCGGTAGCGCTTGACCAGGTCCAGCACGTCCTTGAGCTCGACCATCCGGAAGCCGTGGACGACCTCCTGCTCGGGGAAGCCGGGCAACTGCCGGTATCCGCAGTCCATCGTCCTTATCTGGGCCAGTGTCAGATCCTTGATGTACTTGCCGACGTAGGGGTACATCGGGTCGCCGGGGGCGACCGAACCGGTGTCGCGGCATTTCTGGGCGCTGATCTGCCGGTCGTGGTTGACGACGACCTTCTGGTCCTTCGTGACGTGGGTGTCGAGCTCCAGGGTGCTGACCCCCAGGCGCATCGCCTTGCCGAACCCTTCCAGCGACTCCTCCGTCGTCATGCCGAGGCCGCCACGGTGGGCCTGTAGATCGAACTGGGTCTTCTGAGGAAGTACCCCGGGGCCTCCGGCGGTCGCCGCGCGGGCGGGCGCCGGCGCGGCGACCGCGGACGCGAGGGCCAGGCTCGTCAGGACAAGGCGCACGGACATCGAGACCTCCGCTCCGTCGTGCTCCGATCAACTCCCGCGACGCTAGACCGGGGCCCGGCACCCGTGGTTGACGTGGCGTGATGGCCTCATGAACTCGCGAAGGACACGAGCCGGATCACCCTCCATGCCGAACGCGTCGCCCGCCCGACCGGACGCCCCGGCCGGAAGGAATCCGCTCGGCGTGCCGTAGGGGCGTCGCTCAGCGAAACCGCGAAGCCCACCTCTGCGATTTGGATAGGTTTGCCTTTTGCCCGAGACGTGATCGTCAGTACCCAGAAAGGTGCGCCCTGTGCAGGAGCAGCCGAGGCGGACGCGACTGCCCAGCGGTGGCGAGCCGCTCCGGCCCGGCGACCCGCCGGCCATCGGGGAGTACGAGGTGGTCGGACGGCTGGGGGAGGGCGGCATGGGCGCCGTCTACCTGGCCCGGGACGGCGGCGGGCGACACGTCGCGATCAAGGTGATCCGCGCGGAGCTGGCGGCCGACGAGGGATTCCGGGCCCGGTTCCGCGACGAGGTGCGCAACGCCCGCCGGGTGGCCTCGTTCTGCACGGCGAAGGTGCTGGACCACGGTGAGGAGGCCGGGCGGCCCTACCTGGTCACCGAGTACGTGGACGGCACCCCGCTGGACGCCTACATGGAGACCGGAGGGGCGCTGCCGGACGGCACCCTGAACGGCGTCGCGGTGGGGGTGGCCGCGGCGCTGACCGCGATCCACGCCGCCGGGCTGATCCACCGTGACCTCAAGCCGCCCAACGTGATCCTGTCGGTGTCGGGTCCGCGGGTGATCGACTTCGGTATCGCCAAGGCCGCCGACGCGCCCTCCGGGCACACGCTGGCGGGGTTCGTCGTCGGCACGCCGGGGTGGATGGCGCCCGAGCAGGTGATGCTCGGCGAGGTGTCCACGGCCGCCGACGTCTTCGCGTGGGGCTGCCTGGTGGCCTTCGCCGGGACCGGACGCCACCCGCACGGCACGGGCACGGTCATGACGATGGCGGCCCGCGCCGAGAACGGCGAGCACGACCTGACCGGCCTGGCCGAGCCGCTGCGGACGCTCGTCGAGCGGGCCCTGAACCCCGACCCGGCGCGCCGTCCGGAGGCGCAGGAGCTGCTGCTCGAACTGGTCTCCGGCGCGTCGCCCGGGGCGGCCTCGCCCAGCGCGGCCCAGGCCGCGGTCGACGCCGCGCTGACCCGGAACTGGCAGGCCGACGCGCTGCCCCCGCCCTGGATCCCGCCGTCCCCGCCGCGGGGCGTGCAGCCCCGGACCCGGGTCTACGAGCCCGCCCCGCCGCCGCCGGTTCCGGCGCAGCCGGGGCCGATGCCGCCGCCGCCCGCGGCGCCGTGGACGCAGCCTCCGGCGGCGGCCCCGGCGCCCCCGCGGCGGCGACGCGGGCGCGGCTGCACGGGCTGCCTGACCGCCGCCGTCGTGGTCATCGGTCTGATGATCGTCGTGGGAGTCGCGGGGTACCGCTACTTCCAGCCCGTCGAGGGACGGCAGAACACGCCGGCCAGGGACGGCCAGTTCACCTTCGTGGCGTCCCCGACGGCCTGCGGCGTCACCGTGCGCGGCCTCAAGCCCGACTTCGGCGAGAAGCTGTGCCGCGTCAGGATCACCGTGACCAACACCGGGACCAAGACCCGCACGCTCACCGCGGAGCACCAGAAGCTGATCGACGACGGCGGGACGTCGTACGAGGCGCGGGCGATGCCGCGGAGCGGCACCGCGGACGCGCGCACCGCCTCGCTCGCCGAGGTGCTGTCTCCCGGCGCCAGGTTCAACGGCATGCTGATCTTCGAGATCGCCGCCACGGCGCAGCCGGTCTCGGTGGTCCTTCACGACGCCGCTCTGAGCAAGGGCGTGCGCATCGCCGCCAAGGCCGGCTGAGCGACGCGGGTCGGCAGCGGCCGAGGAAGGCGGGACGCAGCGAGCTGACCTTGCCGCGCGGCGATTTTCGCGGTCTTCGCGGTTGCAAGATCGACAGGACTCCGGACGGTGTCCTGTAAGCGGTGTCGGTGCGGTGATGGCGGGTCCATGGCGTCACCGGCGCCGCCGCGGTCCGGGCGTTCGCCGACCGGGCCGCGGAACGTCTCTGACCTGTGGAGAAGACCTGTCCTGATGGCCGTCGACATGCGCTCCGAGGAGCTCCTGCCGCGGCGGCGGACGAAGGAGTGGCCGTGAAGCCGCAGAACAAGGGCGTCGAGATGGCCCGCTCGCGGGTCGGCTGGTGGGCCGCGGCGGCCCTGGTCACCGTGCTGCTGCTCGCCACGATGCTGGGCGGGGGGCGGGTCGGCCTCGCCGTCGCGGCCACCGACGGCAGCGCCTGGCTGTGGAGCCGGACGGCGGGCGAGGTGGACCGGGTCAACCCCGACAGCGGCCGGGTGGAGCAGCGCCGCCAGGTGACCGACGCCCGCGGCCACCGGGTGCAGGTGACCCAGAACGACCGGTTCCTTCTCATCCACGACCTGGACACCGGCCGCGTGTCGTCGCTCGACCTCAACGGCCTGGGCTTCTCGGGACGGCTGGACATCGGCACCCGCGGCGATCCGCACCTGGCGATGGGCTCCAACGGAGCCGCGCTGGTCGAGCGCACGACCGGCGCGGTGCGCGCGCTCGACCCGGCCACGCTGCGGCCGGTGGGCCCGGTCCTGCAACTGCCCGGCCCGCTGGTCGGCGGCGAGTTCGACGACGCCGGCCTGCTGTGGGTCGCCGCGCCCCGGCAGGGCACCGTCCTCGCCGTGAAGGTCGCCGCCCAGGGCCCCAGCGTCGTCCGCACGGCCGAGGCGGCCCCGCCCGATCACGACCTGGCGATGACCGTGCTGGACGAGGGCGCCCTCGTGGTCGACCGCGACGGGCGCGGACTGGTGGTCGCGACGGGCGGCGGCACCCGCCGGGTCACGACGCCGGTGTCGCTCGTCGGCGCCATGGTGCCGGCGCGCACCCACGGCGCGCTCGCCGCGGTCACCGTGCCCGCGGCCGGCGCGGTGGTCACGCTGGGCGACGTGCGCCAGGGCGGCCCGGTGCGGTCGTTCCCCCTGACCGATCCCGTCCAGGAGCCCGCCGTGCCGTTCGCCGGCAAGGTGTACCTGCCCGTGCGGGAGACCGGGCAGGTGCGGGTCTTCGAACCGGCGGGCCGGCAGACCGGCATGCTGTCGATGCCGGCCGGGCGCGGCGACATGGAGCTTCAGGTCCGCGAGGGCAACCTGTTCGTCAACTCGCCGGGCAGCACGGACGCCCTGGTCGTCGGCGGGGACGGTGTGGCCCGCAAGGTCGGCAAGTACCCGGGCGGGCCGGGGCGCGGCGGAGGCCGCCCGCACAAGCCCGGCGGCGGGGCGAGCAGTCCGCCGCCGGTGCCGGCGCCGCCCGCCGATCCGGTCTTCCCGGACCCGTTCGAGCCGGACCCCCCTTCCGAGGGACCCGAGACGCCGCCGTCCACCCCCGCGACGCCGCCTGCGGACCCCCGCACGGAGGCGCCCCGGCCGTCGGCGACGCCCGGCCCGCACCTTCCGTCGCCACGGGTGCCCTCGCGCACGCCCACGGCATCGCCCAGCGGGAGCAGGCCGACCACGCCGAGGCCGACCACGAGCAGGCCGGCGTCCACCAGGCCGGCGACGCCGAGGCCGACCACCACCAGGCCCACCGCGCCGAGGCCGACCACGCCGAGGCCGACCACGCCCAGGCCGACCACCCCCAGGCCGACGACGCCCAAGCCCACCCCGACCAAGCCGAAGCCGAAGCCCACCCAGACGCGCAACCCGTACACGCCGGCGCAGGTCTGCAACGCGACGGCGGGCGGCAACTACCAGGTCCAGCGGTCGTCGTCGTTCGCGGGCGGACGGATCTACCAGCTCTACAGCGCGTCCACCAAGAAGAACTGCGCGGTCACGATGAAGACCGCGGACATCGGCAAGGCCACCAACGTCTGGGTCCGCCTCCAGAGCCAGAACGGCGGCAAGGTCGCCTCCGACAACGGCTCGTTCAAGTACTACGCCGGACCGGTCTTCGTCCTGGCGCCGGGCGACTGCGTCCGGTACTCGGGCGGCGCCTCCGGCGCCAGCGCCTCGGCGGGCTGGGGCAACTGCGGCTAATGAAGGGCAATGAGTGAGCACCACGACCGCGACGCCGGCGCTGCCCGACGAGGAGGCGCTGCTGGCCGCCGCCGCCTTCGAGCGGATGGCCTCCGGCATCCAGTCGGCGGCGCGCTGCGATCCCGCCACGGTGCGGCTGATCCTCACCGCGTTCGCCGCGGGCGGGCACGTCCTGCTGGAGGACCTGCCCGGCATGGGCAAGACGACCCTGGCGCGCGCCCTGGCGGCGGTGACCGGCGGGAAGATCGGACGCGTGCAGTGCACGCCCGACCTGCTGCCGTCCGACGTCACCGGAGTGACGATCTTCAATGAGCGGAGCCGCGAGTTCGAGTTCCATCCGGGCCCGGTGTTCGCCAACGTCGTCATCGTGGACGAGGTCAACCGGACCTCCCCGAAGACGCAGTCGGCGCTGCTGGAGGTCATGCAGGAAGGGCGGATCACCGTGGACGGGAAGGCGCACCCGGTGCCGCGCCCGTTCCTGGTGGTGGCCACGCAGAACCCCATCGACCTGGAGGGGACGTTCCCGCTGCCCGAGGCGCAGCTCGACCGCTTCCTGATGCGGCTGTCGCTGGGGTACCCGGGCGAGGAGGCGGAGCTGTCGCTGCTGCGCGGCTCGTCGCTGACCGAGCCCGAGGACCTGGCGCCGGTGCTGATCGGCGAGGAGATGGCGCGGCTCGGCGCCGCCGCCGAGCGCGTCGCCGTCGCCGACTCCGTCAACCGGTACGTCCTGCAACTGGCCCAGCGCACCCGGCGGCATCCGCAGCTGCGGGCCGGCGTCTCCCTCCGGGGCTCCATCGCCCTGTGCCGGACGGCGCGGATCTACGCGCTGGCCGACGGCCGCGGCTATGTCACCCCGGACGACGTCAAGGCCCTGGCGCGCCCGGTCTGGGCGCACCGGCTGGTGCCGCTCTCGGGCGCCGCGGGCGCGGCCGAGACCGCGGAGCTGCTGGACGGCGTCCTGGCCGAAGTCCCCGTCCCGGCGGCGCAGGGGAACGGCTAGGCCGTGGCCGGCGGCACCCTCCGCCCCACCGCCCGCGGCTGGGCGCTGCTCGCGGCCGGAGCCGTCCTGTGCGGCTGGGGCTTCGGCCTGGGCTACCCGGCGCCCGGTGCGCTGGGGGCGCTCGCCTTCCCGGCGGTCGCGCTGGCCATGGCCCTCGCCGGCCGGCTCCCGGCCGCCCGGGTCGGCCGCCGGATCACGGCGTCGCGGGTCCGCGCCGGAGAACCCGTGACCGTCGTCCTGGACGTCGCGGCGGGCAAGGGCGCCGGGAGCGCCACCGTCGCCGAGCGCGTCACCGGGATCGGTGATCCGGTCGTCCTTCCCCTGGGCCTCGCCCGCCCGAGGATCCGGTACGAGCTGACCCCGCGGCGGCGCGGCGTGGTGGAGGCGGGACCGCTCAGCCTGGTCCGCACCGACCCGCTGGGGCTCGCGCGCGCGGTCCGGGCGGCCGACGACGTGCCGGTGCGGTTGCTGGTGCATCCGCGCCACCACCACCTCGCCCCCGTGCCGGCGGCGGGCGGCGGGGGCCGGGACACCTCGTCGGCGTCGGTCCGGGCCTCCGAGGGGGCGTTCGCGGGGCTGCGCGAGCACGCGCCCGGCGACGACGTCCGGCAGATCCACTGGCGGACGTCGGCGCGCCGCGGGCGCCTGATGGTCCGCGAGCACGCCGACTCCGCCGGCACGGGCATGACCCTGCTGGTCGACGACCGGTACGGTCCGGACGAACTGGACGCCCTCGTGGAGGCCGCGGCGTCGATCGTGCGGTCCGGCCCGGACGTCCCGGTCGAGTTGCGGCTGGCCGGCGGTGTGCGGTCCGCCGCGGCGGCGGGGGTCGTCGCGCACCTGGACGTGCTCGCCGAGGCGGCGGCGCGGCCCGGCGCGGACTTCCCGGGCGCCTGCGCGGGGCTGCGCTCGGCCCCGACGGGGCGCGCGATCGTGCTGCTGTCCACGGCGGCGGCGGACGAGGACGCCGCCGCGGCCATGCGGCTGCTCGCGGCGCGGCACACCGTCTCCCTGGTCGGCCTGATCGGCCCCGGCGACGGCGGGGGCCTCGTGCCGCCCGCCGGGGTGCGGCTGCTGCGCGCGGCCGACGCGGCCGGCTTCGCCGAGCGGTGGAACGAGAGCCGCTGGTGGGCGCAGTGAACCGGATCCGGGCCGCGCTGTCGTCCGCCGCCGTCGCGCTGGCCTCCGCCGCGTCGGCGCCGCTGCTCGCGGCCGGGTACGACCGGCCCCTTCCCGCGTTCACGGTGCTGGCGGTGACCGCGGCCCTCGCCGTCGCGGTGACGTCGGCCGCGTACCGGATGCTGCGCGGCCTCGGCCCCGCCGCGATCCTGGCGGGCCTGCCCGTCGCCGCGGTCTGGCTGGTCGTCCTGGCCTCCTGGGCCCCGGGGCCGGTCAAGGGACCGGTGCCGGGCGCCGCGGACGCGGTGCTGCACTCGGGTGCCCGCATCCTCACGACCTCGCCGCGGGCCCCGGTGACCGTGGACCTGCTGGCGTTCCCGGTGGCGGCGATCTGGCTGGCCGCGGCCATCGCGACGGTGCTGCGCCGCGACGGGCGCGTCCTGCCCGCGCTGCTGCCCGGTGCGCTGCTCCTGTGCGGGGCCACGGCGCTCAACCCGCAGGCGGCCGGGCCCGGCTACTGGTCGGCCGCCCTGGTCGCCGCCTGCGCCGCCGTACTGCTGGCCGCCGCACCGCGTGCGCGTCCGGACACCGCGAGCGCCGGGTTCACCGTCCGCGTTCCGGACCTGGCGGACGCGGGGCCCGCGCCCGCCCGCCGCCGCCCTCGCGCGCGCGTCGGCGCGATGGTCGCGGCGGTGGCCTGCGCGGTGGCCCTGCCCGGGGCCGTCGCCGCGGTCGGCGGGTCCGGCATGCTGGACGACTGGCCGGTCAAGGCGGCCGATCCCCGCCGGGCCGCCGAGGCCCCCGAGGCGCCGGCCGAGGAACGCAACCCCCTGGCGTACCTTTCGGCTTGGTCGGCCGAGCCCGATGCGCCGTTGCTGAACGTGTCGGGGCCGAAGACCCAACTGCGGTGGGCCGTGCTCTCCGAGTTCACCGGGCCGACCTGGCTGCCCGACAGCACCTACCTTCCCAGCGGGGCGACCCTGCTCCCTCCCGCCGACATGCCTCCGAAGACGGTGCGGACGAGCGTGCGCGTCTCGGTCGGCAGGCTGCCCGGCCGCTGGGTGCCGGTCCCCGGCATCCCGACCCGGGTGGACGGTCTCGCGGTCGAGCAGGACCAGGAGTCCGGCACGCTCCTGTCGTCGGACGGCCCGGTGGCCGGGCGGAAGTACGCCGCGACGGGCGAGGTCCCGGAGTGGAGCGGCTCGCAGGCGGCCGGAGCCGTGATCGACTCCGGCGAGCAGTACCAGCGCTACCTCCGGCTGCCGCCCGGTGCGCCGCGCAAGCTCGAGGAGATCGCCCTCGCGGCCGCGGGGGACGGCACCGCGCACCAGCGCGCGTCCCGCCTCGCCGCGTATCTGCGCGCCTCCTACACCTTCAAGCCGGGCGCCCCGGGCGGGCACGGCTACGCCGAACTCGCGAAGCTGCTCGTCGCCCCGGGCCGCCGGGGCGGCGGCGCGACGTCGGAGCAGTTCGCCAGCGCGTTCGCGGTGCTGGCGAGGGCGGCCGGTCTGCCGAGCCGGGTGGCGGTCGGGTTCGGGCCGGGCAGCGGCGACCGCGAACGGGTGGTCCGCACCGGCGACGCGGTGGCCTGGGGCGAGATCTACTTCCGGGGCCTGGGCTGGGTGCCCTACGACCCGAACCCGCGCGAGCGTACGCAGGCGTCCCCCCAGACCGGTTCCGGGAAGCGGATCGAAGAAGGCGATGAGCCGTCCGACGGTCCCGACGCCCAGGACCTCGGCGACCAGGGCGGTGCGGGCGGCGGCGGGCGCTCGGGTTCGGGCTCGGGCCCGGAGGGCCTGCTCGTTCTCCCGGCGCTGGTCCTGCTGGCCTTCCTGATCGGGGCGCCGCTGCTGGGCGCGATCCGGGCCCGGCGGCTGCGCCGGGGGGCCGCGCCCGACCGGATCCGGGCGGCCTGGACGGAGTTGCTGGTGGCGACGCGCGTCGCGGGGCTGCCCGTTCCCGCGTCCGCCACCCCGGTCGAGATGGCGGAGCGGCTCGCGCGGGAACTGCCGCGCACCGACCCTGCCCGGCTGCGCAGGGTGGGCCGCCTGGTGAACGCCGTCCGCTACGGGGGCTCGGTCACCCTGGAGGACGCCGCGTTCACGGTCGCGGAGGTCCGTTCCGTGACCGCCGCGCTGCGCCGCTCCCGGCCGCTGCCGCGCCGCCTGCTCTGGTGGTGGGACCCGCGTGCGCCGCTGTGGGCGGCTCAGCCCTCCCGCTTGCCGCGGTGAGTGCAGACGGGCTTGGCGTAGGCGACCCGGTCGACGTCCAGCACGGCGACGACGGTCAGGCAGTACTCCACGCTCGGGTTCAGGGCGAGGATCGTGGCCTTCGCGGTCCCCGCCGGCACGTTGGCCATGGTGGACGGCGTGCGCCCCGCCGGACCGCCGACCACGTAGTACGCGGCCTTGCCGCCGGTGGCGTCCTTCCAGCTGATCTCGATCGAGACGCGGTTGTCGACGATCTGCACCTGGCTGGGGCTGAACTTGGTCTCCGGCCGCACCGCCGTCGGGGTGGACGTGGGCGTCGGCGAGCCCGAGCTGGGCGCGGGGGTGGCGGGAGCCTGCGACGCCGGAGCCTGCGAGGCGGGCGGCGACGCCGCGGGCGGGTCCGCACGGCGCCGATCGGCCGAGCCTGAGCCCGTCAGGAGGGCGATCACGCTGAACACGACCGCGGCGAGCACGAGCCCCACCAGCGCCAGCAGCACGATCCGGGGGCGCTGCGACTTCGCGGGCTCCCCCTGCGGGGTGAAAGGCCCCTGCGGTTCCGCGAAGTGCAGCGGCTGGTCCGCGAATTCCGTGAGCGGCGCCTGCGGCTCCTCGAAGGGCACGTGCCGGTACGAGGGCTGTGCATACTGCTGCGGGGGCGGCGCCTGCTGTCCCTCGAACGGCATCTGCTCGTAGGTGGACGGCGCCTGCTGTTCCGCGAAGGCCGCCTGCCATTCCGCGAAGGACGCCTGCGGCCCTCCCGGGGAGACCTGCGTTTCCGCCGACGGCGTTCGCGGTTCCGCGAAGTGCACCTGCTGGTCTTCCAAGGGCGCCTGCTGCCCCCCGAAGTGCACCTGCTGATCCTCGAAGGGCGCCTGCTGCCCCCCGAAGTGCACCTGCTGGTCCTCGAAGGGCGCCTGCGGTTCCGCGAAGTGCACCTCCTGGTCAGCGAGAGGCACCTGCGGCTCCGGGACGGCGGCCGGTGCCGGAACGGGCTCCGGTGCCGCCTTGTCCCACGGCGACCAAGGCGCGTATTCCCCAGGGACGTCGTGCGGGGGAACGGCGCGGAGCCCCTCCTCCAGCGCCTCGACGAACGCACGCGCCGTCGGGTACCGGTCGGCGGGCTCGCTCGCCAGCGCCTTTCCGAGGACGTTCCCGAGCCACTCCGGCACGTCGTCGCGCGGCACCCGGGGAGCCGCCTCGTCCGGGGCGCGTCCGCCGCCGGTGGCGAAGGGAGCGCGCCCGGCCAGCAGGCCCCACAGGGTGGCGCCGAGCCCGTACACGTCGGCCTGCACGGTCTGCGGACGCCCCAGCAGCGCCTCCGGAGCGGCGAACCCGGGCTCGACGCGGTCCCGGGCGACCGGCGCCAGGACGCCCGGCGCGGTGTGCGCCGCCAGTCCCCGCGCGGTCGCCGGACCGGTGAGCAGCGGTCCCGCCTCGCCCCGCATGATCCGGCTCGGGCGGACGTCGCCGTGCACCAGTCCCTCGTCGTGCAGCGCCTGCAGGGCCCGGCCCGTCGCGACGGCGGTCCCGACCGCGTCCGCGATCGGCAGAGGCTCCGGCGGGAGAGCGCCGGCGGGGCAGTACACGGCCACCGTGTACCGCTGCCCGCTCGTGGCGCGGCCGCTCTCCAGCACGCTCACCAGGTGCTCGCCGCGGGAGGCGCGTTCGAGGGCGGCCAGTTCCTCCGCCGGGGTCTCGGAACCGTCGAGCCGCACCCTGACGGCGACCTCGGCGCCGGACTCCTCGTGCACGGCGCGGTAGGTCACCGAGCCGGCGCCGCGACGGAGGATCGACAGCCCGCCGTACCCGGGGAGCAGGCTCGACGAGTCGGCGCGGGGGGCGGCGGCGACCCTCAGCTCGGGCGGGGGGCTGTCGGACGGCCAGGTGAACGTCGTCCCCGCCGGGCCCGGCGCCGGCTCGGACCGGGGGGCGCCGAGCAGTTCCAGCAGCTCCGCCAGGGTCAGCGGCTTCGCCGTCGCGATCACTTCGGGGGCGAAGACGTCGCCGCGCTCGGTGAAGAAACCGTGGACGATCACGGTGTGGCCGCTCGCCGCCAGCCTGTCGGCCAGGAAGGGGACACCGGCCTCCGGAAGGTCCTCCTCGAAGTCCGGCGCGAACATGAACGCCGCCGGGGCGCGGACCCTGCCGCTCTTGGACAGGTCACGCAGCCCGCTGGCGGAGGCGGCGTCGAACACGGCGGGGAAACGACCCGTGGCGCGCAGCCTCTGGGCGAGGTCCGGGTTCCCCGCCACGATGAGGTTCGGTGCGGTGACCATTACCTCGGGCCCCGGACGAGAAGGTCGGACGTCGGCACAGGGACCCTCCTCGCTGACCTGTCGACGAATGTATAGCCCATCCCTTCTAGACGTCCGTGCGCGCCGTCATTGCGCAACCCTCCTCGGGCTCCCGATCGCCGCTCGATCTCACCAGACGACGGCGGACTCGTCGCCTTCCTCGTCGCCCGGCGCGGCCACGTCGTGGAGCGTGGCGGTCGGGGCCGGCTGACCGGCGTGCATCTTCTGGATCATCGCCTCGGCCGCCGCCTTGCCCCTCGCGATGGCGTCCCGGTCACCGCGCTTCCACCAGGGGGTGAGCCACATCTCGACGGGACGGGCGGTGCCGGCGACGACGGCGGCGCGGCCGAACGGCATCGTCCGCAGCTCCTCGGGGGTGAGGATGTGCTTTCCCTCGTGCTTGCCCACGAGGTCGGCGAGGTCGGAGAGGTCCTTGACCGTGCCGGAGCCGCCCGAAATGATCTTGACGGTGGCGTTGTCCCACAGGGACGCGGCGCCGTCCGTGCCCCACACCCGGCGGGCCTCCGCCAGCGACGTCAGGTAGACGTGCACGCTGATCGAGTAGCCGCCGGACTCGCCCATGTAGGTGGCGAGGCCGCCGAGGGGGCAGATGTCGGCCACCTGGTTCAGCTCGAACGTCAGCGGCGGGTCGAGGCGGCCGCTCGGATTCTTCATCGCCGTGCCGCGCGCGCTGCGGAAGTACTGCTCGATGATGGTCGTGACGATGGGGGCGATGCCGCCCCAGTCGCTCTGCTTCTTGGAGACGAAGTACAGGGTGTTCCGGCCCTGGAGGAACTTCCGGAAGTCGAACTCCTCACCGGGGTCCGGCGTGCAGTCCGCCAGCACCTCGGGCTGCGAGAAGCACGACATGACCTGGATCACTCCGGACCACATGCTCTCGTTCCGCATGTTGAACTCGAGCGCCCCGGTATAACCGGGGGCGGTCCGCCCCTCGCGCTCGCCCTGGCGCAGGATCTCCAGCGCCTCCTCGCCGTTGGCCTCGTAGACCCAGCGCATCACCTCGCGGAAGTTGAGGCGGCCGATCGCGCCGGCGTGCAGCAGGCAGCGGATGATCGTCATGATGCCACCGAGCAGGCTGCCGCCTTCGTGCCCGATGTCGAAACCGCTCGTCTGGACGAGCGTGCCCGCCCGGACCGCGCACACGTTCGGGTCCTCGCACCCCTGCAGCGGCGACCAGCGCATCCGGTTCGGCCAGCCGGTCCAGTTGAACGGGTCGAAGACGTACACCTCGCCGAACTGCGACCGCACCATGGCCGTGTTGATGAACGTCTCGCGGCGGCTGGACGTGACGATGCAGGGGCCGGGCGCGTCGATGGTGAACGGCGTGACGAAGTGCACGTCCTTCCCCTGCCGCGGCGCCGCGAGGATGATCGCGGTGTCCTCCAGGGACGCGTACAGCTTCCGCCGGGACCTGATGTCCCGGCCGATGTAGAACCCGACGTCCTCGGGCTTCACCGAGCGCGCGGGAACGTTCTGCGTCGACGGCCGGACCTGTGCGGCCTTGCTCTGGACGGTCCGGGCGCTCAGCAGCTTGCGGACCTCCCAGCCGGAGGCGAAGCCCAGCCGCAGCCGGCGCCACGTCCGGTGGCGCCGCCAGTTCAGCAGGAGCCGGATCAGGACGTAGGCGCCGAGGGCCATCGCCAGGAGCAGCACGGCGAGCAGGCCGAAGAAGATCGGGGCCGACCCCAGGGCCGCCGCCGCCGCGGGCGGCCACGCGCCGCGCGGATCGTTCGGATGGCGCACGAGGTTGTAGGTGATGCGCAGGCAGTCCGTCGGGCTGGAATCCGGCCATCCGCCGCCCGAAAGGACCCCGGACAACTGGCCCGCCAACCACGTCAGGAAACTGCTCGCCCCGCCCAGCAGCGCGCTCACAAAGCCAATACCTATGAAGACCACGTAAACGTCGTCGTCGTCATTGCCGGCCATAGAGCCTCCTCAATCGTGATGTCCGGTTCAAGCGGTTCCGACCGCCGACACGCGCCACGGGGCGCTCGGATCCTTGCGCCGGAGGGTGACGAACGCGGTGGCGTGGACGGGGGAGCCCTTCCAGCCGTCCCGGCCGGTGGGCGTGACGGTGATCCCCCATCCCCGGTGAGCCAGCGTGGGCGTGTCGGCGGGGACGTCGCCTTCGGGGGTTCGCCGGGTGAGGCGGACCTTGGCGTAGGCATGGTGCTCGCTCCACTGCCCGGGAACGACGCCGCCGGGCTGGTCGGAGACGGACACCTTGTAGAAGTCGTCCAGAAGGGGCATCGCTCGCTGGTAGGCGTCGCGCTGGCTGTGATCGGTGGTGGAGTCGACGAGCCACATCAGGGTGAGCGCCGCCTTGGACACCGCCGTGGCGTCGTAGTGGTCGAGCCGGGTGAGGTCGGGCAGGCCGCCGGGCACTTTCGGGGACGCGGTCGCAGGCGGCGGAGAGGAGATCGCGCTGGTGGGGGCGGTGCTGGGGGCCGGTGTGGCCCGGGGCGTCCCGCAGGAGGCGAGGGCGCAGGTGAGCGCGGCGAGGAACACGATGCGCGGCGGGCGTCCGGGGGCGGCCATGGGCTCCTTCCGAAGGGCGGCGGGCGGATGCGTGCCGCGGCGCGGCCGGGCGGCCCCGTGGTCAGGCAGCACGTACGTCGCCCAGCACGGAGATGTGGACATGGTCGTAGTGGTTGGCCGTCAGGCCGCCGCGGTCCTCCATCTGCCGCCAGCCCTCGCCGGCCCTGTCGGGATTCCAGATGTGCTGGCGGTAGATGATGTACATGATGCCGAGGCGCCCGGCGTTGGCCTTGGCCCAGTTGGCGATGTCGTAGCCGAGCTGGACCTCGCGGGCGTTCGGCGCCCCTGAGCTGATCATGAAGTCGCAGGCGCGGCCGAGGGGGTGTTCGCCCCCACCGGGGATGCCGCCGTTGGCGCGGTAGCAGCCGATCCCGCGCGGGACGCCGAACAGGGTCTTGATCTGGTCGCGGACGCAGGCCGTCCGCTTGGTGATGTTGCCTTCGACCATGCCCCCGCCCGCGGGGCAGACCGATCCCGGCTTCCAGTTGCCGCCGTCGCCGAACGAGGCGCATGATGCTCCGGCATTGTTCTGACCGCCGAGGGAGAACTTGCCGCCCGCGTAGCGTTCGGCCCACGACAGCACCAGGTTCACATAGTCCGTGGAATGGTTGTAGGCGAAGATCGCCTTTCTGGTGTCACCGGGCGCGCCGCTGGCGTGCAGATAGTTCGCGGCACTGAAAATTGCGTCCGCCGGGTCGTAGCGGCTCTTTTTACCGTCGTTGTTCCCGTCGACCGCATAAGCGTTGAAGGTGCTCTGCAGGAACTGCATCGGACCGCCCGCGCCGGCGTAGTTCTCCCCCGATGAAACGCCCGGAAGTTTGGACCGCCCGTGGTCGGTCTCCACCTTTCCGATTCCGGCGAGCAGGTACCAGGGAATGCCGTACTTCGGGCCCGCGGCCTTGTACAGCTGGACGTAGTTGGCGGGAATGCTGTCCGTGGGGGCCTTGGCCGCCGCGGCGACGTTCCGCACGGCTCCGGCGTCGAGGGACCCTCCGGCCTGAGCGCGGCGGTAGACCACCGGCGCCACGGTCGGGCCGCCCGTCCGGCTCGGCTTGGGCGCCGGGCTCAGCAGGTCGGGGCCGTCGGGATTCGCCGGTCCGCAGGCGAAGGTGGCGCCGGGCGCGAGGATGTTCTGGACCGCCACGAACATCGCCGCGACCAGGAGCGCTGCGATGGCCATCGACCCGAAGCAGCCCGTCCTGAAGATCAGCTTGCCCAGGCTGAAGGTCACCATCGGGGATCATTCCCGGAACAGTTGATGATGTGGCCCTCCCAGATCGGCGGTGACGTCGCCGACCCTCCCGCCGGGGGCGGAGGGCCGAGCCGCCACCGTCGGCGTCCTCTTCGGGCGTGCCTCGCCTGCACGGACCCGCCGACCAAGACAGTGCGGTCAACGCGCGGTGATGCAAGGTGGGTCCTGCGGTCGCGCGCGGGAACGGGCGCCGGGAGACCGCAGGCCGACGGGTTGACGGGAGCGGCGGCTCGCGGACGGTCGGTCCCAGTAGATTGATCTCCGCTGGTGCGGAGCCAGCAGGCCAGAGCAGAGCCGCTCGTGACTTTCCCGGAGGTGGGCACCCGTGGTGCGGGCAACGGAGAGCGGCGGCCCGCAGCGCGGGGGGACCGGCCCCGAGGGGCTGCCGAGCGTGCCGGGCTCGGCATATCCTGTTCGGCAGACCCGACCTCAGCACGAGGGGTATGCTGCCCAGGCGGTCATACCAGCAGAACAAGGACCGGTGCCGAGAAGCACGCTCGGACTGGTCACGTACAACGGACGAGCTCCAGGGATCTGGCTCTCCTCCTGCCATGGGGGAGCCGGCGCCTCCACACTCGCCGCGCTCATCCCCAACAGTGTGAGCGCGGGACGCTACTGGCCGACGCCCGCGCCCCCGGGGCAGTCCCAGGTGCTGCTCGTCGCCCGGAGCCACGCCGCAGGGCTGTGCGCCGCCCAGGCGGCCGTGGCGCAGTGGGCGGCGGGAACCCTCCCGAGCGTCCAGCTGATCGGTCTGGCCGTGGTGGCCGACGCTCCAGGAAAGCGTCCGAAGCCGCTGGCGGACCTCATGCGTCTGATCGCCGGCGGAGTCCCGCGTCTCTGGGACCTGCCGTGGGTCGAGGCCTTCCGCCTCGGCGACCCTCCGGACAAGGTGCGGCTTCCCCCCGCCTACGCGCGTCTGGTCCGCGACGTGGGCGGTCCGGTCCCCTCCTGATCGCAACAGAGTCGCCGCCCTGCGGCGCTTGCCGATCAGTGCGGCCCCCGGACCGTCCAGTACAAGTACAGAACCGTGCTCGGAAGGAGCCCGCCGGTCCAGCGCTGACAGGCGGCGACCCCTTCCAGAATGGGGCCCATCGATCGCGCGGACGGCGGATGCGTCGCGACGCGCGCCGGTGAGCCCCGGCCAAGTCGCCGTCCGCCGACTCCGGCCGGACAGACCCTCATCGCATCATCTCGGAGGACGCGCATGCTCGACGCGACGATCACGTGGACGGCCCACCTGCTCGACCATGCGGCTGCCCTTGCCAGGGACATCCCGAACCCGGGGCAGGGCGAGGCGCCGCCGTTCGCGAACAAGATCGAGAAGCTGCTCGGCTGGGCGGCGTGGGGCGGCCTGCTCGCCTGCGTGGCGGGTTTCGTCATCATCGGCGCCCGGATGGGGATCCAGCACAAGAAGGGCGAGGGGGGCAGTCACCTCGGAAGCATGTTCATCGTGGGCTTCGGCTGCCTGCTCATCGTGAGCGCCGGATTGATCGTCAGAAACCTCGCGGCTTGAGGCCGGCGCCCCGGCACCTCCGCGCACGCGGCAGGGGCCGCAGGGGCCGGACGCCCGCGCGCCGGCGCGTGTCGGTCCTGTCCGCCGCGCTGCTGGCGCTGGGCGCCGCCCTGCTCACGATCAGCCTTCTCCCCGCTCCCGCACCGGAGATCGCCCTGGACGGGCAGCGCGGGGCGGCCTCGTTGGAACGCTCTGAACCGGCCGGTCCGCTCGCCGCGGGCCCGGCGCGGCTCGCGGTCGAGGCCCTCCCGGCCGTCCAGGGACCGGGCCGGGTGGCGACCGTCGGCTTCGCGGCGCTGGGAGCGCCCGTCGACTGGGACAAGACGGAGGACATCGAGACGATCGACACCGACCCCGGCGGCAAGCTCCAGTTCGACCCGGAGTCGGGCCGGATCAGAGTGTGCGACAGCAACGAAGACGGCCACGTCGCGCGCGGCTACGCCATCCTCGACGGGCGCGAGGTGGCCTTCGTGCACAAGGGCACGAAGGGGCATTGCGACGAGATCCAGATCCCCGACTACAAGCGCAGCACGAACTACCAGTTCAAGGTCTGCATCGCCAGGAGCAATTCAGATCCGGACGGCTACTGCAACACCAGCACCAGCACCCAGTGGCCGAAGGAAGACAAGAAGAACGACTCCTGCTGGGATCTGAAGACCGACGACGAGAAGATCGACTGCGTGGGGGGTGTGGAGGAGTTCTGCAACCAGTGGCAGCACACCAGTGGAATGTTCCCCAAGCAGTGCGAGAAGGACCATTCTGACAAGAAGCCGAACGTTCTGAAGCCTCCCATCGGCAGAAAGCCGGACGTCAACGCCAGGCCCGACGCTTCGCTGCCGCGCGGCCACGCCAAGGGCGTGGGCGAGGTCACCGAACCGATCCAACCCTTGCTCCGCTGGATGATCTGGACGGCGCTGGCGGCATGCGTCCTGGGCTTCATCCTGGTCGGAGGAAAAATGGGGGTCAAGCACAAGAGGGGCGAGTTCGGATCGCACGCCGCCGACCTGAGGTGGGTGCTGCTCGCGTGCGTTATGGCGGGCTCAGGGCTGGCCCTCGCGTTCGTCACCCTTCTGGTCGATGATTTCTGAGAAGAAGGCCCGTCGTGTTTAGGTCGAGCGACTTCGCAATCTCCGCTCCACGCCGTTCAGGGGGTTCGTAATGGACGATCTCCTCAATCAGGCGTGGGCATGGCTCGTCAGTAAACTGCTGGACTGGGCGCTGTCGAGTTTCCAGACGTTCCTCACCTGGTGGATGAGCGACGCCTACAGCGTGCAGATGACCGGCGAACAGGGCGGAGTGCTCTACGGGATCCGCGAGTACAGCAACTGGATGACCGCCGGGGGAGCGTTCGTCGGCTTCCTCGTCGCGGCCTTCCGGATCGCGGTCAAACGCAAGGGCGCGCCGTTCAGACAGGCGATGTCCCAGTTCTTCGAACTGGCCGTCATCGTCCTGACGCTGGCCACGCTGGTCAACCTGCTGAACATCGCCGGGCAGAGGTACTCGCACTGGATCGTCGCGGGCATGGGCCCGAAGAACGACGCCTGGATCGACAACTGGAAGAACGGGATCGATCTCCTCGGCGGAAACCAGGACGACACCTCGTTCATCCTCGCCTTCTTCGCCCTCGCCGCAGCGCTCTCGTCGGCGATCCAGTTCGTTCTGATGCTCTTCCGCAACGGCGCTCTCGTCGTCCTGGTGGGAATTCTCCCGACGGTCGCCGCGGCCCGGTTCACCTCGTACGGAGACGCCGCCTACAAGCGATGCCTCGGCCTGCTGGTCGCCTTCGTCGCGGTCCAGCCGGTCATCGCGACGATCGACGCGAGTGCCCTGGCCCTGATGGCGTCCAAGTACGAGGCCGACCGCCTCGCCGGCCTGGCCCTCGCCGCCGGGTCGGTGTTCGCGATGCCGACGACCATCCGCGCCGTGATGCCCGTGGCCACGGAGGGCATGGGCTTCTTCGGCATCCGCCAGGTCGGCCACTTCACCTACGGCGGTACCGCGGTGACCATGCGCAGGTCGGCGACGGGTCTCTTCACGGGCCTGCTGGCGAGCGGTGGCGGCGGTGGCGGTGGTGGCGGGGCGGCTCCCGCGCCGCGCACCCGCACCGGCGGCGGCTGGGGCTGGGGCTGGGGTAACAGAGGCGGCGGCGCGGGCGGCGGCACGGGCGGCGGCGGAACGCCCCCCAGGCCGCCCAACGGCCCGGGCGGCGGACCAGGCGGCGGACCGGGCGGTGGCCCGGGCGGTGGCCCGGCCGGCGGACCGGGTGGCGGACCGACGGGTGGACCGACCGGCGGGCCGACCGGGGCACCGAGCGGTGGCCCGAGCGGCGGGCCGGGCAGCGGGTCGGGCAGCGGGTCGGGCAGTGGCTCGGGCAATGGCCCGGGCGGCGGCGGAGGACCGCAGGGCCCGTCGGGCGCCGACCCTTCTTCCAGCGTCCCGCCGTATGACGTTCCCGCTCCCGACTTTTCCTCCATCGGAGGGAATGGCAGCCAGCCGCCGCCCTACCAGCCCCCCGATTCTGGTTCCTCCTCCAGCGGAGGTACCGGGTACTCGCCTCCGTCCGGGGGCGGTGGCCCGAGCGGCAGCAGCGGAAGCGGAAGCGGTCCCAGTGGCAGTTCGTAGCCGAAGGAATGAGGTGGAGGCGGCGTGACGTCCGACTACCGTGAACCCACGTACGGGAACTGGCGGAAGCCGGTGTCCCCTGGAATCGGGCGGCTGGGACTGGCGGGCACGCTGATCCTCATGGTCGGGCTGATCGTCATCACCCTGATCGCGACGTTGTCGCTGATGCTGGCCCTGCTCGGCGCCGTCGCGCTGGGGGTGGTCATGCTGCCGCTCGTCATCCAGGACGCGCATGGGCGGACCGCCCTCCAGTCGCTCACGGCACGGGTGACCTGGTGGTCGGGCCGCTCCCAGGGGTGGCACCTCTACCGTTCGGGACCGCTGAGCGTCGTCCCGCACGGCACGTGCCGCCTTCCGGGGCTGCTCGCCCAGTCCCGGCTGGTGGAGGGCCGCGACTCCTACGGGCGCCCGTTCGCCCTGGTCGTGATCCCGTCCACGAAGCACTACACCGTGGTGTTCGAGTGCAACGCCGAAGGTGCGGCGCTGGTCGACCAGACCCAGATCGACACGTGGGTCTCCCACTGGGGGCAGTGGCTGGCCTCGCTGAGCTACGAGCCGGGGCTGGTCTCCGCGAGCGTGACCATCGAGACGGCCCCCGACACCGGGACCCGCCTCCGGGAGGAGATCTACGCCAACACCGACCCGAACGCGCCCGAGCTGGCCCGGCAGGCCCTGGACGAGATCGTCTGGAACTACCCGGTGGGGAGCGCGCGGGTCTCCACCCGCATCGCGGTCACCTACGCGGCCCTGCCGCAACTCGGGGGCAAGCGGCGCGACCAGGACGCGATGGTGCGGGAGGTCGGGATGCGCATTCCCGGACTGATCTCCGGGCTGGCGATGACCGGCGCCGGATCCGCCCGCGCGCTGACCGCGAAGGAACTCGCCCGCGCCGTGCGGATCGCCTACGACCCGGACGCGCAGAAGGTCCTGGAGGCCGCCGAGGACCAGGAGATCCGCTGGGAGGACGCCGGGCCGGTCGCGGCGCAGGAGTCGTGGGACCACTACGTCCACGACAGCGGCTGCTCCATCACCTGGGGCATGTCGGAGGCGCCGCGGGGCGAGGTGCTGTCCAACGTGATGACGGGGCTGGTGGCCCCGCACCACGACATCGCCCGCAAGCGCGTCACCTTCCTCTACCGCCCGCACGATCCGGCCTCCGCGGCCCGGATCGTGGAACGGGACCGCCGGGACTCGCGCTTCCGCCTCGACGGCGCCTCCAGCGCCGCCCGGAACGAGATCGACGTGATCAAGAGCGACCAGTCGGCCCTCGAGGAGGCCAGGGGAGCGGGAGTGATCCGGTTCACCGTCCTCATCACCGCCACCGTCCGCTCGGCCGAGGAGCTCCCGGTCGCGGCGGCGGCCGTCGACACCCTCACGGGCCCCGCGCGGCTGCGGCTGCGGCAGATGTACGGGTCGCAGGCGTCGGCGTTCGCGGCCGCCCTTCCGCTGGGCATCGTCATCCCCGACCACCTTCAGGTGCCGGCTCTGGTGCGGGAGGCCCTGTGAAGCGCCCCGCCGAACCGGTCCCCGGAGTGGTCGGAGAGCTCCTCGCCGAACAGGACGGCGAGAAGGGCAAGAAGAGCAAGAAGAAGAAGGAGAAGAAGCCCAGGCCCGAGCTCAAGCCCGGGTTCCGGGGGTTCTCCCGCCGCGGCGGCGGCCGGGCCTCCTACGTGGAGATGCCGTCGGAATGGCGCGGGACCACGGTCCAGGTGTGCGGGCTGTGGCCGTTCGGGGCCGGGTCGGGAACGCCGATGGTGGGGGTGCCGCTCGGCCGCGAGCTGACCACCGGCGCGGCGCTGTGCTGCGACCCGATCTCGTGGTTCCAGCGGGCGAACCTGATCCACAACCCGTCGGCCCTGGTGCTGGGCAAGCCGGGGCTGGGCAAGTCGACGCTGATCCGCAGGATGGTGGTGGGGCTGGTCGGGCAGGGGGTGTTCCCCATGGTGCTCGGCGACCTGAAGCCCGACTACGTCGACCTGGTCCGCGCGATGGGCGGGCAGATCATCAAGCTCGGCCGCGGGCTCGGCTCGCTGAACGTGCTCGACCCGGGGGCGACGGCGCACGCGGCGGCCAGGCTCCCCGGGCCCGCGCGGGCCAAGCTGATCGCCGACGCGCACGGCCGCCGGCTGAACATGGTCAGCGCGCTGGTCACGCTGCTGCGCGGCGCGCCGATCGCCGACACCGAGCGCACCGTTCTGAACGCGGCCCTGCGGGTGCTGGACGAGCGCCACAGCGGCGTGCCCGTCCTGCCCGACCTCATCAAGGTGATCGACGACGGGCCGGAGCGGCTGCGCGCGGTGACCCTCGCGCGCGGGGACGAGGCGCGGTACCGCACGGCCGTCGACCCGCTGCACGCCTCGCTGCTCGGCGTCCTGGACGGTCCGATGGGCGAGACGTTCGCGCACCAGACCACCACCGCGATCGAGCTCGACAATCCGGGCGGCGTCTGCATCGACATCAGCGGGATCGACGACGCCGACGCCGAGCTGCAGGCCGCCGTCCTGCTGGCGTGCTGGTCGGACGGGTTCGGCTCGATCGAGGCCGCGCACGCGCTGGCCGACGAGGGGCTCGAACCGCAGCGGCACTTCTTCGTCGTCCTGGACGAGCTGTGGCGGGTGCTGCGGTCCGGGCGCGGCCTGGTGGACCGGGTCGACGCGCTCACCCGCCTCAACCGGCAGCGCGGCACGGGGCAGGTGATGATCACGCACACCATGGCCGACCTGCTGTCGCTGAGCGACCGCGCCGACCGGCTCAAGGCCAAGGGCTTCGCCGAGCGCGCGGGCATGGTGATCTGCGGCGGGCTGCCGCAGGCGGAGATGCCGATGGTGAACGAGGTGGTCCGGATGTCCTCCATCGAGGAGCGCATGATCATCGACTGGTCGACGCCGCCGTCCTGGAACCCCGAGCTCAAGCGGGACAGCGAGCCCCCGGGACGCGGGAGGTTCCTGGTCAAGGTCGGCGGCCGCCCGGGCATCCCGTTCAAGGTGGAGCTCACGTCCGTCGAGCGCGATGTGAACGACACCAACAAGCGCTGGACCAACTCGACCACGAGGCCTCCCGCCCAAGCCGTCTGAGGGCTGTTCGCCCGGCCGGCCGTGGAACATCCTTGTACCGGCGTGGTGATTCGCGGCGGATGTGAGGGAAGCCGTGGCGAGACGGACATGGTGGCGGGGCGCGAGCGTCTACCGGCCGCCGCCGCCCGCGCCGACGCTCGTGGACCCCGCCACGTCCGCGGCGGCGGACGGCGTCCCGGAGGAGTGGGCGGTCGGTGACCGCATCCTGGACCTCTACGAGGTCCGCGAGCTGTACGGCGACGGCGGCATGGGGCTGGTCTACCGCGTCCGCCACCTCGGCTGGGACATCGACCTGGCCGTCAAGTGCCCGCGCCCCGGCATGCCGGCGAGCGAGGACCTGGTGCGGCTGTTCGTCCAGGAGGCCGAGACGTGGGTGGCGCTGGGCCTCCACCCCAACATCTGCACGTGCCACTACGTGCAGACGCTGGGCGCGGTTCCGCGGGTCTTCGCCGAGTTCGTCGACGGGGGAAGCCTGCGGCATTGGATCCGCGGGGGACGCCTGTACGAGGGCGGCCCGCGGGCGGCGCTGGAGCGGATCCTGGACGTGGCGATCCAGACCGCCTGGGGCCTGGCGCACGCGCACCGCCTCGGCGTGGTGCACCAGGACGTCAAGCCGGCCAACGTCCTGCTCGACTCGGCCGGGAACGCCAAGGTGAGCGATTTCGGGCTGGCGCGTGCTGGCGAGCTGATGACGGAGCGGTCGTCGGCGGCGGAACCGGGCGACGGCACGCTTCTGGTCACGACCGGGGGACTGAGCCCCGCCTACGCCTCGCCCGAGCAGGCGGCCCGGCGTCCCCTCGGGCGGCGCGCGGACGTGTACAGCTTCGCCGTCAGCGTGCTCGAGATGTTCACCGGCCGGGTCCGCTGGCGCCTGGGCCCGGCCGCGGCGACGGGCCTCGCCTGCTACCTGGACGGCCGGAGTCCCGGCGCGCCCATGGACGCCATGCCCGCCGGGCTCGCCGGCCTGCTGGCCCGGTGCCTGCGCGAGGAGCCGGAGCACCGGCCGCGGGGCATGGCCCCGGTCGCCGAGGAACTGGTCTCCCTCTACGCGGCGGAGTTCGGGACGCCCTACCCGCGGGCCCTGCCCAGGACGGCCGGACTGCGCGCCAACGAGCTCAACAACCGGGCGCTGTCGCTGCTCGACCTCGGGCGGCCGGAAGAGGCGGCGGCGGCCTTCCGGGAGGCGCGCGCCGCCGACCCGCGCCATCCGGAAGTGATCTACAACTCCGGCCTGCTGCGCTGGCGCGCCGCCGGCATCACCGACGCTGACCTGACGGCTGAGCTGGAGTCGGTTCGCCGCGACGATCCCGAACGGGTGGGACGGCTCCTCCGCCTGGTCGAGCGCGAGCGCGGTGACACCGAGGTCCGCGAGGAGCGCGGCGCCGACATCGAGGCGGAGGTCGAGGAGGACGAGGAGGACACCGAGTTCGAGGCGGAGGTCGAGGACGACGTCGAGTTCGACACGATCGGAACCGAGACCGTCTTCGCCCTGTGCCCCACACCCGACGGCCGGTACATCGTGGGCGCGGGTTCGAGCGGGTGCCTGCTCGTCTGGGAGCTGGACACGGGCCGCCGCGTGCGGACCATCCCGACCGGCAACTGGGTGATCTCCCAGATCCGCGTGACCCGCGACGGGCGGCACACGCTCGTCGGGAAGGACAGCCTGCAGGCGTGGGACCTGGTCACCGGCGAACGCACCGGTCCCTGGCGGGGGAGGAGATCGGGAACGGACGCGATCTGCCTGACCCCCGATGGAGCTTTCGCCCTGACGGCGGGTCGGCGCGACTCCATGCATCTCTGGGAGGTGGCCACGCTCCGGCGAGTGCGCACGTTCCCTGGGCCGCGGGACGAGAAGGGTCACAGCGTCATGAACGCGGTCTGCGTCAGCCCCGACGGGCGCCATGCCCTGTCCGCGTACGGCGGTCCCCTGCTGTGCCTGTGGGATCTGGTCACGGGGCAGACGGTCTGGAAGACGGAGATCCCGGATGAGATGGACGGCCGCCTCCTGCACAACGCGTCGCTGGTGCACGTCACCCCCGACGGCCGGCACGCCGTCGCGGCCTTCCCCCGGGGCGTCGTCGTCACGCTGGACATGGCCACCGGGCGGATCACGCACACGTTCGCCGATCCCTCGTCCCCCGCGCTGAAGAAGATGTGCGTCACTCCGGACGGGCGCCATCTGCTGATGATCGACGGCGTGCTGCGGCTCTGGGAGCTGGACACCTGGCGCTGCGTCCGGACGATGAGCGCCCCGCCCGATCCGCGGAGTGCCTGCGTGGCGCCGGACGGCCGCCGCGTCGTGATCGGGCCCGATCACGGTCGGCCGCGAGTCCTGGATCTGGGGCGGCGGCGCCCGGCCCCGCTGCAGATCTGCCGCCCCCGTTCCCACGGCGAGCTGAGCGGGCTCGACTCGCACGTCAGGGCGCAGGCGGCGGAGGCGGAACGGCAGATCGGCGCGCGGCGGTACACCAAGGCCGCGGCGACGCTCGAACGGCTCCGGAGCACGCCCGATCTCGGCGGCAGCGCGCCCGCCCTCGACGCGTGGCACAGACTCGCGCTGGTGTCGACCCGGGTCGGGGTCCGGGCGTCATGGCATCTGGGGACGCTGGCGGCTCATACCGGGCCGGTGACGTGCCTGGACGTCACGCCCGACGGTGAGCGGGCCGTGTCGGCGGGCGCGGACGGTGCCGTGCGGGTGTGGGACGTCGCCGCGAGGCGCCTCGTGCACCGGCTGGTCGAGGAGAGCCCGGGCGTGCGCGCCCGCCTCACCCCGGACGGGCGCCGCTGCGTCACCGCGTCGACGGGCGACGAGCTGAACGTGTGGGACCTGTCCGCCGGGAGGCTGGTGCGCACCCTGCGGACCGGCGCGTCCGGGCGCGGGCGGCTCATCGCCGTGTGCACGAGCCCGGACGGCCGCCATGTCGTCACGGCGGGAGCCACGGAAGGGGGCGGCGAAGAGATACGGCTGTGGAACATCGAATCCGGCCGCACGACGATTCTGCACGGCGGCCGGGAGGGCGGCCCCGGCGTCCCCCCGGCCTGCGACGTCACGGCGCTGACCGTCACCCCCGACGGCCGCCATCTGATCATCGGTGGCTGGAACGATGTACGGGATCTCTTCGGCGACGCCGAGGCCACCGCGACGAGCTGGGTGGACGACGCCGCGGGCGTCAGCATGACCCGGGACGGCCGCCACGTCCTGAGCATCTCCCCCGGTACCTACCCCTCCGGGGACTCCGTGCTTCTCCTGCATCCCCTCGGCGACCTCTCGATCGAGGCCTACGGGACCGGGGTCACGGCCGCCTGCGCCACGGTCGACGGGCGCTGGGGGCTGACCGGCTCCGCGAACGGAGCGGTGACCATGTGGGATCTGCGCCGGCCGGGCGGCGGCGAACCCCACCACGTCCTGTCCGACGGCGGGAGCGGGGTCGCCCTGGTGCGCGTCACCGACGCGGGCCGGCACGTCCTCGCCGCGGGTCTCGACGGCACGGTGCGCGTGTGGGAGCTCGACTGGAAACTGCGCGTGCGGAACCCGGCGGACTGGGACGACCGGGCACGGCCGTTCCTGACCGTTTTCCTCACCCTCCGCAGTCTGGAAGGGCGGGACGCTCCCGAGTGGACGGAGGACGAATTCGACGCCCTCTGCCGCGAGCTCCGGTACGCCGGATTCGGCCGGCTCCGCCGGTCCGGGGTGAGAGCGGAACTCGACCGCATGGCCGAACGCTGGAACGGCCCGCCCAAGCCGAGATTCGCATGGGATCGGGATCGGACGACGTGACGGCTGAATTGCGGTGATTCCACTAGGATCTCGCCATCACGGTCGGGGGAGGGCGCCGAGATGAGCGGACGCGAGCTCAGCGGGACGCTGGCGGTGCGGCGGCACTGGTGCCGGCCGGACGAGCCCGTTCTGCTGTGCCTGTACTGCCATGGCGCCGCCCTGCGCTTCGACGTGGACGGCCACGACTGGCGGGGCATCCCGGGCGGCGCCGGACGCGCCGTGCTGAACGCCGTCGGAGCCGGTGTGGACTCGGCGTTCCGCGAGGACAGCCTCACTCCGCCGGCGCTGGTGGTCTTCGGCCCCGGCGGGGGCATGGCCGCGCGGGTGACGCTCCCCGACTCCGCGGAGACCCGCTACCTCGTCCTCACCCCGTACCGGATCGGCGTCGTCGCGATGATGCCTGGCGAGGCCGCCGAGTCCGAGGCACGGCGCGAGCCGCAGGCGGGGGTGCTGTCGCGGGCCCGCAGGATCGCCGCCGGGGCGGCGGAGCTCGGGCGCTCGCTCGCTCGCGACCATCCCTACCCACCGGGCGAACCGGTGCCGCTGTCACGCGTCGCGGGCCTCGCCGAGATCCCGGCGGCGCACATCGCGCACCTCGGCCTGGACCGGCGCAAGCTGCCCTCCGGGTTCCGTCCCCGCAAGGTCCCGGTCCTGCGGATCGGGCTCCACGACGGTTCCGGCTTCGACGTCACCGCACCGGACGACGAGGCGGCGGGCCGGCTCCTCCACCTCGCCACGCAACGTTCCTGACGGGCGATCACATGCCGCGCAACGAGCAGAGGCTGTACGAGATCGCCCGCGCGCACTGGTGCGCGCCCGGCGAGAGGCTGGTCATGGGCGACCACGCGGCCGGGCACATCGGCGCGACGGTGGGAGGGCTGAGCACGGCCCCGGCCCCGTCCGCCGTCGCGGACGGCTCGTCCGTCCCGGACCCGTCCTGGCCCCTGCCGACCGATCCGGTCCGGACGGGCCGGTTCTGGTACGACGAATGGGCCGACGACCCGGTGATCTGGGGGTGGGCGCACGCGCCCGGACCGGACGCGGCGGCGGCCGCCGTCGCCGGCCACATGACCGGCTACGCCGACGAGGCGTGGCTGCTGCTCACGGACCGGCGGCTCGCGGTGTCCGTGGAGTCGCGGTTCGCGCGCCCCTCCGGTCGGCCGGGCGGGCTGCGCGGTCGCGTCCGCGGTGCTCGGGGCGATGACTCGGGCGATTCCACCGCGCCCCTGACGACCTGCTGGGAGATCCCGTTCGCGGCGGTCCGCGGATTGCGGGCGGTGCCCCTCGGCCGCACCCCGCAGCCGGAATGGTTCATCCGGATCGACTTCACCGACGGGTCGGCGTTCGACTTCCGGCCCCGCCGCGGCGCCAAGGCCCCGGAGTACGTCGCGTCGGTCTACTCGGGCCTGGCCCCCAGGCCCTGAACCCCGCGTTCATCCGAAACCGGAACCGCCCCAGGACCCAGCCGTTTTCCGCTGGAACGTCGGAATGCCATTCAATCCGGCCGGTTTCCCTATTGGCCTACCGGGCAAGCCGGGTTGTCCAGCGGAAACCGGTGGTCCATTGGCCTGGGGCGCCTCCCGAACCTGATCACGATCTGGTCTGCGGACGGTAAGAGTCTTGTCGGTTTTATGGCCTTTTTGTATGTTCACTCCCACCGGGGGAAGTCCGTTGTCCCGCCGTCCGCCGCCGACTCGGGATCCGGGCCGGCGACGCCGGCCGCCGATCTCCCGAGGAGACGCCATGTCCGAGGTCAAACGCCGCGATCTGCTGGCCGGGGCCGCCGCCCTCACCGGTTTCGCGACCGTCGGCCTGCTCCCCGGCACCGCCGCCGCCGCGACCCGGCAGCGCCCCGGTGCCCTCCGGCCGCCCTCCCTCACCGCCGGCGACAGGGCCGTGGTCGCCCGCGTCGACGCCCGCCGGGCGCTGCGGCACCTGAAAGTGCTCAGCGACGAGATCGGCTGGCGCATCGCCGGGACGCCGTCGGAGCACCGGGCCGCCCGCTACATCGCCGGATGCCTGCGCGATCTCGGCTACAGGGTCGAACTCCAGCCCTTCCCGGTTGCCGACAAGTACCTGGCCGAGATCCGATCCAAGGGCGAGCGGGTCTGGCAGTGCAGCGCCTCCCCGCAGGGCGCCGTCGCCTCCGTGGACGGCACGGTGGTGGACGTGGGCCGGGTCACCGAGGTCACCGGTGACGTGCGCGGCGGCCTGGTGCTGTTCGACCGGATCCCCGGCATGGAGACCGAGCAGGCCAAGGCCGCCGCGGGCGCGGGCGCCGCGGCGGCCCTCATCGTCAACGCGCGCTCGGTCACCTACCCGGAGCGCAAGGCCGGCGCCTTCGTCCCGACGCTGAAGGAGACGGTCGCGATCCCGGTGCTGGGCCTGGCCGAGTACCACGGCGAGCGGATCCGCGCGGGCGCCCGGCGCCTCTCCTTCGAGATCACCCACCATTCGGGGCTGACCTCGTACAACGTCCTGGCCGAGCGGAAGGCGACGCTGCCCAACCCCACCGGCAAGGCCGTCATCGTCAGCGCCCACTACGACACCGTCCCGGGCTCGCCCGGCGCCAACGACGACGGCAGCGGAACCGTGCTGTGCCTGGAACTGGCCCGCGTGCTGAAGCGGCTGCCGACCCAGCAGGCGGTCCGCGTCTGCCTGTGGGGCTCGGAGGAGTCCGGCCTGGTCGGAGCGCGGCACTACGTGAAGCAACTCGACGCGGAGGGCGTCGGGCAGATCACCGGCTGCTTCCAGAACGACATGGTCGCCACCAGCCATCCCCCGGCGGGCACGTACTGGCTGCTGTCCGTGGACGGCGCGGACAACACCACCACGGCCGCGGTGAACGCCGCCGCGGCCCGCCTCGGCTACTCCGACCAGACCAAGGGCCCCACCGCCCGGGGCTCCAGCGACCACGAGGCCTTCTACGAGCGCGGCATACCGGCGGGCAACTTCAGCTGGCGCGGCGGTGAGGCGCCCAGCCAGCTGGAGCCCGTCTACCACACCCCCGAGGACACGATCGCCCAGAACGTCAGCCTGGAGCGGTTGCAGGTGTCCCTCGAACTGATCGGCTGCGCCCTCTACGACGTCGCCCGCCGCAAGTAGCCCGCGCCCGCGAAGGCCCCCGGGTTCAGCCTGCGGGCGATCCCACGCGGGCCGGCGTCCCGGCGGCCCCGCCCTCCCGGTCGGCGGCCGCCGGGGCGGAGGCCGGTCCGGCCTGCCGTCCCGGCGCCTTGGCGTTGACGAAGACGCCCGCGACCAGTGCGGCCAGCAGGATGATTCCCGCGGAGGTCCAGGTCGCCACGGAGTAGCCGTGCACGGTCGCCTCGGCCAGCGCGGCCCTCACCTGCGGCGTCCGCTGGGCGAGGTCGACCTCGTGGCCGGTCAGCCAGTCCGCGGTCGCGCTCGCCGCGATCGTGTTGAGGAGCGCGGTGCCGACCGATCCGCCCACCTGCTGCATGGTGTTGAGGGTCGCCGAGGCCGCCCCCTGCTCGTGCGGGGCGACGCGGCCGGTGGCCGTGGACATGGCCGCCATGAAGGTGACGCCCATGCCGAGGCCCATCATGCAGATGCCGGGCAGGACGCGGCCGGGGTACGTGGCGTGGACGTCCATGGAGGCCAGGACGGCCAGCCCGCAGGCGGCCAGCACCAGGCCGGGGATGATCAGCGCCCGGACCGGCACCCGGGGCAGCAGCCGCACCGAGATCTGCGTGGAGCCGATGACCATGCACACGGTCATCGGCAGGTAGGCCGTGCCGGTCTTCAGCGGCGACCACCCCTTGATGCCCTGCAGGTAGAAGGTCAGGAAGAGGAAGACGCCGAACATGGCGACGGTGACCAGGGCCATCGTCAGGTAGGCGCCCGCCCGCTGCCGGTCCCTGACGATGTGCAGGGGCAGCAGCGGCGTCCGGGCGCGGGTCTGCCACAGGGAGAACAGCCCGAGGACCAGCACGCCGCCGATGAGCAGGGCGAGCACCCGGGGGTCGTCCCAGTCCCGGGACTCGGCCTCGCTGAAGCCGTAGACGATGGACAGCACGCCGGCGGAGCCCAGCGCGGCGCCGAGGACGTCCAGCTGCGCACCGGCCTTGCGGCCGGGGTCGTCGAGCAGCACGACCGCGCCGAGCACTGCGACGGCCGCCACCGGGGCGTTGACGTACAGGCACCAGCGCCAGTCCAGGTACTCGGTCAAGAGGCCGCCGAGCAGCATGCCGATCGCGCTGCCCGCGCCGGCGATGGCGCCGAACACGCCGAACGCCCTGCCGCGTTCGCGCGGGTCGGTGAAGGTCGTGGTCAGCAGGGACAGCGCGGCCGGGGCCAGCAGCGCGGCGAAGACGCCCTGCAGGGCGCGGGCGGCGAACAGCATGCCGGGGCCGGTGGCGGCCCCGCCGAGCGCGGAGGCCGCGGCGAAGCCGAGCAGGCCGGTGATGAAGGCGCGCCTGCGTCCGAACAGGTCGCCGAGGCGCCCGCCGAGCAGGAGCAGGCCCCCGAAGGCGAGGGTGTAGGCGGTGATGGCCCACTGCCGGTTGCCGTCGGTCATGCCGAGGTCGCGCTGGGCGGACGGCAGGGCGATGTTGACGATGGTCATGTCCAGCACCACGATCAGCTGGGCGAGGGCGATGACCACCAGCCCCCACCAGCGGCGGGAGCTCGAACCGGGTGGAGCCTCCGTCGTCGTGCCGGATCGGGTGGGGATGTTCTCGGGTGAGGCCGTCTCGGCCATGTGGCGGATGCCTTCCACTCGTATCGCGAGCCGCCCGGACCGTTCGCCGTGCGGCGTCCTGACGAACACGAGACGCCGCCGCACCGGCCCCTGTAACAGCCGCGGCGATGTGACGTAGGCCACCCGAGCGCGGGTGTTACAAAACGGCGGGCTGCGACGTCCAGTGCACGAGGCAAGGGTGGGAACGCACAGGCGGGAGCCGGGGATGAGCGAGCGCACGGAACGGACCGCGGAGACAGCCGAGCCCGCGACCTCGGTGGACTCCGCCACCGAGGTGTTCGTCGCCCACCGCAACCTGCTGTTCACCGTCGCCTACGAGATGCTCGGCTCGGCCGCCGACGCCGAGGACGTCCTGCAGGAGACCTGGCTCCGCTGGGTGGACGTCGACACGGCCATCGTGCGGGAGCAGCGCGCCTACCTGGTGCGGATCGTCACCCGGCAGGCGCTGGACCGCCTGCGCGCGCTCGGCCGGCGCAAGGAGTCCTACGTCGGTCCGTGGCTGCCCGAGCCGCTGCTGACCACGCCCGACGTGGCCGAGGACGTCGAACTCGCCGAGAGCGTCTCGATGGCGATGCTGCTGGTGCTGGAGACCCTCGCGCCGACCGAGCGGGCGGTGTTCGTGCTGCGCGAGGTGTTCGGCCTCGGCTACGACGAGATCGCCGACGCCGTCGGCAAGAGCCCCGCCGCGGTCCGCCAGCTCGCCTACCGGGCGCGGGCGCACGTGGCCGCGCGCCGGCCGCGCGGCGTCGCCTCCCCGGCCGAGACCCGAGCGGCGCTCCTGGCCTTCCAGCGAGCGGTCGAGACCGGCGACCTGCAGAACCTGCTCGACATCCTCGCACCGGACGTCGTCGCCCTGAGCGACGGCGGCGGAGTGAGGCACGCCCTGCCGCGGCCCGTCTCGGGCGCGGAGAACGTGGCCCGCCTGCTGACCGCGGGCTGGTGGAAGCGCGACGCCGAGAGGTCGGTCGAGCTGGTGCAGGTCAACGGCGGCCCGGGGCTGCTCGTCCGAGTCGACGGCGAGGTCGACGGCGTGTTGGCGGTGCGGGTCGAGGGCGGCTGCGTCACCGGCGCGTACCACGTGCGCAACCCGGAGAAACTGTCGCACGTGGACCACGAGACCGCCCTGAGCCGCTGAGGCCGGAACGTCCACGGCCCACCGTCCCGGAGATCGCGGAGTGGGCCTAGCACTACCCCCATTGGCGTCCTGCCCCTACGGCCCGAGGGCCGCCTCCGGCCCGAGCATGGGTGTCATCGGCCCCCGGGAAGCGCCCGGCTCCGGCCGCACGAAGGGGAGATGGACACATGAGCGGGTCCAGGACTCGAACCACGGCGCTGTGCGCCGCGCTCGCCCTCGCCGGGACGCTCGCCCCGGCGATGCCGGCCCACGCCTTCGCCGGGCACCGGCCCGCCGCCCAGAGGATCCGGTCCTCCGGGACCACGGAGCTGACCTCCGGCTGGGCGATCCGATCGTCCGCCGACACGGACGACACCGGCGCCGAGATCTCCATGCCGGACTATGCGGCCAAGGGGTGGCTGCCGCTGTCCCGGCCCCAGACGCTGATGGCGGGCCTGCTGGAGAACGGCCGGTACCCGAACATCTTCCACGACGACACCATGGCGAAGGTCCCGACCAAGCAGTTCGACGTGAACTGGTGGTACCGCGACCAGCTCACCGTCCACCCCCGGAAGGGCGGCCGCACCTTCCTGGTGATGAACGGCGTCTCCGGAAAGGCCGACCTCTGGATCAACGGCAAGAAGATCGCCGGCGGCGCGCAGCTGCAGGGCTCCTACGCCCGGCTGGAGTACGACATCACGCCCTACGTCCGGGACGGGGCGAACGCCATCGCGCTCGACGTCTCCCGCAACGACGCCGACATCACCAAGTTCGACACGCCCATGCGGTACCTGACCCAGAACCAGGTCGACTGGAACCCGATGGCGCCCGACCAGAACACGGGGCTCCAGTACGCGCCGCAGATCGTCCAGGAGGGCCCGGTCTCGGTCCGCAACCTGCACGTCCTGCAGGACAACGCCCGCGACCTGTCCACCGCCGACCTGACCGTCAAGGCCGACGTGCGCAACAACACCGGGTCGGCTCAGCGGGTGGTCGTGTCCGGCGCGGTGACGCGCGGCTCCGCCCGCATCGCCTGCAAGACCACGGTCACGGTGCCCGCGCACGCGACCCGCACCGTCGCGATCGGCAAGGCGGACTGCCCCGGCCTGCACCTGGTGCGCCCGGCCGTGTGGTGGCCGTACCAGATGGGCGCCCAGCCGATGTACCACCTCGCGCTGAACGCGTCCGTGGGCGGAACGGTGTCCGGCGCCGCCGCCGAGGACTTCGGCATCCGGACGGTGACGTCCCGGCTCACCAAGCCCGTCCCCGGCAAGACCCACGGCAAGGACGGCTACCGGCAGTTCATCGTCAACGGCAAGCCGCTGGTCATCCGCGGCGCCGGATGGTCGCCGGACCTCTTCCTGCGCTACTCCCCGTCCAACGTCTCCGACCAGATCTCCTACATCCGGAACATGGGCCTGAACGCGGTCCGGTTCGAGGGCAACTTCCCGCCCGACGACATGTTCGCCCAGCTTGACAAGGCCGGCGTCCTCGCGATGCCGGGCTGGCAGTGCTGCGCCCTCTGGGAGGGCAAGTCGTCGACCTGGTCGGACGACGTCAAGGCCAACGCGTCCAACCAGGCGGGCACGATGGCGGAGCGGCTCCGCGACCACCCGAGCGTCTTCACCTTCTTCCAGGGCAGCGACGACGCGCCCGACCCGGAGAAGGAGGCCCTCTACCTGAAGGCGTTCGAGCGGGCCGACTTCCGGCTCCCGCAGGTCGCCGCGGCGGAGTACAAGGCGTCGCCCAAGCTCGGCCCCGCCGGAACCAAGGAGGGCGGCTACAACTACTTCCCGCCCAACGCCCTGTGGAACAACAGGCGGGAGACCGTCAACACCGACGACCCGACGCTCAGCATGACCGGCAGCGCCTGGGGATTCGACACGGAGGTCAGCACCGGGAACACCATCCCGACGCAGGACTCGCTGAACCGCTTCCTCCCCCCGGACGAGCAGAAGAAGATCTGGGACCCGGCGACCGCGCAGGGCCAGACCGCCGGCCAGGACATGTACCACACGTTCTTCTACTCCGACTACACGCGCCTGTCCCGGATGGGCGTCTACAACACCCCGCTGTGGCACCGGTACGGCCCCTGGAAGGACGCCGCCTCCTACCAGAAGACCGTCCAGCTCGGTCAGTACGAGGTCACCCGCGCGCAGTTCGAGTCGTACGTCGGCAACTCCACCGACAAGGCGAACCCGAGCACCGGGATCATCTACTGGATGCTGAACAAGGCGTGGCCGTCGCTCCAGTGGAGCATGTACGGCACCGACTTCGACCAGCCGGGCGTCTACTTCGGCGCGAAGAAGGCCAACGAGCCCCTTCACGTCATGTACTCCTACGACGACGGCTCCGTCAAGGTCGCCAACCTGACCGGCGCCCGGCAGGACGGCCTGCGCGCCACCGCCCAGATCATCGACCTCGACGGCAAGGTCCGCGCCACCGCCACCGCGCCCGTCGGGGCGCTGGGCAGCCAGGACGTCCGGACGGTGCTGCGCCCGAAGGTCCCGGCCGGGATCTCCACGACCTACTTCGAGAAGCTCACCCTCACCCGCGGCTCCGAGGTCGTCAGCCGCAACGTGTACTGGCTGTCGACGAAGGCCGACAAGGTCGACTGGCCGAAGACGCACGCGCCCGGCCAGTACACCCCGTCCAACGGGTTCGCGGTCTTCCAGAAGGACGGCTACGCCGACCTGACCGGCCTGCGTTCGCTCGGGTCCGCCGACATCAAGGTCGAGGCCGCCACCCACCGCGAGGGCCGCGAGATGGTGACGAGCGTGACCGTCCGCAACGTCGGCCACGGCGGCACTCCCGCCCTGTTCACCCGGGCCGACCTGTTCGCGGGCGGCAAGCAGGTGCTGCCGATCCGCTGGAGCGACAACGACGTCACGCTCTGGCCCGGCGAGGAGCAGACCATCACCGCCCGCTACGCCGCCACGTCCGCCAAGCCCGACGTCCGCGTCAACGGCTTCAACGTCCCCACTCAGACCCGCCACGCCGGCTGACCGGCAGAACGAAGGCCGGACGGGGCCCCGCCCCGTCCGGCCTTCGCGCGTGCGCTACCGGGAGGTCATGGACCGGCCCTGGCAGAGCGCCGTCTGGACGGCTCTCTTCATGTCGTCGCTCTGCGCGTCCGAGCCGCCCGGGTCGAGGTTCACCATGACCGTCGCCTGGCTGCCGCCGACCGTGGCGCCGCTCGCGGTCTCGTACCCGAAGACGTCGCCGCCGTGCCCCCAGTACAGGCCGCCGCAGGGCAGGGGCCTGCTCTCCAGGCCGAGGCCGTAGGCCCGGCCGTCCGGGGCGCCGGTCGGCCGCGTCCTCATCATCTCCCGCAGCTGGGCCGGGCGCAGCAGCTCGCCGCCGACGAGCGCGCCCAGGAACCGGTCCACGTCGCCGCCACTGGAGATCATCCCGCCGGCCGCGCCCGCGACCGAGGGATTGAACGCGGTGAGATCGACGAGCGGCGCGTCGCGGCCCGGCCGCACGTACCCGCGCGGGTGCGGGCCGGGGATCGCCGAGGCGTCCCCCGGCACGGACGTCCCGCGCAGGCCCAGCGGGGCGACGATGCGCTCCTGGACCTCCTCGCCCCAGGTGTGGCCGGTCACCTTCTCGATGAGCATGCCGGCCAGCAGGTAGTCGGTGTTGGAGTAGCTCCAGCCGGTGCCCGGCGCGAAGACCGGCGGACGGGCGAGCGCGAGGTCCACCAGGTCGCGGGTGTCGTGGTGGGCGAGCGGATCCTTGAGGATCTCCTGCGGGTCCAGGGAGGCGAGGTAGTCCGGTACGCCGCTGGTGTGCTGCAGCAGCCGGCGGACGGTGATCTTCCGCCCGGGTCCGCCGTATCCGCGGAGGACACCGGGCAGGTACCGGTCCACCGGCGCGTCGAGCGAGACGCGGTGCTCTCCCACCAGCTGGAGCACGACCGTGGCCACGAACGGCTTGGTCATGCTCCCGATCCGGAAACCGCTGTCGCGGGGGACCGGCGCCTGGCTGTTCACGTCCGCCACACCGCTGGTCAGCACCGTGCTGCCGCGCTGCTCCCGCAGGTGGAGGAGCGCTCCGGGGCCGCCGTCGACCGTGGTCAGCCGGTTCAGAAGCCGGCGCAGCTCCGCCTGGTCGGCGGCGCCGCCGACTCCCGCGGCGCCGTCGGCCCGCGACGTGCCGGTGCCGGTCAGCGCGCTCACCGCGACACCGGCCGCCACGGCCAGGGCGATTGCGCCGCGCAGCGCGCGCCTCTGCTTGATCATGTTCGCTCCCTGAGTTCGGTGGTGACGGGTGGTCGCGTCCGGCTAGGCCGCCGCGGAGGACTTGGCCGCGCGGTGCGCCGGAATGGACTGGCTCTGCTCCCGGGTGTGCGGGAGGAGGGCGAGCCAGATCAGGGCCGCACCCGCCGGCAGAAGGTCCAGGTCGGCCGTGATGACCACGAAGGCGAGGACGACGAGGACGGGGCTCGCGGCGACCGACGCGCGCCGGGGGCCGACGACCGCGTGCTGGACGAGCAGCGCGGTCAGGCCCAGCATGAAGAGCACCGGCCCGATCTCGTAGAACGCCTGGGGGAGCACGGCCGGAACGTCCGCGTACCGGTCGGAGAGCGCGCTCTTCTCGGCGGAGTCCGCCGCCCGCAGGCCGACGACGATGTCGATGATCGCGACTCGGACGAAGGTGACCAGCCCGACGGCGGCCATCGCGGTGAGGGCGCCGGCGGTGACCCGGCGCGCCCTGCCGCCCTCCGCGACCGGCATCCGCCGCCACAGGCCCGCGATCACCGCCCCGTACAGGAGCAGCGACCCCAGGAAGAGCAGGTGGCCCACCGTCCAGGCGGGGCCGGGCCCGTGCCGCCCGTCGCGGCCGTCGATCAGCCGGACGGCGCCGTAGGCGAGCATGAGGGCGGGGGCGAGATGGAAGGCGATCCTGGTCATGAGCGGTTCTCCCGGAGGTCGAGGCTTGCGTCCCTGCGTTCTCGATCTTCAGGGAGGGCGGTGGTCCGGGGGATCGCCGTCGCGAGGGGTCTTCGGGCCTCGGTGATGCGGGGGAGAACCGGGGTGCGGCTCCCCCGCGCGAGGGAGCCGCACCTTCAGGAGGGCTCGATCAGCCGGGTCTCGTACGCGGCGATGACGGCCTGGGTGCGGTCGCGGATGCCGAGCTTGGCCAGGACGTTGCTCACGTGGGTCTTCACGGTGTGCTCGCTGACGACCATGGCCGCGGCGATCTCCGCGTTCGACAGGCCGCGGCCCAGCAGGCGCAGGGTCTCGCGCTCCCGCTCGGTCAGGACCGACAGGCGGTCGGAGACCGCCGCGCCGGCGCGCGGCCGGTTGCGCGTGATGTCGGAGATCAGGCGGCGGGTGACGGTGGGCGCGAGCAGCGACTCCCCGGCCGCCACCACCCGCACCGCGTGCACGAGGTCGTCGCGGCGCACGTCCTTGAGCAGGAACCCGCTCGCCCCGGCGTAGAGCGCGTCGTAGACGTAGTCGTCCTGGTCGAACGTGGTGAGCATGATCACGCGGGTCCGGGTCCCGGCGCACACGGCCTTCGCGGCCTCGATGCCGTCCATGCCCGGCATGCGGATGTCGAGCAGCGCGACGTCGGGGTCGTGCTCGCCCACGGCGGCGACCGCGGCGGCGCCGTCCTCCGCCTCGCCCACCACCTCGATGTCGGGCTGCGCGTCCAGGATCATCGCGAAGCCGGTGCGGACGAGCTCCTGGTCGTCGGCGAGCACCACCCGGATCACGCGGCCACCGCCGCGGCGCAGGGCAGCGTCGCCGAGACCCGGAACCCGCCGCCCGGCAGGGGACCGGCCTCGGCCGTGCCGCCGCAGGCGGCGGCGCGTTCACCGATGCCGATGAGGCCGTCGCCGCCCCGCCGCCAGCCCGGATCGGCCCCGGCCCGGCCCCGCCCGTCGTCGGTCACCGTGATCTCCAGTTCGTGGTCGGTCCAGCGGAGCAGGACCTCGGCCGTCCGCGCGCCGGCGTGCTTCACCGTGTTGGTCAGCGCCTCCTGCACGATGCGGTACGCCGCCAGGTCGGCGTCGGCGGCCAGGCCGCGGCGCACGCCCTCGACCGTGAGCCGCACGCGGACCTGGGTGCGGTTGACGTGCTCGACCAGGCCGGGCAGCGCGCCGATGGTCGGCTGAGGCGCGCGTACGCCGTGGTCCTGCTCCTCCTTCAGCACGCCCAGCGTGCGCCGCAGCTGGGTCATCGCGTCCCGGCCCGCGTCGGCGATCGCGTCGAAGACCCGTTCGGCCTGGCCGGGATCGGTGTGGACGACCACCGGACCGGCCTCCGCCTGAACGACCATGAGGCTGACGGCGTGCGCGAGCACGTCGTGCATGTCGCGGGCGATGCGGGCCCGTTCCTCCGCCGCCGCCCGCGCCGCCTCGGCCTGGCGCTCGCGTTCGAGCGCCTCGCGTTCGCGTTCGAGCTGCGCGGAGCGTTCCACCAGCGCGTTCGACCGCTCCCGCGCGGTCCGCGCCAGCGTGCCGAGCAGGAACGCCGTCATGGGGAGCAGCAGCGTGAACATGAACTCGCCCGCGTCGTTGTTCTTCACGAGCAGCGCACCGGGCGGGATGGACGCCACGATCACGCCGATGAAACCCCACCTCTGCCAGCGATGCCGCCCCAGGTCGGCAAGGGTGTAGATCGCCACCAGCGCGCCGTACTGCAGCATCAGGCCCGGCCGGTGGTGCAGCGACACCCCCATGGCGAAGCACGCGACCACCAGCGCGATCGCGAACGGCGCCCGGCGCCGCCACACGAGCGGGACGACCGTGCCGAGGTTGAACACCACTCCGAGCGGCGTGACCTCCGGCGCCGTGGCGAACGGCACGAAGACCGGGACGGCGACCGCCGCGGCGACCAGCACGTCCACCAGGCGGCCGCCCTCCCCAGGCCGCCGCCGCAGCCACCTGGGGAAACCGAAACCGCGCAACCGATCTGACATCCCCCCAGTATCGGCCGCCGCACGACACGTCCACCTCGCTCGCACGACGGATCTTCACAACCTCCGACGCCGCGACATCGCCGCCCGGCACCTGTGACTCCGTCGAAGGACTACGGCCGAGAACCAAGGCTCGAAGACGAGATCAGCGCGGGGCAGGTAGCGGCGGTGTGCCCAGCCGGTAGGGCATGAGCTGCAAGTGGACGTCGTGTTGGAGCGCGTAGGCGGAGACGTCCACAAGTCTGAGCTCGCTGCGTTCACGCAGTGCCTGCACCTGTGCCCACGACAGGCTGCCGTTTGCAGCGAGCGCCGTGGAAAGGGCGTGGTGCCCGCTGGGCGGGATCGTCCGGTCGATCAGGTCACGTTCCGTTCGGAGACCCGCGACCGACAGCCACCCCCAGCCGTTGCGGTGTGCCATCGATCGTGCAGCCCGCGCCTTGGCGCGGTTGATGCTCAGAGCGATCTCCCACAGAGGCTTGACCTCGATGAGCACTGTCCGCCCGTCGTCGGTGACGATCAGAAGGTCGGGGTGGTACCGCCGCGCTCTCGTTCCGTAGTGGTAGTCGACGACGCAGGGCTGTTCCTGGAAGTAGGCGATTCTCTCGCAGTGCTCAAGGGCGTCGATGACGTTCCGCTCCAACCCCGATTCGAAGGCCACCTTGCGGCCGAGCTTGGTGGACGGATAGAGGCCGGCCAGCTCGTCCATCTCGATCCCCCGGGACGCGCGCAGGCTGTCACGGGAGGGCGGGGAACCTGGATCCGCAGGCCAGTGCGTGTGCGCAAGCCACCTTGCGACCCACCGCTCCGCACGGCCGCCTTCTGCTCTCTGATCGGCCTTGGCAGACGCGCTACGGGCACTGGCCCGTTGAAGAGCGAGGGCTGCGATCCGTGTGGCGTCGGCTCGGTAGAACCCGGCAGCAGCCAGCAGCAGCGGCAGGCTGGTCCGCTGACTTACGGTGAACGTCGTAGCGGCCAGCTCGTAGATTCGGTCGGCGAACTCCTCGTCTGAGCCGTCGCCGCCATGCCGCTCGAGCAACGTGGCGAGGGAGGCCCCCGGAGTGCCCGGCTGCCGAGCCCGACGGACCAGCCTGCCGGCCGCCTTGTTCTGGAGCTGGCGCACGCGTTCGCGTGAGACCCCGAGGTGATCTCCGATCGCCTGGAGAGTGCGGGCGTCTCCTCGCAGCCCCAACCTCGCTGCCATGATCTCGCCCAGCCGTCGGTCGGGAAGCCCGGACAGGGCCTCGGCCACGAGGCCACCCAGCTCTGCGGCGAGATCGGATTCGGCAGCGGCGTCCTCAGAACCGGCGCGTGTCACTCCCCACCGTCGCGAAGCACCCACCTCCAGGTCCGTGCGCCTCAGTCGAAGGTGGTGGAGATCTCGTGCCAGCCGCCGGGAACGAGGGCGGCGGCTTCGTCCGGCCCCCAGGAGCCTTTGGCGTAGGGGAGGGGCTGGGTGGGGAGGTCGAGGACGGGCTGGATGATGCGCCAGGACTCTTCAGCCAGGTCGAAGCGGACGAACCGGCGGGGGTCGCCGGTCACGGCGTCGGTGAGGATCCGCTGGTAGGCCGCCTCCATCGGGCCCAGGACCTTGGTGAAGTCCACGCTGAGCGGGACTTTCCGTGTGCTGTCGCGTCCGGGGACCTTGGCGAGCAGGTCGAACGTGACCCCCGCGTCGGGCTGGATGCGGAAGCGGATCAGATTGGGCTCTGGGGCGCCGTCGAAGTAGGTGGTGGGCGGGGTGCGGAGTTGCGCGACCACTTCCAGGTCGGTGGTGCCCAGTGCCTTGCCGGAACGGATGTAGAACGGGACGTCGGCCCAGCGCCAGTTGTTGATGCGCAGGCGCAGTGCCGCGTAGGTCTCGGTGGTCGAACCCTCGCGGACGCCCTCGGTGGTGAGGTAGCCGTCGTACTGGCCGCGGACGACATCGCCGGGCGCGACGGTCTCGACGGCGCGAAGCACCCGCCACTTCTCGTCGATGAAGGCGCGTGCGTCGGTCGACGGCGGCGGGTCCATGGCCAGGAGCGCCAGGATCTGCAGAAGGTGGTTCTGAACGACATCGCGGATCGTGCCGTTGGCGTCGTAGAACGAGCCGCGGTCGGCGACGTCGAAGTCCTCGGCCATGGTGATCTGCACGTTGTCCACGTAGTGACGGTTCCAGATCGGCTCCAGGAGCATGTTCTCGAACCGGAACATCAGCAGGTCCTCGATCGGCTCCTTGCCGAGGAAGTGGTCGACGCGCCTCAGATGGTCCTCGTCGAAGAACTCCAGCAACTCGGCGTTCAACGCCCGCGCCGACTCCAGGTCCTTGCCGAACGGCTTCTCGACGACCATTCGGGCGTTCCTGTTCAGGCCCACCTTGGCCAGGCCCCCCGCGACCGTCGCGAACAGCGAAGGAGGAACCGCCAGGTAGTGAGTGAGGAATCCCGCGTCGCCGACCTCGCGACGGATCGCATCGAAGGTGGCGCCGTCGGTGTAGTCGCCCGCGACGAGTCGCAGGTTCCCTGCGAACTTGTTGAACGCCGCGTCGTCCACCTTGTCGTACTTGGCCTCGCAGGCCTCACGGGCCCGACTTCGCAGCCCGGCCAGGTCGAGGTCGGTCTTGGCGACCCCCACGACCGGCTGGTCCAGCACCCCGTCCGCCGTCAGCCGGTACAACGCCGGCAGCAGCATCTTGTACGCCAGGTTCCCGGTGATCCCAAACAGCACCAACGCGTCGGCCCGCTCCATCGCCAGCCCCCTCTCGTCGGCTCACAGCTTGCCGTCCCGGCCATGCGGTGAACAAGGCCCGGGGGCGCGGGTGCCTGTCACTCGGCGAGTTGATTGTCGTTGACACAAGCGACTTTCATAAATATTGTGTGAGTGCGTTGTTGCGAGTCTTTGTCGTGCGAATAACCTCCGATGGCTCCGATCAGTCACCACCTGTCCGTGCCGTGTCGCCAGATCGTCGGCACTAGCCGGGCTGACCGCTGAGCTACTTGTCCGTTCGTATTTGGAGCGGTCCAGCCTCGAATTGACGCTGCGCAACTGTACGGAGCCGCCGTGCGCATGCCATCGCCACCGCCGACCCGGATACCCAGCCCACCCGGAAGACTGCCGGTCATCGGCCACAGCCTGTCCCTGATGCGTGACCCGCTGGCCTTCATGGAGTCACTACGACCGTACGGCGACGTGGTCCGCGTCTTCATCGGCCGCCTTCCCGTGTACGTGGTGACCTCGTCGTCGCTCGTCCATCACCTTCTCGTGGCCGAGGCGGGCAACGTGGAGAAGGGGAAGCTCTTCGACAAGGTCCGGCCTCTGATCGGCAACGGCGTCTTCACCTCGAACGGCGCCTTCCACATGCGTCAGCGGCGGCTGCTCCAGCCCGCCTTCCACCGCGACCGCATCGCCGGTTACACCCGCGTCATGAGCGAGGAGACCGCGCGGCGGGCCGGGGAATGGCGGCCGCGGCAGGTGCTCGACGTCCAGCGGGAGCTCTTCGACCTGACGTTGAAGATCATCGCCGCCACGCTGTTCGCCACCGACCATGCCCGCGAGGTCGTCGCGGAGTTCCAGCAGAACTTCCCGCGCATCGTCGCGGGGATCGGCTGGCGCACCATCGCGCCGACGCCGCTGGTCGAACGGCTTCCCGTGCCGGCCAACCGCCGGTTCGACGAGGCGACGCGGGGACTGCGCCAGGCGATCCAGGAGACGATCGCGAGGTATCGGGCCGACGGTCGCGACCACGGCGACATTCTCTCCATGCTGCTCGCGGCCAAGGACGAGCGCACGGGTGAGGGCATGAGCGACGAAGAGATCCACGACGAGGTCATCGCGTTGCTCGTGGGGGGCACCGAGAGCACCGCGCTGACCCTGTCCTGGCTGTTCTACGAACTCGGACGGCATCCGGAGCTGGAGGCACGGCTCCACGCGGAGATTCGTACCGTTCTGGGAGACCGGCAGATCGGGTTCGAGGACGTCGGTGAGATGACCTTCGTGCGGGCCCTCATCACCGAGACGCTCCGGCTCCACCATCCCATCTGGATCGTGATGCGCAGAGCGCGATCGCCGATCGACCTCGGAGGCGTGCGGATTCCCCGGGGAGCGGAGATCGTCTTCAGCCCCCACACGCAGCAGCTGGACCCCGACCTCTTCCCCGAGCCTCATCGGTTCGTGCCCGGCCGCTGGCTGTCATCGTCCGCTCCCGTGCCCCGGGAGTGTTTTCTGCCGTTCGGGGCGGGTCGCCGCGTGTGCCTGGGCGATGCTTTCGCCTGGACCGAGATGACGGTGACCGTCACCACCATCGCCGCCCACTGGTCGCTGACCCCTGCCCCGGGGAGCCGCGTGCGTCCACTCGCACTCGCGACCGTGTACCCCCGCGACCTGCGAATGGTCCTCGATCCGCGTCCCTAGTGAGTGATCTTCCTCATGAGCGATCCTGCCCTGACCGTTGAAATACCTTCGCTCTACTGTCCGCTGCGCACCCGGACACACCCGATGCTCGCCGAGCTGGAACAGCGCGGAAACGACTGGATGGCCGCCCACGGATTCCACGAGAACGAGCGCCTGTGGCGGCGTGTCCAGGAGAGCAACGCCGCCGAGTTCTTCGCCCGGATCTGCCCGGACGCCGCGCCCGAACGGCTCCAGATGGCCATCGACTGGAGTTACCTCATGTTCGTCTTCGACGATGTTCTGGACGAGGCGCAGGTGACCGGGGCCTCACAGGGATTCGTCGACATCGCGTCGCGCGTCGTGCGGACGCTGGCGGATCCGGGCTGCGAGATGATGGCCGACGACGACCCGTTCCGCGCTCCCGTCCAGGACCTGGCGCACCGCCTCCGGCGATACGCCACCCCAGCCCAGATCGGCCGCCAGCTGGACGCGCACCGCGCGTGGCTGCTCGGGGTCGCGTGGGAGATCAACTGCCGGCTCAGAGGCACCGTGCCGACTCTCAACGACTACACCGCCATGCGCCCGGTGTTCGCCGCCGCCGATCCGACGCTGGTATGGGCCGAGATCGCGCTCGGCGCGCCCATCCCGGAGGACGAGATGTTCTCCCGCGAAGTCTCAGCACTGCAGGAAATGACGGCGACCTACGCCGCCTTCAGCGACGATCTGTACTCGCTCGGCAAGGACCTGTGGTTCGCACAACGCCATGGAGGCGGGAATCCGAGCGGGCTGAACCTGGTCAATGTCTTCGTAGCGCACGAGCACTGCACGATCCAGGAGGCCATCGCCAAGGCGGTGGACCTGTGCAACCGCATCGCCCGCCGTTTCGTCGACGTCCGCGACAACGTCGAGCCGCACGCCAGTGAACGGCTCCGGCCCTATGTCGCCAACCTGGGCTATCTCATGCGCGGCAACATCGAATGGGGCCTGGCGACGCCGCGTTACAGCAATCCCGACGGGGCGCACCCCGGAGCCGTCAGGACCACCTGCACTTGGTCGGACACGCCACCGCCCGGAACGGACCAGCCTCCGAAGATTCCCTCGATCGCCTGGTGGTGGGAGGAGCTTCCCTAGGCGTCGCCGCGCTGGGGTGAGCGCGGCGGGACGAGGAGCGGGCCTTCCCCGGCGGCGGGATGACGAGGCGAATCTCTACGCGCCTGGGCTGAAACCGCGTCCCGGTGGGACAGCTACCCGCCTACCCGTCGTAGCAACATCCCGGCTAGTACGCGGCGTAACCGTATACGGGCCCCGACCCTACGGGCGTGCTGCGGGATGGGGCACGCTCTGGGGCTCGGCTCCTGTCGCGGCAAGGTCGCTGCGGACTGGGATGACACGCTGGACGCTGATCCGCCCTCCACCATCGCGGGGCAGTCCTTCCCGACGTCGTGTGATGATCGACCTGGCGCCCGATGGCGACGATGTCCTCGGCCGGTCCGCGCCGAGGCGGGGGGTGCGTCACGTCCGTGCCGTGCGGCGGAACCGTCCGGGTGGGACGCCGTACTGCCGCTTGAACGCGTTGGCGAGAGCGAACTGCGACGAATAGCCCACCTGGGCGGCGATCTGCTCCAGCGGGGCGTCGGTCTCGCGGAGGATGCTGGCCGCGGCGGTCAGCCGCCACCAGGTCAGGTAGGCCAGCGGCGGCTGGCGGGTCGCGGCGGTGAACCGGCGGGCGAACGCCGCCCGCGACAGCCCCACCTGATCCGCGAGCGACTGGACGGTCCAGGCGTGCGCGGGATCCTGGTGGATGGCGTGCAGCGCCGAGCTGATCGGCGGGTCGGCCAGTGCCGCGGCCCAGCCCGCGCCACCGGGATCGCGCGGCCGGTCCTCGAACCAGGCGCGCAGCACGTGCAGCAGCAGCATGTCGAGCAGGAGCGGGACGAGTGCCGCGCCGCCGGGACGGGACGACCCGAGTTCCCGGCCGAGAGCGTCGAGTGTCGTGCGCAGGTCGTCGTGCCGTCCGACCAGCGCGGGCAGGTGGAGCACCGCGGGAATGTCGCGCAGCAGCGGGTGGGTGCGGTCCGGGTCGAGCCGGTAGCCGCCGCACAGCGTCACCACATCGCCGTCTTCGGCTGGCCGCCGCGGCGGGTGCGCGGCCTCGACCAACGGTGTGGCCGGGTCGTCGGCCATGCCGTAGCCGTCTCCGCGCGGTGTGAAGATCACGTCGCCGGGTCCGACTGCGACCGGCGCGCGGCCGTCGACCAGCGCGGGACACTCGATCCGTACGAGGGGTCCTGCGGTCCCTGGTCCGCCATACCCTCCTTTCCGCTCAAGATCCCCCCCCGCAGTCCCGTAGCACGCAGGGGATCTTGAGAGGCGCCACCGCCGTGCGCCCCCGCGGTCACCGGCAGGCCGACACGCCCGGACAGCCCATGGCCCGCCGGACTCCCGCTCGGCGCGCCCTTCTGTTAGAGCCAGAGGATGACGTTGAGGGTGGGGACGTGGATCAGGAGGAAGGCGTTCTTCGCCTTCGCCGTCGCCTCCGGCTGGCGTGGGGAGACGGCGGTCGTGACGACCACGTAGCGGTCCTGGGTTCCGACATCGCCGATGCGGGCGCCTCCCGGCGGGTCGACGTCGCCGTCCGGAACGAAGCGCAGGTCGGTGTGCCGCAGACGAGGCCGGGCGCCGGCGGCGGAGGCCCGGTCGGGGAACTTGAGAACGTGGCTGCTGACCAGGACGCCGTCCGTGGTTCTGAACGCGATCTCGATCCGTCCCTCGCACCGGGTCCGGCGCAGGACGGCGCGGGCTTGCCCACTGGTCGCTCCCGCCAGACAGCCCTGCTCATCGTCCAGGACCTTGGCGGCCGTGCGCTCGTAGGTCTCGGACCGCCCCTCGAAGCGGTTCTCGAACCCGGTGGCGTCGTCGTAGAAGGTGTCGACCTCGAACGCCGGGCCGCCGATGGCGAATGGCCCGGCGGTCATGAGCACGACGGCGAACGGTGCGGACAGAACGGTCGCCCCGAGAACACCTAACGTGGAGCCGAGCGCGATGCGCTGCTTACGTTCGCGCGCCTCCCAGCGGCGCACATGGTCGGGAAGCCCGGTTGGGCTTGGAGACCCAAGGGTCGCCAGCCCGCCGGTCTCCGCGGGCGCCGGGGGAGCCTGGGCCCGGACGACCACCGTCCCGGCGCGCCGGTCGTGCAGGCACTGTCTCAGCCGCTCGTCTTTCCCGCACACCCAGGGATCGCTGATCAGCGGTAGGGACGCGGAGTTCCTCGGGAGGGCATACCGCCGGAAGGACCGCCGCCAGTTCGGGGGCCGTGTTCCGTCCTCCTCGCGCACCACCCGGATCCCGGCGACTCGTTGGCCCAGGGTGCAGCCCCACCGCACGATCCCCCCGACGCGCAGCAGCAGCGGGCCGGCCATGCCGAGGACCACGACTGGGGCGGTCGCCCAGAGGAACGAGGTGGAGGAGCCATCGGACAGCAAGGCGACCGCGTAGACCGGCGACACAGCCGCAATGACCACGAAGAAGGCGGCCAGCAGGTCGAGCACGCGGGCCGCGACCCGCTGCCGAGTGCTCGCCAACACCCGCACGACGCGGCCGTCATCGCCCGGTACCCGCTCTGGGGGCGTCCCTGCCGGGACATACAGGGGCGTCGTCACGGGCGTACATGCAAGCACACCCCAACTCCACCCGCGCGGCCGAGTCGACCGTGAAGTTGCGAAAAATGATGACGCCGTTCCTGCGGGCGGTGGCCAAGGACTCCTATGCCGCGCTGCCCGCGCGGAAGCCGGCCTGTCCGCGGGCGGCGACTGGCCGGTGAGCACCCCGGATCCGCTGCGGGCGTGCACGTCGCCGTCAACCGGGTGGCGCCCGGCGAGAAGGCCGCCTTCGCCAAGGGCGAGCGGGTCCATCCGGCGCCGCCTTGACCGACCGGCGACTCGTCGGTTCCGGAAAGGCTAGCAAACATGAGGAAATCTCATGTATTTTGGCGCTTCTCGGCGCCTGGAGGCCACATTGGGTTCGCGACGTCTCGTGTCAACGGCCGTGGGTGCCGTTCTGGTACTGGTCGCGGCGGGGGCTCTGATCGATCCGGTCGGGTACTTCGCGTTGCTGGGAATGCCCGGAGGGGTGGTACCGGCGGCGCGCTGGCAGATCGTCCCCCTGGTGGTCTACGTTCCGTTGCTGCTGACGGGCACGGCGTGGGTCGTGGCCGCCTTCGGGCATCTGGGACGGCGGGCGCGCTTCGCGACGGTCTGGGCGGGGTTCGTGCTGACCGCCGTGGTCGCGAAGGCCGCCATGTCGGTCGCGGCGACGGCACCTGAGCTGGACGTCGCCGACCTGCTGTGGTCGACGAGTTTCACCGTGCCGAAAGCGGCCCTGTACGCACTGGTCCCGGCGGCGGTCACCCTCCTTGCGCGTACGGGAGAGCGTGAGGACGGCGAGCCCACCCGCCGGGCGCACTGGCCGGTCGCGGCCATCAGCGTCTCGGTGGTGGCGGTGACCGGGATGTGGGTGGCGTCGCACTGGTCGCGGGACCTGCCGGACGGACTGCCGTCGGCGTCCCCGCAGGGTGGGGCGGCCGGGCTCCTCGCCGGGCTGGTGACGCTCTTCCTGGCGCTCGCCCGCACCCAGCGAACCTTCGCACGCCGATCCCGCACGCCCTCGGGGGCCTTCATCGGCGGATGGCTGGCCGCGCTCTGGGCGGGCATCGTCCTCGGCGCCGTCCAAACCGCCGGACTCCTGGTGCTGGACGGGCCGGGCGCTCCCCTGCAGACGCCCGCGGCTCTGTGGACCAGGCTCGGCGAGGGCGCGTCCCTCGGCGTCGCCTTCGGCTGGTTGCCCGCACTGCTGGCCTTGCCCGCCACCGGCCGCGCGTTCAGGCGGGCGGCTGGTGGCGCCTCCGCCGCGACGGCCCTGAGCTTCGCGGTCGCGGTGGCTGCGATGGCCGGAGCCGTGGCCCTCGCCGGGCCGGAGCCCGCGCCCGTCGCCCGCAGACCCGCCGCCGCGCCGGAGACGGGGCTGTCACCGTTGCGGGCCGTCCGGGGGAAGCGGCCTCGCATCGTCGACAGTGAAGGCCGGCAGGTCCTCCTGCGCGGAGTGAACGTCAACCAGTTGGTGGACTTCTATTCGCCGCGCCCGGGAGTGCCGGCGACACTGCCACTCGACGAGGACGATTTCGCGCAGATGGCGGCGCTCGGCCTGAACGTGGTGCGGCTGGGGGTGTCATGGTCACGTATCGAACCGCGCCCCGGCCGGTACGACGAGGGCTACCTGCGGCAGATCGCCCAGGCCGTGGCCTGGGCGAAGCGGCACGGGCTGTACACGGTGATCGACATGCACCAGGACGGCTGGAGCAACGAGCCCACCCCGGCCGGAACCTCGTGCCCCTTCGGCACGTCCCGGATGGACGGCTACGACGGCGCGCCCGCGTGGGCGACCAAGGCCGACGGCGCGCCGCGCTGCCAGTTCACCGGACGCGACATCTCGCCCGCGGGGAACCGCGCGTTCACGAACTTCTACTATGACCGCGACGGTGTCCAGGGCCGCCTGGTGAAGGTGTGGAGCATGCTCGCCGCCCGCTTCGGCGACGACCCCGCGGTGGCCGGGTTCGACCCGCTCAACGAACCGGGCTTCGGTGAGCAGGCGCCGCTGACATCGACGCTGCTGCTCGGCCGTTTCTACGACCGTGTCCTGCGGGCGATCCGCTCCGCCGAGGCCCGTCACCATCTGCTGTTCGCCGAGCCGAGCATCTTCTGGTCCGGCACCGGGTTCGACGCGATCCCGCGCGGCTCCTTCCGGTCCGATCCCGACGTCGTCTTCGCGCCCCATCTGTACGCCGAGTCGATCACCATGGACGCTTCGCTCGGGCTGCCCGTCATGACCTCCGTCGAGCACGGCTTCGCCCTCGCGCGGCGGGCCGCCGGCGACATGCCGGTCTGGAGCGGCGAGTGGGGCTTCTGGGGCGATGCCGGCTCGGTGGCCGGCAGGCTTCGCCGCTACGCCCGCCAAGAGGACGACAACAGGATCGGCGGAGCCTTCTGGGTGTGGAAACAGGCGTGCGGCGATCCGCAGAACGGCGTCGAGCCGATCGGGAACGGGCTCAACAACCTCGACTGCGCGACGGGACGCTTCCTGCGCCGCGACGCGGTGGCCGAACAGGAGATCTCGCGCGCCTACCCGCGCGCGGCCCCGGGCGTCCTCACCTCGCTGCGGTCCCTTCCCGGCGGGCGGCCGGGCGGAAAGGCCGCCGGGCCGCAGGAACTCGCGCTCACCGGAAAGACAACGGGCGGCGGCTGTGAACTGGACATCTGGGTGCCGGGAGAAGACCGTCCCGCTCCCGCGGTCACCGGCATCGAGAGGATCGAAGCGAGAAAGGCCGAGGGCGGCTGGCGCGTCACCGGCTGCGCCCGCGGCTCGTACCGGCTGACGATCAGCTGACCGGCGGCCCGTCCACTACTTGGACGCCGACGTCCCTCCCCGGAAGAACCCCAGAAACGCAAACTGGGACAGATGAGCATCTGCCCCACTTTGTCGTGAAGTGTCCGAGGGGGGACTTGAACCCCCATGCCCCGTAAAGGGCACTAGCACCTCAAGCTAGCGCGTCTGCCTATTCCGCCACCCGGACCGGTCGCAGGCCGCAGCGGGGCTGCGGCGGCGGAGTTCACCATACCAAAGGTGGCGAGTCGCGGCGAAGTCGATCGACGGGGCACCATGGGACGGTACGCCAGCGACGCGAGGTGATCATTGTGGTGCGGCAGCCGACCGCCGAGGACGAGGTCGTTCAGCTCTGCCAGGAGCTGATCCGGATCGACACCAGCAACCCGGGCGATCACTCGGGCCCGGGGGAACGGGCGGCGGCGGAGTACGTCGCGGAGAAACTGGAGGAGGTCGGGCTGGAGACCCGGATCTTCGAGTCGCATCCGGGGCGCGCCAGCCTGGTCGCGCGGATCGAGGGCGAGGACCCGGGGCGCGACGCCCTGCTCCTGCACGGGCATCTCGACGTGGTGCCGGCGCGCCGGGAGGACTGGACGCGCGACCCGTTCGGCGGGGAGATCGCCGACGGGTGCGTCTGGGGGCGCGGTGCCGTCGACATGAAGGACATGGACGCGATGATGCTCGCGGTGGTGCGGCAGCGCCTACGGGAGGGGCGAAAGCCCCCGCGGGACGTGGTGCTCGCCTTCCTGGCCGACGAGGAGGCCGGGGGGAAGTGGGGCGCGCACTGGCTGGTGCGAGAGCATCCCGAGCTGTTCGAGGGGTGCACCGAGGCCGTGGGTGAGGTCGGCGGGTTCAGCCTGACGGTGCCCGGGGACCGGCGGATGTACCTCATCGAGACGGCGGAGAAGGGCATCGCGTGGATGAACCTGACCGCCTCCGGGACGGCCGGCCACGGGTCGATGGTGCATCCGGACAACGCGGTCACGGCGCTGGCGGCCGCGGTCGCGCGGCTGGGAGCGCACGAGTTCCCGGTGCGGCTGACGAAGTCGGTGCGGGCGTTCCTGGAGCGGGCCTGCATGGCGTACGGCGTCGAGTTCGATCCGGAAAATCCGGAAAAATGCCTTAAGGAGATCGGGCCGCTCGCGCGAATGATCGGCGCGACGTTGCGGAACACGCTCAATCCGACGCGGCTGGATGCCGGTTACAAGTCGAATGTGATCCCGCAGACCGCCACCGCTCAGGTGGACGGACGATTCCTTCCCGGGCACGAGACGGAATTCTTCGCCGTAGTGGACGAACTTCTCGGGTCGGACGTCAAGCGGGATTTCGTCCATCATGACCGCGCGGTCGAGACGGACTACGAGGGTGCGCTCGTCGCGGCGATGGAGGCGGCGCTTACCTCGGAGGACGCGGGTGCGCTGCCCGTGCCGTACTGCCTGAGCGGCGGGACGGACGCCAAGGCGTTCTCCACTCTGGGCATGCGGTGCTTCGGTTTCGCGCCGCTGAAATTGCCCCCAGAGTTGGACTTTTCCGGAATGTTCCATGGGGTCGACGAGCGCGTTCCCGTGGACGGTCTGCGCTTCGGCGTGAGGGTTCTCGACAAATTCCTTGATCGCTCCTGAATTTGCCATCACCAGAGCTTTCCGTGGTGCTATCGTCACCATTCGTTGAGGGCGGATCGGTCGCAGCGGAGGGTGTCCGGTGGCAGGTGGCGCGGTGCGGGTCGGGGCGGTATCCGCCCTGCTGCGCCGTGCCGCCGTCGGGCGTTCCGTGCGGCGCCTGCTGGTCCTCGGCGGGCTGCTGATCGCCGGCTGGCTCCTCGGGTGCGCGGCGCAGGTCGCGCACGCCGACGAGCCGCCGACCGCGCCCGTGACGGGGGTCGTCGAGAAGACGCCCCTGCTGGGCGACGCGGTCCAGACCGTCCGCGACCGCCGGCCCGTGCGGGAGGCGCCCGGCGTCGCCGCCCCGGTCGAGGTCGTGGGCGTCGTGGCACCGCAACCGCGTGAAGAGAAGACCGCGCACGACGCGCCGCCGCCCCCGCCTGAAGTTCGGGTCGAGCCGTCCGTCAAGCGCAAGCCCAGGCCGGTCGTGACCGAGGTCGCCGCCGCGCCCGAGACGCACCACGAGGCGTCCGCGCCCGCTGTTTCCAGCCTTTCCCGGACGCGACCCGGCGTCGGCCATGCCGCCCGCCACGTCGTCGTCCGGCACCACCCCGCACCGAGCCCGGCGCCCGAGAAGCCGGGCACCCATTCGGCGACCGGCGGCTTCATCGCGTCCAGCGTCGCCGCGGGGTTCCCCTCTGCCGGGACTCCTGTCCCCGCGCCTCGTCGGGCATCGCTGCGCCCCGTCTTCGGCGCCGTGCCACCGGCCGTCCGCACCGCTGCGGACGAGCCCTCCTTCGCGCCCGACTAGTTCCCGACTCCAGTCTCCGGACGCGTGCCCGTGCGGCTCGGGCGCGCCGATCCGGTCTTCCGCCGTGCCCTCATGCGCGGCCTTCCCCCGAGACGCACCTGTCTCTTCCTTCACCAACTCTCCCCTAGGAGCATCATGCGAACGTGGGCAAAGGGCACCTCCCGTGCCGTGCTGACCGCGGGCTTCGTCGCCCTCGGCGTCAGCGCCATCCCCGTCAACGCCTTCGCCGACGTCACGTCCGGAAACGGCGGCGTCCTGAGCGGCAACCAGGTCAACGCGCCGATCTCCGCGCCCGTCGACGTGAGCGGCAACGCCGTCTCGCTGGTGGGCGGCAGCCAGGCGGCGTCCCGCGGCGGCGCCAAGGTCGAGCAGGGCGGCAGCGGCGGCGGCCAGAAGACGTCCGGCAAGCGCGGCGTCGCGTCCGGCAACCAGGTCAACGCCCCGATCTCCCTGCCGGTGAACGCCTGCGGCAACGCCGTCGCCGTCGTCGGCGGGTCGCAGGCCGGCTGCGAGGGCGGCGCCAAGGTCAAGGGCAGCGGCAAGGGCGGCCAGACCACCGACGGGACGGCCGGTGTCCTGAGCGGCAACCAGGTCAAGGCCCCGATCTCCGCGCCGGTCAACGCGTGCGGCAACGGCGTCGCCGTGGTCGGCCGGGCGCTCGCGGGCTGCGAGGGAGGCTCGAAGGTCAAGAGCGGCGGGCACACCGGGTCGAAGCAGCAGACGTCCGGCGTCCGCGCCGTCGGCGGCGGCAACCAGGCCGACGTCCCGATCAGCGTGCCCGTGGACGTCTGCGGCAACGCGGTCGGCAACGCGGTGGCGGCGTGCGAGGGCGGCGCCTCCGTCCGCAACGGCGGCCACCGGACGGGACAGCAGACCACCTCCGGCGTGCGCGGCATCCTCTCCGGAAACCAGGGCAACGCGCCGATCAGCATCCCGGTGACGGCCTGCGGGAACGCCGCGGCCCTCGTCGGGGAGGCCGGGGCGATCTGCGAGGGCGGCGCGCACGTGCGCAGCGGCTCCGGCGGCGACCAGAAGACCTCCGGGACGCGGGGGATCCTCTCCGGAAACCAGGGCAACGCCCCGGTCTCCGTTCCCGCCGAGGTCTGCGGCAACGCGGCCGCCGTCGTCGGCGGCGCGGCGGCGGGGTGCAACGGCCAGAGCCTCGTCCAGGGCCCGCACGGCTCGGGGTCGAAGACGTCCGGCGACCAGGGCACCGGCTCCGGGAACCAGGCGAACGCGCCGGTCCAGGCCCCGGCCGTGGTGTGCGGCAACGCCGCCGCCGCGGTCGGCCTGGCCTCCGCGGTGTGCGACGAGCCCGGGAACGGCGGGTACGAGCCCTACTCCCGGACGACCGGCACCGCGCCCCGTCCCGGCTCGAAGATCGACCCGCCCGCGGTCGGCGGCCTCCCCGTCCTCGACGGCCTGCCGGCCCAGGGCGGGCCCGCGGGGCGGAACCAGCGCACCGCGCTCGACGGTGACGGCGCGCCGGCGGCCGTCTCGCTCCTGGACACGCAGGCCCTGCCGGGCGGCGCCGGGCTGCCCAAGGTGAACGGCCGCAGCGCGCCGGTCGACGGCGGCCTTCCCGTGCTGGGGAGCCCGCGGTCGCTGAGCGGCACCGCGTCGAAGCTGGGCCCGGTCGAGCTGCCCAAGGGCGCCTCGCTGGTGGGGACCCTGCTCCAGGACCAGCCGGCCCGGGGCGCGATGTCCAGGTCGAAGGGGCTGCCGAACGGCACCGGCCTGCCGCAGGTGGGCGTCCTGCCGAACGTGAACGGCGCGTCGCAGGTTCTCCCCGCGGAGAAGGTGCTTCCCCAGGTCCAGGGCCTGGCCGGGAAGAGCGCGCCGGTGAAGGTCGGCGCGGAGCGCGTCCGTCCGGCCGAGGCGGCGCCGGGCACGGTCTCGCTGCCCGTGAAGCCGGTCCTGCCGGTCGACGTGCGCGGCGTGGCGACCGCCGAGATCGCGGACGTGCCGGACCGGATCGGCCCGATGAGCCCGGTCGCGTCCACCCAGAAGATCACGCCGGGGACCAGGACGGGCGCGACGCTGCTCGCGGCGGTCTCCGGGGTGCTGGCCGCCGCGGCCGGGGCCCTGGTGCTGGGCCGGCGGATCCGGGTGAGCCGCCGCTAGATCCACCAGACCGCGGGTGAGCCGGCCTCGGGCCGGCATGCGAAAGACCTTCGCCCGTCCCGGAGGCGCGGACCGGGGCGGGCGAAGCCATGCCCCCGACCAGGTGGCCGTGCCGTGAGCGGGCGAAGTCGTGCCCGACGCGCGGATGGAGCCGTGCCCGTGGACGGGTGCGGCCCTACCTGTGACAGGCGCGCGAGCCTCCTGCACGCCCGGCGGGGGCTGGTGTAGCGCGGCGCTCGCCCCACCGAAGCCGTACCCGTGAGCGGCGCGGCCGTTCACGGGTACGGTGAGGCTGCGTTCGCGGGACGCTGACGGCGAGTCCGCAGGCCGCGACGCCGCGTCCGTGTGCCGGGGGCGCTGTGTTCGTGGGCGGTGGGGCGAGGGGGCGGCGGACACAGTAACGTCACGTCAAGGAATCCGTACGCAGTGCTACGCTCCGGACAGGCCGCTGGGAACGGTCAGAAAGTACGGACCGCGCGGATGACCTTGCGGCGCAGTTGAATACGACGGCGGCCGTCCGGGTACAGGCGCAAGCGATCGAGTTCCCAGCCGCCGTGCTCCGCGTGCTCGGTCATGATCCGCCGGGCGGCGTCACGGGTGGTACCGCGCGGCAGTGACAGGACGAGGTAGGTGTACTCCGCCATTGCGACCATTATTACTTGGTCTACCGGCCGTGCGGCACCGTACCGTGGCCTCCCGGTCCGCGCGGTGCGCGGCGGCGTGTCATCCTGTCGGGGGCGTGCGGCGGTGAGAATCCCGCCCCTCCGCGGGGGCGGCACGATGATCGCAGGGCGGCGGCGGGAAGGCGCGGGCACAAACAGGCCGCCATGCGACGTTGTACGAAGCCGGTAGGAAGAGCCTGAGTCAGAGGACCCGAGACAGCGAGGTTGGAGCGACTGTGCCAGCCAAGAACGGCACCGCGAACAGTGGCCGGGGCAACGGCCCGGGGACGCGCCTGGTGATCGTCGAGTCGCCCGCGAAGGCGAAGACGATCGCCGGTTACCTGGGCCGCGGTTACATCGTGGAGTCCAGTATCGGCCATATCCGGGACCTGCCCGGAAGCGCCTCGGAGGTGCCGGCCAAGTACAAGGGCGAGCCGTGGGCGAAGCTCGGCGTGAACGTCGAGCACGAGTTCGAGCCGCTGTACGTGGTCAACTCCGACAAGCGCCAGCAGGTGCAGAAGCTCAAGAAGCTGCTGGCCGAGGCCGACGAGCTCTTCCTCGCGACGGACGAGGACCGGGAGGGCGAGGCGATCGCCTGGCACCTCCAGGACGTCCTGAAGCCGAAGGTCCCCGTGCACCGGATGGTCTTCAACGAGATCACCAAGGACGCGATCCAGCGCGCCGCCGCGAACCCGCGCCAGCTGAACATGCGCCTGGTGGACGCGCAGGAGACGCGCCGCATCCTGGACCGCCTCTACGGGTACGAGGTCAGCCCCGTCCTGTGGAAGAAGGTCATGCCGAAGCTGTCGGCGGGCCGCGTGCAGTCGGTGGCGACGCGGCTGGTCGTCGAGCGGGAGCGGGAGCGGATCGCCTTCGTCCCCGCCCACTACTGGGACATCGCGGCCCAGTTCGACACCGGCAAGGACGAGGAGCCGACGGCCTTCAAGGCCGGGCTCGTCTCGGTGGACGGCAGGCGCGTCGCGCAGGGCCGCGACTTCGGCTCCGACGGCGTCCTGAAGACGAAGGACGCGCTGCACCTGGACGAGGCCGCGGCGACGGCCCTCGCCGAGCGCCTGCGCGGCCGCCCGTACGAGGTGAAGTCGGTCGAGCGCAAGCCGTACACGCGCCGCCCGTACCCCCCGTTCCGGACGACGACGCTCCAGCAGGAGGCCAGCCGCAAGCTGAGCTTCTCCGCGAAGTACACGATGTCGGTCGCGCAGAAGCTGTACGAGAACGGCTTCATCACCTACATGCGAACCGACTCGATCACGCTGTCGGAGACCGCGATCACGGCGGCGCGGCGGCAGGCGGCGTCGCTGTTCGGCGGCGAGTACGTCCCGGACAAGCCGCGCGTCTACACGTCCAAGGTGAAGAACGCGCAGGAGGCGCACGAGGCGATCCGCCCGGCGGGCGACACGTTCCGCACGCCCGCGGAGACGGGCCTGTCCGGCGACCAGTTCCGGCTGTACGAGCTGATCTGGAAGCGGACGATCGCGTCCCAGATGAAGGACGCCGTCGGCCAGTCGGTGTCGATCCGGGTCACCGGGACGTCGACGCGGAACGAGCGCGCGGAGTTCGGCGCGACCGGCAAGACGATCACGTTCCACGGTTTCCTCAAGGCCTACGTGGAGAGCGCCGACGACCCGTCCACGGACCGGGACGACCAGGAGCGGCGGCTGCCGAACCTGGCCGAGGGCGACCCGCTGACGGCGAGCGCGGTGGACGCCGAGGGCCACTCGACCCGCCCGCCGGCCCGCTACACCGAGGCCAGCCTGGTCAAGGAGCTGGAGGAGCGGGAGATCGGGCGCCCGTCGACCTACGCCTCGATCATCGGAACGATCCTGGCGCGCGAGTACGTGTTCAAGAAGGGCACGGCGCTCGTCCCGTCGTTCCTGGCGTTCGCCGTGGTGAACCTGCTGGAGCAGCACTTCGGCAACCTGGTCGACTACGACTTCACCGCCCACATGGAGGACGGCCTCGACGAGATCGCGCGCGGCGAGGCCGAGCGCGTCCGCTGGCTGACCCGGTTCTACTTCGGCGACACCGGGGAGGAGGGCCTGAAGGAGCTGGTCGGCGACATCGGCGACATCGACGCCAAGGGGATCAGCTCGTTCCCGATCAAGGGCACCGACATCATGGTGCGGGTCGGCCGGTACGGGCCGTACCTCGACCGGGACGGCGAGCGCGTCAACATCCCCGAGGACATCGCGCCGGACGAGCTGACCGCCGAGAAGGCCGAGGAGCTGTTCGCGCAGCCGTCGGGCGACCGGGAGCTCGGCGTCGACCCCGAGACCGGCCACACGATCGTCGCCAAGTCGGGGCGGTTCGGTCCCTACGTCACCGAGATCCTGCCCGAGCCGGCGCCGCCGGCCGACGGCAAGAAGCGGACGAAGAAGGCCGAGGCCGCCAAGCCGCGCACGTCGTCGCTGTTCAAGTCGATGTCGCTCGACACGATCACGCTCGACGACGCGCTGAAGCTGCTGTCGCTGCCGCGCACGCTGGGCGAGCTGGACGGCGAGCCGGTGACCGCGCAGAACGGCCGCTTCGGCCCGTACATCAAGCGGGGCTCCGACAGCCGGTCGCTCGGCTCGGAGGAGGAGCTGTTCACGGTCACGCTGGAGCGGGCGAAGGAGCTGCTGGCGCAGCCCAAGCAGCGCGGCCGCCGGGCCGCGGCCGCCGCGCCGCTGCGCGAGCTGGGCAAGGACCCGGCGAGCGGGGAGCCGGTCGTGGTGAAGGAGGGCCGGTTCGGCCCGTACGTCACCGACGGCGAGACGAACGCCAGCCTGCGCAAGGGCGACGAGGTCGAGTCGATCACGATCCAGCGCGCCGCGGAACTGCTCGCGGAGCGCCGGGAGAAGGTCGCCGCGGGCGGCGGGAAGAAGAAGGCGGCGCCGCGCCGTCGAACCTCCGCAAAGTCCGGTTCATAGGGACATCTACGCCGATACCCTGACCGACATGACCAGAACGGGCGCACCCCGGCCGCACCCCGCAGCGTCACCGCCGCCGGGCGTTTCGTCGCTTTCGTCGATCGGGCCGTTCCGGCGGCTCCGGATGGCGCTGGCGTTGTCCAGCGCCGCCCAGTGGATCGGCGTACCCGCGCTGACCGCCATGGCGGCGATGCTGACGCGCGGCGACGGCGCCGCCGCGCAGGCGCAGGCGATCGGCGGCACGCTGGCGCTGATGCTGCTGCCCGCGGTGGTGCTCCCGCCGGTCGCCGGGCTGCTCGCGGCCCGCGTCGACCGCCGGCTGATGCTGATCATCGCGGACGCGCTGCGGCTGGTGGTCGTCGTGACCGTGCCGCTCGTGCACGCGCTGCCGTGGACGCTCGCCGCCGCCTTCCTTGTCTCGTGCCTGAGCCTGCTGTGGATACCGGCGGCGCGCGCGTCCCTGCCCGCCGTGGTCCCGGACGAGGAGGCGCGGCCCGCCGCGCGCCGCGCCGCGACCCGCGTCCTCTACGGTCCGGCGCCCGCCGCCGCGCTGCTGTTCGCCGTCCTCGCGCTCGTCGCGAACGGGACGCTCGGCGCCGGTTCCCGCGCCGACCTCGCCCTGTACGTGACGGCGGGCCTGTTCCTCGTGGCGGCCGCCGCCGTGGCGACGGCCGGCGAGATCCCGGCGACCGAGCCGGTCGCGGCCGGGTCGCCGCTGAAACTGATCTTCCAGGGTCCGGGGTCGGCCGCCGCGCGCGGCGCCGGCGCGGCGATCGCGGCGGCGTCCCTCGCGGCGGGCGCGGTCGTGGCGGTGGCCCGCGTCCACGCCGGCGAGCTGGGCGGCGGCGACGCCGGGTACGGCTCCGTCCTGACCGCGCTCACGGTGGGCCTCGGTTTCGGGCTGTTCCTCGGACCGCGCGTGCTCGTCCCGTTCAGCCGCCGCCGCCTCCTCGGCCTCGCGGTGATCGCGGCCGCGCTCGCGCTGGTCGTGCTCGCCCTCGTCCAGAACCTCGTCGTCGTGGTGTTCGCGACGGCGTTCCTCGGCGTCTTCGCCGGAGCCGCGTGGTCGACCGCGAAGATGGCGGCGCACGACCCCGAGGCGCCGGAGGGCGCCCGCCCGGCGGCGTACCTGCGGTCGGTCGCGCTCATCACCGCGCTGGTCTCGTTCGCCGTCGTCCCGCTGATCGCGGCGGCGGCCGGATCCCACCGACTCGACCTCGGCGGCGGCGTCTACGACGCCTACGGGACGGGCGTCGCCCTGCTGGTCGCGGCCGTCCTCGCCCTGGTGACCGGGCTCTTCGCCTACCGGCGGCTGGACGACCGGCGGGGCATCCCGCTCGTCCCCGACCTGCGCGCCGCCCTGCACGGCGAGATCTACACGCCGCCGGAGCAGGCCGCCGCGGCCCCGCAGCCCGTCCACCGCAACCGGGGCGTGTTCATCGCCTTCGAGGGCGGGGAGGGCGCGGGCAAGACGACGCAGGCGCGGCTCGCCGCGATCTGGCTCCGCGACCACGGCTACGACGTGGTGACCACGCACGAGCCGGGCGCGACCAAGATCGGGATGCGGCTGCGCGCGATGCTGCTGGACCGCGACACCACCGGCCTGTCCGACCGCGCCGAGACCCTGCTGTACGCCGCCGACCGCGCCGACCACGTGGCCAACGTGATCAAGCCGGCGGTGGACCGCGGCGTGATCGTGGTCAGCGACCGCTACGTCGACTCGTCCCTCGCCTACCAGGGCTTCGGGCGGGGGCTCCCGGTGGAGGACATCGCCCGCGTCAACGCCTGGGCGACCGGCGGCCTCGTCCCCGACCTGACCGTCCTGCTGGAGATCCCGCCGGAGGCCGGCCTGCGGCGGCTGCCGGCGCCCGCCGACCGCATCGAGTCGGAGTCGCAGGAGTTCCACGAGCGGGTCCGCGAGGGCTTCCGCGCCCTCGCCGAGGCCGACCCCGACCGCTACCTGGTCCTGGACGCGAGCCGGCCGCAGGGCGAGCTGAGCCGGGAGATCCAGTACCGCATCCGGGAGATCCTGCCGGACCCCGTCCCGCTCGGCACCGAGGACGCCACGAGCACGTTCCCGGTCATCACCGACTTCTGAGCCCGCTAGCCTCTGTTCCATGAGCGTGTGGGACGACCTGGTGGGGCAGGAGCCCGTCATCGCGCAGCTGTCCTCGGCGGCGGAGCGGACGGGCGGGCTCGCGCACGCGTGGCTGTTCACCGGGCCGCCGGGGTCCGGGCGCGTGGCCGCGGCGCGGGCGTTCGCCGCCGCGCTGCAGTGCACGGAGACGCCGCGCGGGTGCGGGCACTGCGCGTCCTGCCACCAGGTGCTCCAGGGGACGCACGCCGACGTCGAGGTCGTCCGGCCGCAGGGCCTGTCGTTCGGCATCAGGGACGCCCGCGCGCTGGTGCTGCGGGCCGCGTCCTCGCCGAGCGGGAGCGGCCGCCAGATCGTGCTGTTCGAGGACGCCGACCGGGCCACCGAGGGCGCCGCGAACGCGCTGCTGAAGGCGATCGAGGAGCCGCCGCCGCGGACGGTGTGGCTGCTGTGCACGCCGTCGCCGGAGGACCTGCTCGTCACGATCAGGTCGCGCTGCCGGCTGGTGACCCTGCAGACGCCGCCGATCGCGGCGATCGCCGACTTCCTCGTCCAGCGCGACGGCGTCGAGCGCGAGACCGCCGAGGTGGTGGCGCGGGCCGCGCAGGGGCACATCAGCCGGGCGCGCCGGCTCGCCTCCGATCCGCGGATGCGGCGGGTGCGCGAGCAGGTGGTGGCGGTGCCGCGCCGGCTGACCGGGGTGAGCGCGGCGGTCGCGGCGGCGGAGACGCTGGTGAGCGCGGCGAAGGCGGAGCGGGACGCGCAGACGGCCGAGCTGAACGACGCGGAGACCTCCGCCCTGCGCAAGGCGCTCGGCGAGAGCGAGAAGGGGCGGATGCCGCGCGGGACGGCGGGCGCCCTCAAGGAGCTGGAGGACCGGCAGAAGTCGCGGGCGACGCGGATCCTGCGCGACGCGCTGGACCGCACGCTGCTCGACCTCGCGTCCTACTACCGCGACGTTCTGACGCTGCAGCTGGGGGCGGGAAGCGAGCTGGTCAACATCGAGCTCGGCCCCGAACTGCGGTCGGCCGCGGGGGACGGACGCCCGGAGGACACCCTCCGGCGCCTCGATGCGATCATGGACTGCAGGGAGCGGTTGGCGGCGAACGTCAATCCGCAGCTGGCGTTCGAGGCGCTGACCTTGGCGTTGCGTCACGGGTGATACGGACGGGGCTTACACAACTTGTCCCCATTCGTTACATTTCCGTACGCGACTCTCAATGAGCGCCCCCGTAACGTTCGCTGGCTGATCGACCGAAATCCGGTTGGTTAACCCCCACAGCCAGGAGGTCTGCCTTGCGGCGAGCCTTGATTTCCGCCGCGTGCGCCGTCACCACCGTGACGGCCCTCGCGTTCCCAGCATCCGCAGCTCCGGGCCAGGCACAGGCGAAGGGCGAGGTCTCGGAGTACGTCGTCCTCTACAAGGAGGGCGCGTCCCTCGGGCAGGCCCACCAGGCCGTCTCCGCGGCCGGCGGCAAGGTCGTGCACGAGAACCGCGACGTGGGCGTCGCGACCGTCACCTCCCAGAACCCCGAGTTCATCCACGCCGTGATGAACCAGCGGGCGCTGGACGGCGTCGCGCACAACCGGATCATCGGTGAGGCTCCCAAGACCAAGAAGAAGGCCCCGAAGGTCGAGAAGCTGACCGGGGCCCTCCACGGCGCCAGGAACCAGGCCGCCCCCGCGGGCAAGCCGTCCAAGGACACCGAGCCCTTGGCCGACCTGCAGTGGGACATGAAGCAGATGCACGCCACCGCGGACGGCTCCTACAAGAAGGAGCCGGGTGACCGGCGCGTGCTGGTCGGCGTCCTCGACACCGGCGTGGACGGCGACCACCCGGACATCGCGCCGAACTTCAACCGCAAGCTCAGCCGCAACTTCACCCGCGACATCCCGGCCGACGCCAACGGCAACGAGGTCGACGGGCCCTGCGAGTTCACGTCGTGCGTCGACCCCAACGACTGGGACGACAACGACCACGGCACGCACGTCGCGTCCACGATCGCCTCGCCCCGCAACGGCCTCGGCATGGCCGGCGTCGCGCCGAACGTGTCGATCGTGAACCTGCGCGTCGGGCAGGACTCCGGCTACTTCTTCCTCCAGCCGACCGTCGACGGCCTGACCTACGCGGCCAAGCACGGCATCGACGTCGTCAACATGTCGTACTACATCGACCCGTGGCTGTGGAACTGCGGCAACAACCCCGCCGACAGCCCCGAGGACCAGCTGGAGCAGCGGACGATCATCAAGGCGGCGCAGCGCGCCCTGGACTTCGCGCACGACCGCGGCGTCACGCTGATCTCCGCGGCGGGCAACGACCTCGTCGACTACACCAAGACGAACGCGGACGACAGCAGCCCCGACTTCCCGTCCACGCCGGGCGAGGAGCCGCACGACCGCACCGTCCCGGCGAGCTGCGTGTCGATGCCGTCCGAGGGCGAGAACGTCATCCCGGTCTCGGCCACCGGCCCGAGCGGCCGCAAGTCGTACTACAGCAGCTTCGGCAACGGCTACGTCGCGGTGGCGGCGCCCGGCGGCGACAAGGTCGACAACGCCGCCCAGCGTCCGGACGACAAGGGCGGCATCTGGGCCGCCTACCCCGAGCGGCTCGCGAAGGAGCGCGGCGAGCTGAACGCCGACGGCACGCCGAAGGTGTCGTACATCATCCGCAGCTGCAAGGGCGACAAGTGCGCCTACTACCAGTCGATCCAGGGCACCTCGATGGCGTCCCCGCACGCGGTCGGCGTCGCGGCGCTCATCGTCAGCAAGTACGGGCACCGGGACCGCAGCGGCGGCCTGACCATGGACCCGCGTCTCGTCGAGCGGGTGCTGCGCGGCACCGCGACCCCCAAGGCATGCCCGAGCCCGGCGACGGTCGAGTACGTCTGGTACACCCAGGTGAACGGCCAGTGGGTGAAGCACACCTCCACCCAGACCTGTGAAGGCTCGAAGGGCCAGAACGGGTTCTTCGGCAGCGGCATCGTGGACGCGCTGAACGCCGTCTCGCGCTGACCCCTCCAGAACCACCCCAGGACGCGACCCCCGGCTCCGGCCGGGGGTCGCGTTCTTTTCCGCGTCCGGCGTGTCCTGTGCCCTCGTGCATGATGGGGGCATGCCGTACCGAGTCACCTTCGTCTGCACGGGCAACATCTGCCGCTCCCCGATGGCCGAGTGGGTTCTGCGCCACCACGTCGAGAAGGAGGGCCTCGACGTCGAGGTGGACAGTTCGGGCACCGGCGGCTGGCACGTCGGCGACGGGGCCGACCAGCGGACGGTCGCGGCGCTGGAACGCGCCGGGTACCGGTCGGCGCACATCGCGCGGCAGTTCGACGCCGCCTGGTTCAACGGCTACGACATGATCATCGCGATGGACGCGAGCCACGAGAAGGCGCTGCGCTCGATGGCGCCGACCTGGCAGGCGCGCGGCAGCATCCGGCGGCTGCGCGAGTTCGACCCGGACGCGGGCGGCGACCTCGACGTCCCCGACCCCTACTACGGCGGACGCGCCGACTTCGACCTCGTCCTGGAGCAGGTGGAGGCGGCGATGCCCGGCCTGCTCAAGCAGATCCGCTCGGCGCTTGATGACCACTGATCGGGTGCGGCTGGAGAGGCTGCTCGGAACCGGGGTCGAGGACGTCCACGACCTCGGCTCCAGCCATTCCTGGACGTTGCACAGGGCTTCCCTCGCCGACGGCCGTGAGGTCTTCGTGAAGGCGGCGCATGACCAGGCGGGCGTGTTCGCGGCAGAGGCGGCCGGGCTGCGCTGGCTGGGGGAGGCGGGCCCCGGGACCCCCGTCCCCGAGGTCGTGGCGGCGGACGACCGGATGCTCGTCCTGCCCTGGCTGCGCTCGGCTCCACCGTCCCGCGAAGCGGCCGAACGTCTCGGACGGGAACTCGCGGCCCTGCACACCGGGAACCGTCCCGGCACCTACGGCGCGCCCTGGGACGGTTTCATCGCCGACCTTCCCTTGGACAACACACCGGACGACCGTTCCTGGCCCGCCTGGTACGCCGAACGCCGCCTCGAACCGTTCCTGCGCCTCGGGGCAAGGCATCTCTCGTCCGGTGACGTCCGTCTTGTGGAGCGCGTCATGGCGGACATCGAGACGCTCGCCGGACCGCCGGAGCCGCCTTCCCGCATCCACGGGGACCTGTGGTCGGGGAACGTCCTTTGGACGGGCGAGCGGGCGCTGCTCATCGACCCGGCCGCGCACGGCGGGCACCGCGAGACCGACCTCGCCATGATGGCGCTGTTCGGGACACCGCACCTCGACACCGTGCTCGGCGCCTACGATGAGGCCGCGCCCCTTGCGGACGGATGGCGGTCCCGCGTCCCGTTGCACCAGTTGCACCCGCTGCTGGTCCATGTGGCGCTGTTCGGCGGGTCGTACCGGGCGTCCATGGCAGAGGCGGCCCGCGCGTGCCTCGGCTGAGGCGGCTCACGACTTGGTAACTCCGCGTTCATGGGTTTTTGTCGCGATCCATATGCGGTAGAAACGACGGGCGATCCGGCAGGAAGGTTAGGTAGGCAACCCCATGGACGACGGCAGGCGCGAGGACCCGGGTAACCGTCTCGGCTCGTGGAAGGGTCTCGTCCCTCTCGGCGTGGCCGCCACGGCCGCGCTGCTCATCGGAGGGGGCGTGGACATGGTGCACCGCCACCAGCGCGCCGCCGACGAGGAGCACGAGGCCAAGCCCGCCGCCAAGGCCGAGAAGACCGGCCCGGAGTTCATCGTCGGCGTCACCCAGAAGGGCGCCTCCCTCCTCGTCCGGAACGTGCGCACAGGCGCGAACGTGGGGCTGCCCGTCGCCGCCCCGCAGGGCCGCCGCTTCCATCGCGTCGCGGCGCTGAAGGACGGCTCGTACATCCTCGCCACACCCGGCCCCCGCGACGTCACCTTCCAGCGCCTCCGCTTGGACGACGGACGTCCCAAGGACCTCAAGCCCCTCTCGAACGCGATCGTCCCTGGTGTCTCCACGGTCTGGTCGGACCTCGCCGTGACCCCGGACGGCGCACAGATCGCCTACGTCACCTACAAGGGCGCGAGCGCCCGCGTGGACGTCGTCACTCCGGAGACCGGTGTCCACAAGGTGTGGACGACCAGGCTGCGTGCCCGCGTCGGGAGCCTCTCCTGGTCCGGCACCACACTGTCCTTTGTCTGGAGCCCGGTCGGGACGGGGAAGCACCAGGTCCGCACAATCGACACCAGCGGCGCCGCGGGCGACCTGAAGTCGAGCAAGGCCGTCATGCCCCTGCCCAAGGGCAGTTTCAACGCTGTCATGAGCCGGGACGGCACCTCCCTTATCGCGGCCATAGCGAAGAGCTCCGAAGTGACTCTTCAGACCTTCACGGTGCAGGGAACCCCCGCCAAGACCCTGTGGACCCTGAAGGTGAAGGGCGCCCCCACCGGCCTCGACATTGCCCACAACGGTCGCGACGTCATCGTGACCGCGGGCGACCTGTACGCGCAGGGCGTCCCGACCGTTCCGGCAGGGGATCTCGCCGACGCCGCCTGGTGAGACCTAGAGTGGGTCGCATAAAACCGGGCGAACGGAGCGAAACGTGGGCATGATGATGGCCGTCAGCTTCACCCGTTACGGCCGCCTGTTCTACCTCGATCCGGGCCCGCACAGCCCCAAGGTCGGCGACAAGGTCCTCGTCCCCACCGACTCCGGCCCCGAGGTCGCCGAGTGCGTGTGGGCCCCGCAGTGGGTCTCCGAGGACGTCGACGGCCTCCCCGAGTGCGCCGGCCCCGCCACCGACGAGCACCTCGCCCGAGACGAGGCCAACCGCCGCCGCCGCGCCGAGGGCCGCTCCATCGCCAAGCGCCTCATCCGCAAGCACGACCTCCCGATGAAGGTCATCGGCGTCGACTACCTCGACGCCGACAACATCTTCAAGATCTACTTCACCGCCCCGCACCGCGTCGACTTCCGCGCCCTCGTCCGCGACCTGGCCCGCGGCATCAAGGCCCGCGTCGAACTCCGCCAGGTCGGCCCCCGCGACGAGGCCCGCCTCCAGGGCGGCATCGGCCCCTGCGGCCGCGACCTGTGCTGCGCCACCTTCCTCAAGGACTTCGAGCCCGTCTCCGTGCGCATGGCGAAGGAGCAGGACCTCCCGGTCAACCCCCTCCGCATCGCCGGCGCCTGCGGCCGCCTGATGTGCTGCCTCAAGTACGAGCACCCGCTCTACATGGAGTTCAAGGAGAAGGCGCCTCGCCTGGGCTCGCGCGTCAGCACCCCGGAGGGCGAGGGCCAGGTCATCGGCTACAACGTCCCCGGCGACCGCGTCACGGTGAAGGTGGGCTCGCGCCGCTGCTCCTGCCCGTCCGCCTCGGTCTGCTCCCCGCGCCAGCAACACGACGCCCACTACAACCCCACTCCCGAGGACACCTGATCGAGGGGGACAGGCGGGCCGCACGGCAGGATCCACGGCATGAGCGCTTGGTCTGAATGAGAGCGACCAGTTCGTCCCCGGCGCCGAGCTGTTCCGCTCGGACGGTCGTTCACGGTGTGGGCGTACACCGTCAGCAGCGACGGCCTCGTCATTCGATGCGCGTGCGTGTCTTGCCGTAAGCCGGGATTGGTTCGGCTCTGGAGCATTTCACCGTTTGTTTCTGCAGTGCTTGTTGACGGATCAGCGGCCGTGGCCATTCGCGCCAAATGAATCGCCCAGCGCCCCACCTTCTCTCCGGCGGTCTCCGGACGTTGAGTTTGCCGAGCCGCGGAAGCGGCGGACGGTGGGAGGCGTACCTACAAAGCAGATTCTCTGAAAGGAGCTTCCAGTGGAAGACGTCTACAGGCGTTTCTCGGGAGGCTGGGAACGTCGCGAAGAGTTCCTCGCGCGGGCGCAGCAGAAGGGCGCCACCTGGGATGAGCTTCGCGCCGCCGAGTCCAAGGGCATCGATCTGGCCGCCTACGTTGAAGCGTTGGAGGCAGGCGCCTCGGACGGGGACGTCCAAGCCGCCGTGGCCGCCGGCATCCTGCCCCGGGTGCTCGTCAGGGCGCTGAAGGCGAACGCCACCCCCGCGCAGATCATGGAGGCGTTCGAGAAGCAGGTCGCTGCGGACCCGGGCTATGCCTGGGGCATCGGCCGAGCCGGCTACATCGATCTGCTGAACGAGGGCGCGACGCACGACCAACTCATCGTCCTGCACGACAGGGACGTCCACCCGCAGATCACTCTGCTGGCGCTCGAAAGTCGCCTCGGCATCGCCAAGCTGCTGGAGGCGTACGACAAGGGTCTCCGCGGGGCCGACTTGCTCTGCTACGTGGAGGCGCCAGAGAAGCAGGTGGACCCCGACGAGGTGCTCGCCGCTCATCGGCAGGGGCTTCGCGGGCTCGAACTGTACAGCTACGTGAGGGAGCTCGCGGGCCGCTGATCACATGAAGACGTGATCCGGCTCGGCGGGCCCACCCTCTTCACCCATATCGAGAGTCGCCGGCCTTCGTCCCTGGACGGGGGCCGGTTCTCGTTGAGGCCGCGGCTCCCTATGGGGTGGAGAGAAGCGCGCCCTTTTCGTCGTTCATGCCCGCGGCGAGGAATCGAGTGGTGCCCGGTATGCGGGTGACGGCGCGGGCCTCGAAAGGGCTGAAGCCGGACGCTCGGATTCTGTTGCTGGTCCACGTGCCCGTAGCGGTTCGGTGGGCGAGGGTCGACTCGGTGGCGTTGACGTCGGTGGAACCGATGAGCCAGACGCCGCCGTCCGGGTCGATGATCGGGGCGCCGAACGGACTGAACCGTCCTGCCTTCTTCATGGTGCTTTCGGCCGTCCAGCGGCGTCCGTCGGCGTCGCCGTGCAGGAGAAGGGACGACAGGTGGAGGTCGCCCGGGCCCAGCGGCTGGGTGCGGGTGCCGTCCATCTCGCTGGACGGGATGCCCCCGGCGCCCTCGGCGGTGATCCAGATGCCGGCGGCCGTGGCGGTGATCGTGTTGAGCTGGTACCTCGTGTCCTCGAAGCCCTTCCTCTTTCCGGCGGGCAGGACGCCGTCCAGCGGGACGGGCTTCCAGCCGGAGCCGTCCTGGTGGTACAGCTCGCTCTCGAAGGTGAGCGCCCAGATGTCACGGGCGGAGCGGGCGCTCGTGCGGGCGATCCGGAATGGCAGCCTCGTCTCCGACCATCCGTCCGCCGAACGGGTCCAGCCCGTCGCGGCGGCGTGCGAGCCCGTGCCGAAGACCTGGACGTCCCGCGGGGAGAACACCTCAAGCGCCGTAACGGTGAATCCCGGAAGGCGGCGGTCGATCGTCCAGCGCTCGCCGTTCCAGTGAAGGACGGTCGAGCTCGACCCGTCGAGGGTGACCGCCCAGACATCGGACGCCGCGGACGCCCCCGCCGCCTTGACCGCGCCGATCCGCCCGCCCGGAAGGCCGACCTTGCTCCAGCCGCGGCCGTCCCAGTGCCGGGCCGTCGGCCGCCACACCGTGTCCTCCGAGCCGCGCCCGCCGAACGCCCACACGTCCTTCGGCCCCGCCGCGACGATCTGGGGATCGACCCGCAGCGACACGTCCTCGACCTCCACCCGCCATGGCGCGCTCCCGGCTTCCGCTCTCCAGGGCGTCGGCTGGACGGCCGGGGCTCCGCACCCCCCGAGGGCGAGCAGGGCCACAACGCCGGTTTTCGGCAAACGAAATCTCATACGCCCTCCATCCCGAAACGGTCGACCCATCCTCCGCGCGCGGAGAGCCGGGCGAATGAGCACCCGTACCTAGAACGCGCGCCCTTCCGTACTCACCGTCGACCAGGGCGTTCGCGGGTCTCGGCGTGATGTTGCTATACGGGCGCGGGCAACCTTGGCACCTTCCTCCCCTTGCCGGGGCCCCTCGTTTTTCACACCATTCCGGCAAGCCGCCGTTTCCCCGCAGGAGGTATTCCGTGAGACTGCGCGTCGCGATCCTGGTCGCGGGCATCGCCGCCGTCCTGACCGCCACAGGCCCCGGCGCGTCCGCCTCGCCGGGGGAGGTGCGTCCCGTCGCGGCGCCGGGCGCGGAAGGGGGGCGGGCGATCTACGGCGCCGGAGGCGTGCGCTGCGCCCTGGGGTTCAACGTGCGGCAGAACGGCTCGTACTCCTTCCTCACCGCGGGCGGCTGCGCCCAGGTCGGCATGCCGATCTACGCCGACCCGGCGATGACCGTGCAGCTCGGGACGGTCGTCTCGGTGACGAGCGCCTCCGTCGCGCTCGTCCGGTACGTGGAGCCTTCCGTGGAGCGGCCCGGCAGCGTCTTCCTCTACCCCGGTTCCCAGGACATCACGACGGCGGGACCGCCGGTCGTCGGCCAACGCGTCTGCCGCAGCGGGCCCATCGCGGGCCTGCGCTGCGGCAGTGTGACGGCCGTCAACGTGACCGTGAACCTCCCGAACGGGACGATCACCGGGCTGGTGAGGACGACCATATGCACGGAGCCCGGGGAGAGTCCCGGGGCTCCGTATTTCTCGGGCGGTACCGCGGTGGGGCTTGAGATCGGGGGAGTCGGGACCTGCGTCTCCGGCGGGTCGTCCTACTTCCGCCCGATCTCTCCGGTGCTCAGCGCCTTCGGCGCCAGCGTGTACTAGCGCTTGGGGAGGAGCTGGGCGAGGGCCGCGGTGACGCCGCAGAAGGCCATGACCGGGAAGAGCGATGCCCGGAAGGCGTCGGCGACCTCGCCCAGCGCGCCGTAGAAGACGATCCCGACGAGCGCGACGCCGAGGGCGTTGCCGACCTGCTGCGCGGTGGACAGGACGCCCGCGGCCGAGGCGGCGTGCCGGTCGGTCACACCGGCCAGGACCAGTGCCGACAGCGGCGCCAGGACGAACCCCATGCCCGCCCCCACGAGGGCCAGTCCCGGGATGAGCCAGCCGATGGCGTGCCCGGTCTCGGCGAGCAGCAGGAGGCAGCCCGCCGCCTGCACCGCCGCGCCCAGGGCGAGGACCTGCCGTCCCAGTCGGGCGGCGATGGCCGTGGCGCGGGTGGACGCGGCGAAGTAGCCCGCGCCCAGGGCGACGAAGAGCAGGCCCGACTCCAGAGCGCTGAGACCGCGTCCCTGCTGGAGGTACAGGGCGAGGTAGAGGAAGAAGGACGCCATCGCCAGGGTGTAGACGAGCGCCAGGCCGCTGCCGACGCGGAACGCGGGCTCGCGGAAGAGGCTGGGCGCGACCAGCGGGGCGCTGCTCCGGCGCTGGGAGAGGACGAAGGCGGCGAGCAGGACGGCCGACGCGGCGAGCGACGCCCACGTCCAGGTGGGCCAGCCCAGGCGGCGCCCCTCGATCAGGGGCAGGACGAGCGCGATGAGACCGAGGGTGACCAGGACGGTTCCCGTGACGTCCAGGCGGGTTCCCGTGGTGCGCGGCTGGGACGGGACGGTCCGGCGGATCAGCGCCAGCGTGACGACCCCGACCGGAACGTTGATCAGGAAGATGCTACGCCATCCGGTGCCGAACAGGTTCGCCTGGATCAGCACGCCCCCGATGAGCTGCCCGAACACGCCGCCCAGGCCCATCGCGAGGCCGTAGGCGGTGAACGCCTTGGCGCGCGCCTCCCCGGTGAACACGCCGTTGATGATCCCGAGAACCTGCGGCATCAGCAGCGCGGCCGCGAGCCCCTGCACCACCCTGGCGGCGATCAGCGTGCCGGAGGACGGGGCGAGGCCGCACGCGAGCGAGGCGGCCGTGAACACCGCGAGGCCGAGCGCGTACATCCGGCGGCGTCCGGCCAGGTCGCCGAGGCGGCCGCCCGTGATCAGCGCGCTGCCGAGCGCCAGCCCGAACCCGGCGACGACCCACTGGATCGCCGTCGCGCCGGCGCCCAGATCGGTCTGGATGTCGGGGATCGCCACGTTCACGATGAAGAAGTCGAGCGTGGTGATGAAGATGCCGGTGAGCAGGACGAGCAGGGCGCCGATGGACGCGGTGGGCGAGGCCGCGGCCTCGCCCGGGCGCCGGCCCGCAACTGGAGTCGCCGTGTGCGACATGGTCTCTCCTCAGATCGATCGTTATCCGCACCCAGACGATCTCGCCCGGGAGGTCGTGGTGGCGATGACCTGAGGGGTAATGCCGCGGCGTAATTCGGTTGTGCGGCCGGCGGCGGCCGATCTAGCGTCCCCTCCCATGGACTGGGACAGGCCCGCGCGGAAGCTCGGGATCGACGACCTCGCCGCCTGCCAGCGGCTCGCCGAAGACCGCGACTGGGGACGTGAAGACCGGAAGTGGCGGTTCCTGTTCTCGGTCGGCGACGTCTACGGCATCGACGACGGGGAGGGCGGTCTCGCCGCGGTGACGGTGTCGACCCCATACGGCGTGGACGTCGCCGCCATCAGCATGGTGCTGGTGGCGAAACGCTACGAACGGCGTGGTCTGGGCGCCCGCATCATGCGGCACGCCATGGACAACACCGAAACGAAGAGCTTCTGCCTGACGGCCACCGAATACGGGCGCCCGCTGTACGAGCGTCTGGGGTATCGCTCCGTCGGGCTCTGCACGACGTACACGGGCATGGGCAAGGGGCCGTCCGAGGAGGGCGTTTCCGTCCCCGCGGAGGCGGCGGACATGCCCGCCGTCCATGCACTCGACACCGAGGTCTTCGGCGCGGACCGTTCACGGCTGGTCGACGGGCTGCCGTCGTTCTGCGAGACGTTCCGTGTCGTCCGGGGCGAGTCCGGTCTCAAGGGGTTCGGGGGCGTGTGGTGGAACGACGACAGGGCCGTCGTCGGCCCCGTCACCGCGCACGACGCCGAGACCGCCCTCGCCCTCGTCGAAGAGATCGTCCCGGCGGGGCCGGTCCGCCTGGACATCGACCACCGGCATCCGGAAGTGGTCGACTGGGCGCGGCGGAACGGCCTGCGACCCGCGTTCACCACGACGGTCATGGAGTACGGCGCGCCCATCGCGAACGACCTGCCCCGCCTCTACCTTCCCGTGGCGCAGGCCCTCGGCTGACCTCAGACGGCCTCGGCCTTCGCCGCGGGCGGCCTGCCGCCGGGCAGCGCGTACCGGAAGATCTTCTTCCAGGTGCCCGTGACCTGCCGCGACAGCGTGCCCGTGTGGTACGGGATGTCGTACTTGTCGCACAGCGCGCGGACGCGCGGGGCGATCTCGCCGTACCGGTTGCTCGGCATGTCCGGAAACAGGTGGTGCTCGATCTGGTGGCTGAGGTTGCCGGTCATCAGGTGGAACAGCTCACCGCCGGTGATGTTCGCCGAACCGCACAGCTGCCGGACGTACCACTCGCCCTTCGTCTCGCCGTCCAGCCGCTCCTCCTCGAACACCTCCACGTCGCCCGGGAAGTGCCCGCAGAAGATGATCATGTGGGCCCAGACGTTGCGGACCACGTTCGCGGTGGCGTTCGCGGACAGCGTGGACAGGAACTGCGGGCCGCTGAGCAGCGGGAACGCCAGGTAGTCCTTGCCCCACTGGCGGCGGACCTTGCGGCCGATCGCGCGCAGCTTCTCCTTCGTCACCGCCTCGTCGGCCGTCCCGTCCCGGATCTTGTCGATCTCCAGGTCGTGCAGGGCCACCCCGTACTCGAAGAACATCGCCAGCAGCAGGTTGTAGAGCGGCTGCGCGAGGTGCGCCGGGGACCACGCCTGCTCGGGGGCGACGCGCAGGATGCCGTAGCCGACGTCGTTGTCCTTGCCGAGCACGTTCGTGAACGTGTGGTGGACGAAGTTGTGCGAGTGCTTCCACTGCTCGGCCGGCGAGACGTTGTCCCACTCCCAGGTCGTGGAATGGATCTTCGGGTCGCGCATCCAGTCCCACTGGCCGTGCATGACGTTGTGCCCGATCTCCATGTTCTCCAGGATCTTCGCGACGGCCAGCGTCGCGGTCCCGGCGATCCAGGCGGGCGGCAGCGCGGAGGCGAGCAGCAGCGCCCGGCCCCCGATCTCCAGTCCGCGCTGCCAGCGGATCACCCGCCGGATGTAGGACGCGTCGCGCTCGCCGAGACCGGACATGATCTCCTCGCGCAGCGCGTCCAGTTCGGCGGCGATGGTCTCGTAGTCCTCGGCCGTCAGATGGTCGGTCATGCCGTTCCTCTCACAGTTCGATCTCCACGGGCCCGGCGGCCGCCGAGACGCAGGTCTGGACGATCTCGCCCTCGTCGCCGTGCACCTCGCCGGTGCGCAGGTCGCGGACCTTGCCGGACGCCAGCCGCCCGACGCAGCCGCGGCAGATGCCCATCCGGCACCCGCTCGGCAGCAGCGCGCCGGCGTCCTCGCCCGCCGCCAGGAGGGGCGTGCTCCCGTCCGCGTCGGCCGTGACGCCGCTCCTGGTGAACGTGACGCGCCCGCCCTCGCCCCCGTCGGCGTCCAGGACGGTGCGGAAGCGCTCGACGCGCAGCCTCTCCCCGACTCCGGCGGCCCGCCAGTGCGCGGCGAGGTCGTCGAGCATGCCGCCCGGCCCGCACGCCCACGCCTCGCGCTCCGCCCAGTCGGGGCAGACGCCGGGGATGTCGGACGGTTTCAGCCGGCCGTCGGGCGTCGTGTGCCGCTCGTGCAGCCGGAGCCCCGGCATCCGGCGAAGCTCGTCGCCGAAGATGACGTCCCCGGCCGTCCGGTCCGAGTGGACGAGCACGGCGTCGGACGCGCCGCCGAGCTGCCGCAGCATCGCCATGACCGGCGTGATCCCGCTGCCGGCCGTCACGAACAGCAGCTTGCGCGGGACGGGCGAGGGCAGCGTGAATCCCCCCTCGGGCCGCGACAGGCGGACGACCGTCCCGGGCCGGATCTCGTTGACCAGGTGCGCCGAGACGAACCCGTCGCGCGCGGCCTTGACGGTGATCGTGATGCGGCCGTCGCGGCGGGGCGGCGACGACAGCGAGAACGTCCGCCAGTGCCGGACGCCGCCGACGTCCACGCCGATCTTGACCCACTGGCCGGGCCGGTGGCCGTTCCACACCCGGCCCGGCCTGATCACCAGGGTCGCGGCGGACGGGGCCTCGTGCCGGACGGCCTCGATCCGCCCGCACGGCTCGTCCGCGGACCACAGCGGATCGAGCAGCCCGAGGTAGTCCTCCGGCAGGAGCGGGGTCGTGAGGAGCCGGGCTGCCGCCGCGATCCGCCGTCCCGTGGCCGAACGGCCGGGGCGGCGCGGGCGGTGCGGCGCGATGGTCCGCGGTGCGATGGGCAAGGTTTCCTCCCCGAGGGCGCGCTAACTTACGCTCGCGTAACCTACGGTCGCGTAGGAATCGCGGAGGATTCAAGGCCTCGGCCAGCAAAGCGACAGGCATCACACCATCGCATGATGTTCCATCCGATGATGTAATGCCTGCTGACAAAAGACGGCGGAGAAACTGTCGGCCGGGCACGATGGCCTGGCGGCGACCGGCCGTCCGGGGCCGACGCGGGATCCGCGCTCAGAACTTGGTCTTCGGCCGCTCCTGGAGAACTCCGTCCACGAAGATGTCGAGCTTCTCGTTGTAGAAGCAGACCAGCCCGGCGACCTTGCGGCTCTCCTCCAGCGGCATCCGGTACGACCAGGCCAGATCCTCGTGCAGCGTGCCGTTCACCCGCACCGACCAGTACTCCGCGGTGCCCTTGTACGGGCAGTGCGACACGGTGCCGGTGTGTTCGAGCAGGTCCATGCGGACATGCGGCTTCGGCAGGTAGTAGCGCACGGGCAGCCCCGTCTCGAACAGCAGCCGCGGGCTGGACGACTCCGCGACCGTCACCCCGTCCACCTCGACCCGGACATGCCGCGACGCCGCCAGCACGTCCACGCGCGTGTACGGGTCGCGAGGATGGACGAAGACCTCCTCGTCCTCCTCGAACCAGGCGTCCATCGCATCCCAGTCGAGACGGACGAACCCGGGCAGCTCGGTGTAGCGGAGCGCGGCGCGCGGCGCCTGCGCGCCGTCCACCTTCACGGTGAAGGCGGTCGCGTCGCCCCTGCTCGGCGAACGGGTGCCCGGCCCGTCCTCGACGAGTTCGGCCCGCACGTCCGTCTCGGGAAAGTAGTAGGTCGGGTAGTAGGGGATCTCCCAGACGAGAGAAGGCCGTGTCGAGTCGGCCACCAGGTGGCCGCCGAGGTAAGCCCGGACGCGCTTGCCGCTCTCCTCGATCCGGAGACTGGTCTTCCGCGATGTGCCCATGCCTGGGCAACCTCACCGGTCGGGGCCCTATTTCATCGAATTCTCACCCTTGCCTCACGAACGCCACATGAGCCCTCAAGAGCCTCATCCGCATGAATCGGACACTCCTGGTCAACGGCGCGCTGGGCGCACTGCTCGTCGCCGGGGCCGGAACCGCGTACCTCGCCCTCGGCGACGGAGGCGACGGCGCCGCCGCGTCCACCCGCCTGACCCGCGTCACGCGCGGAACGGTGGTCTCGTCGGTGTCGGCGTCCGGCTCGGTGGAGAGCGCCAAGAGCCGTTCGCTGTCCTTCGGCGCCTCCGGCACGGTCGCGAAGATCTACGTCAAGGCGGGGCAGAAGGTGAGGACGGGCGACGTCCTCGCCCGCCTCGACCAGACAGAGGCGCTCGAGAACGTCGACGCAGCCAAGGCGAACCTGGCGGTCGCCGCCGATGGGGACACCTCGTCCGACAAGGGGTACGCCGGGTACGTCCAGGCGAAGAACTCCTACAACGCCGCCTTGCGGGCGTACCAGGGGACCGTCCTGAAAGCTCCGTTCGCCGGAACGGTGACCGCCGTCAACGGGACGGTGGGCGGCAGTTCGAGCGGTTCGTCCTCCTCGGGTTCGGGTTCGGGCGGCGGTTCGACGTCGCCGACCTCGTCCTCCACCTCGTCCTCCACCTCGTCCTCCTCCTCGTCGTCGGGCTCGGGCTTCGTCGAGCTCGCCGACACCGCGCACCTCCAGGTCGAAGGCGAGTTCACCGAGGCCGACACCACGAAGCTCAAGACCGGCCAGGCCGCCACGGTCACGTTCGACGCGCTCACCGGCAAGACCGCCACCGGCAAGATCACCACGATCGGCGCGGCGCCGACGACCACCGACAACGTCGTGAAGTTCCCGGCCGTGATCGCGCTGGGCGACGTCCCGTCCGGGGTCCGGCTCGGCCAGACCGCCACGGTGGAGATCACCGTGGCGCGGGCGGAGAACGTCCTCTACGTGCCGAGCGCCGCGGTCAGGACGGCCGGCGGGCAGAGTACGGTCACCGTCGTCCGCGACGGCAGGCAGGTCCCCACCACGGTCGAGACCGGCGTCAGGGGCGACCAGGGCACCGAGATCAGCTCGGGCCTGAAGGAGGGCGACGAGGTGGCCGTGACCTCGACGTCCGGCGGCGGGAACACCGTCCAGCGCGGCTTCCCGGGCGGCGGCGGACCGGGGCTCGGCGGCGCCCCCGGCGGCGGCGCCCCCGGCGGCGGAGCGCCCGGCGGCGGAGGCCGCCGATGACCGCCCGCACCCCGCCCGTGCTCGACCTCCGCGACGTGACCAAGGTGTACGGGACGGGCGAAACGGCCGTCCACGCCCTGCGGGGCGTCTCGCTGACCGTGGAACGCGGCGACTATGTGGCGATCATGGGCGCGTCGGGCTCGGGCAAGTCGACGCTGATGAACATCATCGGCTGCCTGGACGTGCCGAGCGCCGGCCGCTGCCTCCTCGACGGCATCGACGTCGTCGGCCTCGGCGAGCGCGACCTCGCGACCCTGCGCAATCGCCGCATCGGGTTCGTCTTCCAGTCGTTCAACCTGATCCCGCGGATGACGGCGCAGGCCAACGTCGAACTGCCCCTCGCCTACGGCGGCCTCCGCGGCGCCGACCGGCGGCGCCGCGCCCTCGCCGCCCTGCGCGAGGTCGGCCTCGCCGACCGCACCCGGCACGAGCCGAACGAGCTGTCGGGCGGCCAGCAACAGCGCGTCGCCGTCGCCCGCGCCCTGGTCACCGCCCCGACGCTGCTCCTCGCGGACGAGCCGACCGGCGCGCTCGACAGCGCCTCCACCGCCGACATCCTCGGCGTCTTCGACCGGCTCGGCCGCACCGGCCGCACCATCGTCGTGATCACTCACGAGGACGACGTCGCCGCGCACGCCAAGCGGATCGTCCGCCTCGTGGACGGCCGCATCGTCGAGGACGTCCGCCGGGAGGGCCCGGTGACCCCCGGCATCCGAGCCGCGCGCCCCGCGCCCCCGGAACCGAAGGAGGCAGGGTGAGCGCCCTGGAGATCCTGCGCTTCGCCGTCCGCGGCCTGTCGGCCAACAAGCTGCGCAGCTCCCTCACCACCCTCGGCATCCTGATCGGCGTCGGCGCCGTCATCCTGCTCGTCGCGGTCGGCAACGGCTCCTCCGAGCAGATCAAGAAGAGCATCCAGCGCCTCGGCGCCGACTCCCTCACCGTCACGCCGTCCACCACGGGCCGCGGCGGCTTCGGGATGACCGACCAGGCCTCGGGCCCGCGCACCCAGGCCCGCGACCTCACCGCGGAGGACGCCGAAGCCCTCACCGCCGGCGGGGCCCCGTCGGTCAGGTCCGCCTCACCCGTCGTGACCAGCCAGTCCGTCACCGCGGGGTACGCGGGCACGAGCGCGACCATCGGCCAGTTCGTCGGGACGACCCCGTCCTACTTCGCGGCCGCGAACAAGACCCTCGCGTCCGGCACGGCGTTCACCGCCGAGGACGTCGCCGCCGCCCGCAAGACCGTCGTGCTCGGCAGCACGGTGGCGTCCGACCTGTTCGGACGCGTGAACCCCATCGGCAAGAAGATCGACGTGGGCGGGATCCGGTTCACCGTCGCGGGCGTCCTCAAGGCGACGGGCTCCTCCTCGTCGACCTTCTCCGACCCGGACAGCATCGCCGTCGCGCCGCTCCCGGCCGTCCAGGAGACCCTCATCGGGTACGGCGCCCTGGACCAGATCATCGTCCAGGCCACCGGCAGCGACACGGTCGGCGCCGCCGAGGCCGAGGTCACCCAGATCATCGGCCAGCGTCACGACGCGACCTCCCCGGGCGGCGCCGACTTCACGGTCTCCAGCCAGGCGAGCGTCCAGTCGGCGGTCAGCGAGTCGAGCCGGACCTTCACCGTCCTGCTCGGCGCCGTCGCCGCCATCAGCCTCCTCGTCGGCGGCATCGGCATCACCAACATCATGCTGGTCACCGTCACCGAACGGACCCGCGAGATCGGCATCCGCAAGGCCATCGGCGCCCCGCGCGGCGCGATCCTGGGCCAGTTCATCGCGGAGGCCACCGTCCTCAGCCTCACCGGCGGCCTCCTCGGCGTCCTCGCCGGCGTCCTCGGCAGCCTCTTCACCATCGCGGGCGTCAAACCCGTCCTGGTCCCGTCGTCGATCGTCCTGGCCCTGGCCGTCTCCCTGGCGATCGGCCTGTTCTTCGGCAGCTACCCCGCCAACCGCGCCGCCAAGCTCCGCCCCATAGACGCCCTACGCCACGACTAACCAAGGACCCTCATGCCCCTGAACCCACCACCCGTTGCCCCAACGCCCCACCCCACCGCCACCGCTGACGAAGACGGCCGCCCCCCTGCCGACGCTGGCCGCGCCGGTGCGCTGTGAGTAAGAGCCAAGACATGCCCGAGAACCCGATATCGGACGCCGAACTGCTGGCGAGCTCGCCCTTCGACAAGGAATCTCGCCACCGACCTACTCACGCAGCCATCGCAACTGACGGAGTTGGTCGCCCCCCCCTGCCGACGCTGGCCGCGCCGGTGCGCTGTGAGTAAGAGCCAAGACATGCCCGAGAACCCGACCGCGGACGCCGAACTGCTCGCGAGCTCGCCCTTCGACAACGATCTCGCCACCGACCTACTCACGCAGCCCTCGCAGAGGTCTCTGTCAGGGCCGACGCTCTACCTAGCGGCCAGCGTCCTCCTGGTCGCAGGCTTCCTGAGCGGCGTCCAGGCGCACAAGTGGTCCGAGAACGGCTCCTCTGAACCGTCTGCCGACGGCCGTACCAGAACCGGCGGCTACGGCGGACCTCCGGACGCCGCAGGACCCCAAGGCGGCTACGGCGCCCCGGGTACCAACAACGGACCGGGCGGGGCCCCAGGCATCGGCCCCAGCAGCGCCCCAGGCAACGGCCCTGGGACAGGAAACCGTCCAAACGGCTCGGGAACCACCGGGACGGTGACCAAGGTCGTCGGCAACACCCTGTACCTGCGCACCGCCTCCGGCGAGACCGTGAAGGTCAAGACCACCGGAACCACCAAGATCCGCATCATCGAGGACGGCGGGCTACGCGACCTCGACGCGGGCACGGCCGTCACCGTCCAGGGCTCCCCAGGCCAGGACGGCTTGCTCACCGCGACCACCGTGAACGTGCGCCCCGGCCGTTGAATCGTCCAGGGCTCCCCAGGCCGGGACGGCCCCCTGACCGCGACCACCGTGAACGAGCGCTCCGGCCGTTGAATCGTCCAGGCCTCCCCAGGCCGGGATGGCCCCCTGACCGCAACCACCGTGAACGAGCGCTCCGGCCGTTGACCGGAGATTCCGGCAGAGCGATGAAAGAGGGAGATCTCAATGGGCAGGGTGCGCGCAATGCGGATGCTCGGCATCCTGACCGCCGCCGGAACAATCCCGCTAAGCACGGCCTGCGGAAACGGCGGCACCGCCGCCGCAGGCCCGGACAAGACGGCCGTGGCCGATCCCATGGCCTCATTCCGCGCCTGCCTTGAGAAGCAGGGCGCAGATATCCCGGACGGCGGAAAGGCCCCCGGCGGCGCGCCACCAACTGGCCGCCCGCCGAACCGTCCGAGCGACTCCCCGACCGGTGGCCCAGGCAGTCCGCAAACCGGACGCCCGTCCAACGCCCCAACAAACGACTCCCCGACCGGCATCCGCCCCACAAGATCCGCAGCAGAGCAGAAGGCCATGCAAGCCTGCGCCTCCCTAGCCCCCCACCGAGGCACCGGCAAGAACCAAGGACCACCCCCCACCTCTCAGCCCACCAACAACTAACCCCCCAGACCACCCAGCCCCAGCCCAGCCCAGCCCTCCCGCAGGGTCCTGCCCCGGCCCCAGCCTGCCTTGGGACCGGCCAGTTGTAGTGCGGCCTAGCCGCAGACTGGCCGTCTCAGAGCCCTCGAACCGGTTCTTCTTAGGGGCCCGTCCCAGAGCAGTCTGGGGCAGGCCGGACCGGTCCGACCGGCCCGTCTAAGACGGACGGAGTGGCCCGTCTTCGAGTGGCCTGCTCCGACCGGTCTGTCTCAGCCCCGGCGTGGTCCGATGGGCGCGTCTGAGACCGGGCCGTATCAGACGGCCTGCCCCAGATCGGCCGGATCCAGCTGCGGCCTGTCTCAGAGCGGCCCGGTCCAGCCGAGGCCTGGGGCAGAGGGGACCGAGTTACGCGACGGTCTGACCGGCCTCGCGGAGTGAGTGCCGCGGGATCATCGCTTCCTGTGACGAGACCGTCCGGGCGGGTCAGGCCGTGGCGGGTGGGCTCTGTTGTGGTTTGCGCGGGATGGTGAGGACGGGGACCAAGGCCGCCACCAGGAACACCGCAGTCCACCAGAAGGTGTCGGTGAAGGCGTTCGCCAGGAGGGACAGTGTCTCTGCTGTGCGGTGTCCGGCTGCCTCGTCCAGGCTTCCGGACGCTCCGGGGATCTCGTGGCGGATCCCGATCTGCAGGATGACCGCCGTCACCGCCGTGCCGAACGAGCTGCCGATGCGGACCAGGATGTTCGCGCCTGTGGTCGCGGCGGGCACCGCTTCGCGGGGGAGGCCCTGGTAGGCCATCGCCATCAGGGGCGGCGCGATCATGCCGTGGCCGAGTCCGACGACGAGCATCGCGGCCATGATCGTGGCGCGTCCGGTGCCGGGGGAGAGGGTGGTGAGGGCCACCGTCCCGGCGAGCACGCAGAGGATGCCGCCGACCGCGAGCCATCGTCCGCCGAAACGGTCGCCGAGCCGTCCCGACACCGACATGGTGGCCATCGCGCCGACCCCCATCGGGGCCAGCAACCAGCCCGCGTCCAGAGCCGACTCCCCGCGGACGATTCCCGCGAACAGCGGAACGAGGATCATCAGGCCGAACATCGCGGCGCTGTAGAGGAAGAGCCCGCCGGTCGCGGCCGTGAAGGCCCGGGTGCCGAGACGGCGCAGGTCGATGAGGGCGCCGTCGGCCCTGCGGAACGCGTGGGCTGCGAACGCCGCGACGAGGACGCCGCCGGCGATCGCCGTGATGAGGAAGTGTCCCCCGGTCAGATCCGCCCCGTTTCCCGCCTCAGACAGCGCGTACACCAGGGCCGCCAGGCCGGGAGACAGAAGCAGCATGCCGATGACGTCCAGCCGGGCGTCCGTGCTGCGTTCACCGTCGCGCGGCAGCATCCTCAGGGCCGCGACCAGCGCCAGCGCGCAGAACGGGACGTTCACGAAGAACATCCACCGCCAGCTCAGGTTGTCGACGATCACGCCGCCGAGCAGCGGGCCCAGGATCGGGGCCAGCATCGCGGGCACGGAGACGATGCTCATCACGCGGCCCATCCGGTCGGGCCCGGCCTCCCGGACGAGCATCGTCTGCCCGACGGGCATCAGCATGCCGCCGCCGAACCCTTGCAGGACGCGGAACACGATCAATGAGGGCAACGACCAGGCGAGCCCGCACAGCAGCGACCCGCCGATGAACAGGCCGAGCGAGACGAGCCACATCGTCCGGGCCCCGAACCGCCGCACCGACCACGCGGTCAGCGGGATCGCCATCGAGAGGGCGAGGGTGTAGCCGGTCACGACCCACTGGATGGTCGCTAGGGAGGTGCCGAAGTCCCGGCCGAGGGCGGTGATCGCGACGTTGACGATCGTGCTGTCGAGGACCGTCATGATCGCGCCGAGCACCACGACGACCGCGATGTTGCGCAGGTGCGGATCGATGGGTGCCTTCTGGATGGACGGTGCGGTGCCTGCCGTGGTCATCCCCGTTCCCCCTCCAGTTTCCGTACGCCGTATCGGCAACACCATACAGCGTATCGCCAGCTCCGTACACCGTATCGATACGGCGTCTCGCGTACGATCTCTGGTGTGGCGGCAACACCGAGGTCAGGCGATGTGTGGACGCGTCCGCGCGGCGGGCGCAGGCCGAAGCTGACCCGCGAGGCGATCGTCGAAGCGGCGATCAGGCTGGCGGACGCGGAGGGCCTGGAGGCGGTGTCCATCCGCCGCATCGCAAGCGAGCTGGGCGTCCGGGCGATGAGCCTGTACACGCACATCGACGCGAAAGAGGACCTCCTCGACCTGATGTACGACGTGGTCGCCGAAGAGGTGCTGGTCCAGGGGGAGCTGCCGGACGGCTGGCGCGAGGCGCTGATCGAGATCGCTCGAAGGGAGCGCGAGGCCGGGCTGCGGCACCCGTGGATGCTGCAACTCGCGGGACGTTCCCCGCGCATCGGGCCCAACGGACTGCGCCACATCGAGCAGACCCTGGCCGCCGCCGCCCGCCTCACCGACGACCCGGAAGGCATGCTGGCCATCGTCAAGACGATCGACCACTACATGCTGGGCTTCATCACGATGGAGCAGCAGGCCGCCGATACTGCCCCCCAGCGCGTCCAAACGACCCCCTTGGAGCAGTCGTACGTACGGCTGCTGGTGGAACAGGGCGAACTACCGCACCTCAAGCCCTTCTTGGAGACGGGCTTCTACCGCAGCGACAGCTTCGAGCTGGGCCTCAAGTGGGTGCTGGACGGCATCGAACACGAATACCGAGGGAAGTAGCCCTCGACCACCATGCCGACGTAGCGTAGGCGGCGGCGTACGTGCAGCTACGACGAGACGGGGACCGGGTGCGGGCAGCGAAACTCATCAGCGTGGCCGCTGTGCTGGTTCTGGCGGCGGCCACCGGCTGCGACAGCGGGGACAGGAACACGAGCCAGGCCGCAAGCGTCCCCACGGGCCTGGGACAGTTCTATGGCCAGAAACCGTCCTGGAAGGGCTGTCGCAACGGGTTCGAGTGCGCGACCGTACAGGTCCCCTTGGACTACACCAAGCCGTCCGGCGAGAAGGTCGGCATCTCGCTCATCCGGCTCCCGGCCGAAGACAAGTCCGAGCGGATCGGTTCACTGCTCACCAACCCTGGGGGTCCCGGCGGTTCCGGGGTCGACTTCGTTCGCCAGGCCGCCCGCACCTTCGGGAACGACCTGCGCCGGCGATTCGACATCGTCGGCTTCGACCCGCGCGGGGTGGCGTCCAGCGCGCCCGTCCGCTGTAACACCGGACCCCAGCTGGACGAGTTCTTCGCCACCGACGCGTCCCCAGACGACTCGGACGAGACCAACCAGCTAGGCGGCGCAAGCAAGGCCTTCGCGCAGCGTTGCAAGGCCAAGGCCGACTCGGAGCTTCCCTACGTCGGCACGGTCAACGCCGCCCGCGACATGGACGTCCTGCGCGCCGCCTTGGGCGACCAGAAGCTCACCTACTACGGCGCCTCCTACGGCACGTACCTGGGCGCCTTCTACGCCGAGCAGTTCCCCAAGAACGTCCGCGCCCTCGTCCTGGACGGCGCCGTCGATCCGAAGCTGTCGTCCACCGACCTCCTGATCGAGCAGGCCAAGGGCTTCGAGACCGCTCTCCGTGCCTTCGCCGACGACTGCGTGAAGTCGGGCGGCTGCGCCTTCGGCAACACCCCGGACGCGGTCATCGGCCAGGTTTCCTCCTTCCTCGCGTCCACGGACAAGAAGCCCCTCAGCAACACGCGCGACTCCCGCAAGGTCACCGAGTCCCTGGCCGTGATGGGCATCGCCCGGGCCCTCTACGTCAAGGAGTACTGGCCCGTTCTGCGCCAGGCGCTCACCCAGGCGACGCAGAAGGGCGACGGCACTCTTCTCCTAGCTCTCGCGGACGAGATGGTCGAACGCAAGGCCAACGGCACCTACAGCAACCAGACCGACGCCAACATGGCCGTCAACTGCGTCGACAAGCCCAACCCGCCGGACCTCGCCGCCTACGGCAAGGCAGCTGCGCAGGCCAAGAAGGTCGCTCCCCGCTTCGGGCCGTTCGTCGTCTGGGGCGGCCTCCCGTGCGTCTACTGGCCCGCCCAGACCGAACAAGCACCTCAACCCATCACCGCCAAGGGCGCCGCCCCCATCGTCGTCATCGGAACCATCCGCGACCCCGCGACGCCCTACAAGTGGGCCCAGAGCCTGGCCGGCCAGCTCTCCAGCGGCGTCCTCCTCACCTTCGACGGCGACGGCCACACCGCCTACCTCCAAGGCAACTCCTGCATCACCAAGGCCACCGACGACTACCTGATCAGCGCTGACCCGCCCAGGAACGGGACCACCTGCCGCTGAATAACCAGTGCACACCCACCCCCTAACACCCGGTAGACTGCTTCCGCCATGCCCCGCATGGCACGCCGCCTTAGCTCAGTCGGCAGAGCGATTCACTCGTAATGAATAGGTCATCGGTTCGATTCCGATAGGCGGCTCCACCTCAGAGGCCCCTTCCGATCCCGGAAGGGGCCTCTGTGCTTACATCGGCGCCTCGACCGCTCCGTTCATGACCCGCGCGAACACGTCCGCCCCACCCCCCTCGGCCGGGGTCCACGTGCGCGTAGACGTAGCGTGATGGCCGGGTCAGCATGGCCGAGCCGAGCGGCGACGATGTGGACGGGCCCACCCGCCAGAGGAAGGGTCGTCGCGTGGAGGTGGCGCGAACCATGAGCGCGAGCATGGCCGCCACGCGAACCTGACGCGACCGTCGTGGGCAGAGTTGGCCCAGGACTTGAGTGTGGGGTGCGGTGTCGGGCAGGCGCGTCCCTTCTGGGAGCCGTTGTAAGCGCCGGTTCGATACGATCTCTCGGGATTCGGGGGATGAAGAGGTCTCGCTCATGTTCAGGCTGTTCCGCCGGCGACGTACGGACGAACTCGCCCTCATCGACGCCGAAATCACGGCCCTCGGCGAGGCGCTGGCGCGGCACCCCTTCGTACCCGAGCAGCACGCCGCGGACGCCGATCTCCTGACGGACTACTCGCGGGCGCTCGATGCCTATGAGCAGGCCAAGAGGGCCTTCGTCGGAGACCGCGACCGCGCGGACGCCGCGGATGTGCTGATCGCGCTGGACGAGGGCCGCCACGCGCTCGCCTGCGTCGACGCCCGCCTCGCGGGCCACCCTGCGCCGCCCCGCCGTCCCCTGTGCTTCTTCGACCCGCGCCACGGCACGTCCGTCGACCGTCTCTCCTGGACCCCCGAGGGGGGCGTCACCCGGATCATCGACGTGTGCGCCGCGGACGGGGTGAGGATCAACGAGGGCATGCCGCCCATCGCGACCGGCCGACGCCCGCCACCGCCGCCCGAGCCGCGCGCACCCGCGCCCAGTTCTCTACCGCGCGGGTCTCGGACCCCAGCCCCTGCGCCGCGCGCTCCTGGAGAACCCGCGCCCTATAAGACGTGCCCGCCGGGCGTACGCAAGAGCCAGCGAGTTCAGGGAAGGGGCGCCAGGGAGCACAAGTTTCCTTATCGTGAACCACGCGTCCCGCAGGTGCTGGTCGTCCGCCTCCACGGCGGCGAGCGGAAAAGCGTGGTCAAGCTCGTCGAAGCGGGAGACGTACGGGTTCTGCTTCGAGTTCGAGGGCACCGAAGCCGTGTTGTGGCGCCGCTCCCTGTACGTGAGGACAAGCACGTCCACCTGCGGATCGAGACAATGGGGCGGTGGTCCGCGTGGCTGCAGCGCTTCGACACCGTCCCGGCGGCCCGCGACCACATCTCCTCGCGCGGCTCCTTCGTCTTCCGCTACATGGGAGGCCCCGCGATCGTCCAGATGACGCACGCCGAGCACGGCGACTTCTCTCTCACGGAACTCACGACGGACTTCGAGCAGGGCCAGCGGGTTCTGTCCGGCAATGGTGCCACCTACGCCGAAGCCCACCTGTCAGGCTCGACCTACCTGCATGTGCGAGCCGAAGGCGACTGGAGGATCAGGTTCACCCCTCTGTGAGAAGGGGCGAGAGTTGTCCGTTGCGATGAGTCAGGGCCGGAACTCGGCCACGATGGCGTGCAGGGGTCGCAAGAATCGGCCGCGCGTGCGCATGTCGCACCTCGGCCTGCGCGACCCCCGACCTCGGCCCTTCCCTCGCCCTCTAGTCCGTGCTCGGGTACGAGCTGGTCGTGATTGCAGACGTCCAGTGTGGGGGGCTGGCGCTAGACGGCGGCTGACCTGGGGTCGGGGCTCCGGGCGTCGTGGCTGACGGATCCCGACGGCTACCGGATCGAGCTCGTGCAGTGGCCGCCTGGCCACACGGCAGGCATGACGAGCGCGGATTTCGTCTGACGAGACGGCGCAACAGGAGCGAAGGTTCTGAATAACGCCTTGCCCTGTGCCTGCTGAGACGGCCTGGAGACCGGAGCCGCACTACCCTTCGGCGGATGCAGAACCCTCCGGGCCAGGTGCCCGCGCCTCTCGATGGTCCAGGCGTTGAGGTGACAGACGCCCGCGAGCTATTGCTCGGATACTTGGAGTGGTATCGCGAAGCGCTGATGCGCAAGCTTTCCGGGCTCTCGGACGAGCAACTCCGCGAGCCGGTCGAGCCGTTGGGGTGGTCACCGCTCGGCCTGGTGCAGCACCTGGGTTGGGTCGAACGCCGGTGGATGCGTTGGGGATTCGCCGCCGAAGACGTTCTCGCCTACCCGCCCGGTGGCGACGAGGCTGAATGGACCGTCCCTGCTGACCGGGCCACCGCCCAGGTCATGGACGCTTATCGGTTGGAGGTCTCGCATACGCGCGCTCTTTTGGACGGTGCCGCACTGAACGACCGAGCTCGTCTGGGTGGTCGTTTCCGGACGTCCGAACAAGCTCCCTCCCTCGGCAGGATCCTCTTCCACCTGCTCCAGGAGTACGCGCGCCATGTCGGCCACCTCGACGTTGCCCGCGAGCTGTTGGACGGGACGACCGGCGAGTAGCTGCCGATCAGCGCAGCCGTCGACAGCGGAGGGTGTGCGCCTGACAGAGTCCACGATCGCCAGAGGTCTCCGAAGTATTCGAGCCCGTCACAGCGGCCGCGGTTGAACGTCCCGGGTCAGTCGGTCAGGTGCTCGGCGAGGATCTTCAGGTGGGTGTCGCGGGCGTCGGCGTGGCAGCGGCGGCCGGCGTCGGTGATCTCCACGAAGACGCCGCGGCGGTCGGCCTCGCAGAGCCCGCGCTGGACGTAGCCGTGCTTCTCCAGACGGGCGACCGTCCGGGACAGGGCGCTCTGGCTGAGGTACATGGCCGCGGCGATGTCCTGCATGCGACGCTTCTCACAGTTCTGATCCACGAGGCGGTCGAGCGTCTCGTACTCGCTCATGCTCAGGCCGTGGACGTCCTGCAAGGCGCGGTCCAGAGCGCATGCGACCGTGTTGTAGCAGGTCGCCAGCTTGCGCCAGCGGTCCACCAGGACTGACTCCGCCTCCATGCCGCGCATCTTACCATGCAAGCGCATCAGATGCACAAGCATTAAATTCGCCGGAACTTTGTGCGTGGACATTTGATGCATGTGCATGTACTGTCCCTCGACGTGACTATCACCGAGACCTCACCCGACTCCGCTGTCCGGGCGCCGGGCGCCGTGGGCGCGCCGGCCGAACAGACCTGGACTCCCCGGCTGTGGGGAGTCCTCGCCGTCCTGTGCGCCGTGTTGTTCCTCGACGGACTCGACGTCTCGATGGTGGGCGTCGCGCTGCCGTCGATCGGCGCTGAACTGGGCCTTTCGACCACCTCACTGCAGTGGATCGTCAACGGCTACGTTCTCGGCTACGGCGGGCTGCTCCTGCTCGGCGGGCGCACCGCCGACCTTCTCGGCCGCCGCCGCGTGTTCCTCGCCGCTCTCGCCGTGTTCGCCGTGGCGTCGCTGGTGGGCGGTCTCGTCAACGACGGCACGCTGCTGATCGCCACGCGGTTCGTGAAGGGGCTGGCCGCCGCGTTCACCGCGCCGACCGCCCTGTCCATCCTGACCACCACTTTCCACGAGGGCCCGGCGCGCAACCGCGCGCTGTCGGTGTTCTCCGTTTTCGGGGCGAGCGGCTACTCGTCCGGGTTGATCCTCGGCGGGTTGCTGACCAGCTTCGGGTGGCGCTGGACGTTCCTGACGCCCGTTCCGCTCGCCGTCCTCGCCCTTGTCGCCGGCATCGCGCTGATCCCGCGGGACCGGTCGGCGGCCGAAGGAGGGCACGACATCCTCGGTGCCCTGACGCTCACCGGGGGCATGCTGCTCGCGGTCTACACCGTGGTCTCGGCGCCCGAGCGCGGCTGGCTCGACCCGGTCACCCTGGGTTCCGTCGCCGTCGCGGCGGCCCTGCTGATCGCGTTCTTCGTCACCGAGAACAAGGTGCGCCACCCTCTGATCCGGCTCGGCATCCTGCGGATCGGCTCGATCGTCCGGGCCAACCTGAGCATCGTCGCCCTGTTCGGCTCGTATCTGAGCTTCCAGTTCATGATGACGCTCTACCTGCAGGACGTGCTGCGCTGGTCGCCGCTGAAGATGGCCCTGGCCCTGCTGCCGGCCGGGCTCCTCGTGGCGTTCGGCTCGCCGTTCGTCGGGCGCCTGATCGACCGCTACGGGACGCCGCGCCTGATCATCAGCTCGATGACCTCCCTGAGCCTCGGCTACGCCTGGTTCCTGGCCACCGCCGGCAACGCTCCGCACTACGCGTTCACGATCCTGCCCACGATGCTCCTGCTGGGCGGCGGGTTCGCGTTCGGCTTCAGCTCGATCATGGCGCAGGCCACGGACGGGATCGACGACTCCGAGCAGGGGCTGGCCTCGGGCCTCGTCCAGACCTCGGGCCAGGTCGGCGCCGCCCTGGTCCTGGCCCTGGTCACCGCCCTGGTCGCGGGCGGTACGGCCGCCGGCGGCGACGGATTCGGCGAGTTCCACCCCGGAGTCAACCTGGTCAGCGCCGTCGCCGTGATCGGTCTGGCCCTGAACCTGATCCCGCTCCTCCGCCGCTACCGCCCGAAGCACACCTGACCGCCCTCCGCCACTGTGGGCCGGGCCGCGCAACCCACCGCGCGCCCCGGCCCACACCTTTCCCCGACGGCCCCTCAAGCCTCCCCGCCCCCGGCAGCGCCCGCGCACCGGGGGCGTCTGTGCGTGAACGGCGGTCGAGCGCCCGGCGGGAGCTGCGCACCTAGGGGAAAGTGCGCGTTTAGCGGGGTGTGTGTGCCTGGCGGGGTTTGCGGACTCGGGGGCGTTGGCGGGTCTGGGAGCGACTGTGCTCCTGGGGGATTAGCGCTGTCGCTGAATCTGTGACGTTCCTGGGTGCTTGATGTGCCGTTAGGTGTGGGGAACCTAGGCGAAGCGCTGCGGCTGGATGGGGTGCGGTGGCGTGGGTGGGTGCTGGTGTGGAGTGCCGCGTTGTTTGCGGCGTGCGGTGTGGCGGGGGCGTCTCCTGTTGGAGGCGCCCCCGCCTTGGGTTAGCCGGGACGTTTCCAGAAGGGGCGGCGGGGCGGGGATTCGCCGGTGAAGTCGGCTAGGACCTGGAGGGCCTGGGTCCACTGGTCGTTGACAGTGGGCTGGTCGGCGGTGGGCCGGAGGCGGTGGAGGTCATCGCGAAGGTCGGCGAGGGGTTTGGTGTCCAAGGAAAGGGTCTGCATTCGCTGGACGATCGACTCCAGGATGGGGAGAAGCTCGCTCAGCAGGTGCTGGACGCGCTCTTCCCGAGTGTCGGGGACCTGGCGGAGGCGACCCAGGACGTTGGCCAGTTCCTGCTGGAATCCGGCGAGGGGTGAGGGCGCAGGGCCTGCCGCTCGTCGGGCGCGGCGGGCGGGGCGGCCGAAGGAGCGGGCTGGGGGCGGGGGCGGCGCGCCGTAGCCGGCCGGGGCGCCTTGCGGCATCGGGGGCGGGCCCGTGGGGGCGGCCGGCATGGGCGCCGAAGGCATGGCGGGGGGAGGGGGAGCTCCGCCTGCCGGCGGGGCGGCGCCTTCCATTCCCACGGAGAAGGCGGCCGGGGCCATTCGCGGGGCGGCCATCGGTGCGGCTCCCGCCCAGCCGCGGGGCATCTCCACCGGCTGAACGACCTGGTGCGGAGCGTCGCCTTCGGTCGCGACCCGGCTGTCCACGGCGACGAACGCGGTGAAGCGGCACAGGACGCCGAACCGGAGGGAGGTCGAGATGATGCGCTGTTCCAGGTCACCGGCGCCGCCGACCGTGTAGCGGTCTTCTAGGTCGCGCAGGTGCGCGCGGGCCCAGATCGATCGGGCGGCCGAGTTCTTGGCGACCACCCCGGTGGCGTGCTGCTCCCAGGTCGTGCCGTCGGACGCCGTCCCCCGCACGGAGAGGGCGCCGGAAGCCGCGCCGCGGAACCTGCCCGCGATCTGGAGCGGCACGCCGGGGAACAGGGCGCCCAGCCGGGTGGGCGCCACGCTGCCCGGGACGATCTCCAGCCCGTCGGCGTGAAGGGAGAGACCGGTGGCCACGGGGGCGGCGATCCGGTGGTGGATGTGCTCCATCGCCTCGTCGAGGCGGTCTTCGGACTCCACCAGTTCGCAGCGGCCCTGGCCGATCGAGGCGAGGCGGTTCAGGAAGCCGGCGTTGACGGCCTGGTCGATGCCGACCGTGTGCACGCGGATGCCGTGCAGGCGCGGTTCGAGGTGGGCGAGGAGCTGGTCCTCGTTGCCGACCTGGCCGTCGGTGATGAGGACGAGGACCCGGTCGCGGGCGGGGTCGGTGAGCAGGCGGCAGCCCTCGTCGAGCGGGGTGAGCATCTCCGTGCCGCCCCGCGCGCCCAGCGCCGCGAGGTGCTCGACGGCGCGGAACCGGTTGCGGTCGGTGCCGTCGACCAGTCTGGAGCCGAGGTCGCGCGGGCGCTCGATGACGCTGTCGAAGGACAGGACGGCGAACCTGTCTTCGGCGCGGAGGGTGTCGACGATGCGGGCGGCGGCGCGGCGGGCGGCGACCATCTTCCAGCCGTGCATGCTGCCGGAACGGTCGAGGACGAGCACCACGTCGCGTGGCCGGGGCCTCACCTCCCCGGAAGGCAGGACCGTGAGGCTGAACGTTCCTTCCTCGCCGGACTCGTCGGGGATGAGGGAGAGGGCCGCGCTTTCGTGGGGGGCGAAGTCGAGGCGGAGGATGAAATCGCGGTCGAGTCGCTCGCCCGGTAGCAGGCGTACGGTCATCCGTTCGCCGTCGCCTGCCTCGGCGACCACGTGCAACGCCGACCGGATCTCGGTGAGGGGAAGCCCCGCCGGATCGATGTCGACGGTGACGGCCAGGCGAACCGGGTTGGGGAAGTGGGGCAGCAGGACGGGCGGACTGATCCGGGACGCGTCCGGCACGGCGTCGGTGTCGTCGGCGGTGCCGGAGCCTGCGCGCTCGCCGTCGAGCGGAGCGCCGGGGATGTAGCGGGGCGCGACGACGAGGGGGAAGCGGAACGTCGCGCTGGACGCCGACTCGTGCGGCAGCGGCTGGTCGAGGGAGAGCCTGATCGTGACTCGCTCACCCGGCAGGATGTTGCCCACCCGCATGGTGAACACGTCCGGGCGGTCTTCTTCCGCTATGGCCGCGCGTTGACCCGCGGCGATGGCGGTGTCGTAGTCCTGCCGCGCCTGGCCGCGCTCTTTCAGCTTCCCTTCGATGACCCTGTCCGCGGCCTCCATGCGCATCGCGGTGACGGCGGCGCGGTCGGGCAGAGGGAAGATGTAGGTGGCCTCCAGCGGCTCGTCGAAGGGGTTGCGGAAGCCTTGGACGACCTCGATGCCCGCGGCGAGGCCGGTGATGGACGCGTGCACGTCCACGGAGTCGAGCGGCAGGTTTCCCCTGCCGGTGCTGAGCGCGCCGAGCCCGTGGTCGGGTACCGGCGGCGCGGGCTCGGGTAGCGGCAGGATACGCACGGTCACTGGATCCTCCGGGGTGGGTCGGCGGGCTGGAAGTCGGGGCTTTCGGCGGGGGGCCGTGCCGGGGCGAGCAGGCCGCGGCGGCGTAGTTCGTCGAGAAGCGGACGCGCGGCCGCCTCGATGGCGGCGACGTCGTCGCCGTTCAGGTCAGGGACCTCCAGAAGCACGGTGAGGCCGGGCGCGAGACGGACGCCCTGGACGAGAGCGGGGCGGGGTTCGCCATAGCCGCTGACATCGACGTTCGGCCGGAATGACACATCGGGGCGCGTGCTCCAGAAGTTGCCTCTCTCGCCGCCCGCCGCGCTCGGGCGGGCTGGGGGCGGCATGCCCTGGCCCTCCGGTCTTGCCGCGGAGTCGCGGTGGGGAGCCTGATCTGCGTCCCGAATGGCCGGGGCGTTCGAGCCGAGGGGGCCGGATGCTCCGGAGGAAGGGGCGGGCGCCGGCAGGTCGGCCGACGGAGGGGGAACTGCGGCGATCTTGGCGAGTTCCGCGTCGGTCGCGGCGGCGAGCTCGATCTGGATCTCGGCGATGGAGCGGCCCGAGGCCTGTCGCCGCTTCACCGCGACGAGCTGGAGGAGATGGCGGGGCCCGTACAGGGCGGTGCGGCCGCGGCGGCCGAGGGGAGGGTCGATCAGGCCGATCGTGGTGTACCAGCGGATCAGCCGCTCGTTGGGCAGGTCGCGCACCCGGCCGCTGACCTGTGCGGACGCGCCCGCCGCGAGAGCCGCGGCGGCATGGTCCGCCAGTTCGGCGATCGTCCAGGTGTCGTCGTCCATAGCTTGATGATGACACTGTCACGATGACAGTGTCAATCGCGATCGAGGGGGAGCGGTGCTGCACCGGCCCTCCCGGACGCTGCTCGGGTATGCCGACTCCCGGACGACTCGGGCTCGGTCTCGTGGCGGGCGCCGTCGCCGAACGTTGCATTGGACGTGCGTCGGGCATGCTCGGAGACGAAGCCGTGGCCGAATTGCCCTTTGAGGCGTCATAGTGGCGACATTCGTTGCCTGGCTCACCGTTTGGTTAGGCATTTATGGCCGTGGCCGGAAGTGCAGCCTCGCCGATTGTAGAAATGGTCGCTCCGGAGCCGAGGTCCGAAATGTCCGGGTGTCACCCTCGGTGGCCTTCCGGTCGCTCATCGGGGCGACGTCCTGGTCATGCGAACTCGGTGAACCTTGCAGTATCTCGGACGAAGCGCCCAAAGTCTATTAATAGCGACACGGTGTCCAATAGATCTGTTTATGGGGTAAGAGTGCTGTTTGGTATTGGGATGTGATCTCTTGAATTTGCTGGTAACGAGCGTCCGCAGCCTTTACCTTTTCTGGCATGAGCGACCATCTCCTGGTCGAGACGCTGCGCGAGCGCGACCCCGGCGCCCCGGCCGCGGTCTACGACGCCTACGCCGAGAAGCTCTACGCGTACTGCTGGTTTCAGCTGAGGGGACGCGACGCGGCACAGGTCGCCCTGCGGGACACCTTCATCGTGGCCGAGGCGCACATAGGCGAGCTGCGGGAACGCGACCGGTTCGGACCATGGCTCTATGCCATCGCCAGGTTGGAGTGCGCCCGCCGCATGCCGTCCAGGCACCAGGTGCCGGACGTGCCGGTCGCCAGTCACGACCAGGAGGACGTCGACCAGCGCCTCACGGCGTGGCATGCGGTGATGTCGCTGCCGCCTCTCTCGCGAGAGATCCTGGAGCTGCGCGTCAGGCGCCAGTTGTCGGTACCCGACCTTGCCGCCGTGTTCGGGTTGTCGGCGAGGGACGCGCAGATGGCACTCGACGACGCGCACGGCGCACTCGAAGCGGCTTTGACCGCGGAGATACTCACGAACGAGGGCCCCTACGATTGCCCCGAGAGGGCTCTCCTCCTCCGTGAGCGGCATGGTGAGCTCACCTACGACATCAGCAAGCGGCTGATGGAGCACGCGCGAGAGTGTTCCGCCTGTGGGGCTCTCCGTCCCCGAACCCTGTCGGCCGCCAAGGTCTTCGGGCTGCTCCCGGAGGCGGAGCCCGCGCCGGAGATGCGGCTCAGGGTGATGAGTTGCTTCCTGGATCCGGAGCTGGTCGGCTACAGGCTCTTCGTGGCCACGCGTGTCACGGATTTCAGGTCCGATGGATTTCCCCTCCAGACCGCCTTCGGGCGTCCCGAACGGGTGGCTCGCCAGGGCCGGCGCTGGCGGTTCGGCCGCACCCGTAGGACCGCCAAGGAGGACGGGGCGACCGGGCTCTACGCACAGGTCGGTCGTGCCTCTGCCGTGCTCATGGCCGTCGCGCTCCTGTCGGCGTCCGGGGTCGCGTCCATGTACGTCGTCAGTGCCCAGCGTGAGAACAGGGACGAACACGCCGGCCCGCGTCCGACGGCGGTTCCCGGCGCCTCCCAGAGGCCCGGATCCAGGCAGCAGATGCCTGCGCGTCCACGTGCTTCCGACACCCTCGACGCCGTCCCCTCGGCCCCGTTTCCCTTGGGCGCGCGCAACTCGTCCGCTCCGCCGCCCGCTCTCTTAGGCATGTCGTCGCTGCTGGCGTTCTCGGATGGGTCCCCGAAGTCCGCGGCCGCAGGCGCGCTCGTGGTCTCACCCTTATTCCTGGACCTGGCCGGAGGAGCGAACGGCTCCATAGAGTTATGGGCAGAGGGCAACCCAGTGGCCTGGAAGGCGAGGAGCCGAGGCCCTCTCGCAGTCAGTCCGGCTTATGGGCATCTTGCAGCCGGGCACAGCGTAACGGTCCATGTGCACGTCTCACGAGGGCAGAAGTCCCACGGAGAAAGCACAGTCACCTTCCGACCCGGCGGGCCTCTGGTCCACGTCACATGGCGGCCTGCGCTCAGCACCTGACGCCCGGCGACTGACCTTCCTCCGTTGCGGACGGCCACCGCGTGGCGTTTCTACCTGCCTTTTCCCGAGTCAACTACGCTTCGTAGCTGATCATTTGCGCTAGGCGGTAACGCGGGCGGGGAGGACGTGATCATGGCACCTGGCGCACCCGAGCTACGTCGCCGTCGCGTGACCCTGCCTTCCGCCGGCAGGGCACTGCGGTTGGTCACTCTCACCTCCGGCTTCGCGATCGGCATGAGCGTGCTGGTGCCGGGCGCGTCCGCCCGTCCGTCCGACCCGCCCGGCCCTAGCGCGAAGGACGTCGAACGGAGCGAACGCGACGTCAGGGAGCAGGCGGCCGAGGTCGGGCGGACGAAGGCCATGCTCGCCCAGGCCGACGGCGAACTCGACAGGCTCGCCGTCACCGCAGAGGCCGCCGTGGAGCGCTACAACGGGGAACTCGTGCAACTGCGGCGCGCGCAGGAGACGTACAGGGACGTCCAAGGGAGGCTCGCCGAGGCGGACCGGAGAGTGGAGCAGGCCAGAGCCGAACTGGCGACGTTCGCCGCGCAGGTCTACCAGGACAACACCGGCTACGACCCGATGTCCTCGGCGGTCGCGGGGGAAGGCGGGCCCCAAGGCTTCATGGACCGCGCGGGCATGGTGAAGATGCTCGCCGAACGACGGACCGCCATGTTCCGCCGGGTCGAGGCCTCCAAGACGGTTGCGGACGTCTTCCGCCGCCAGGCGAAGACCGCGCTGGACGAGCAAGGCGCAGCCACGAGGCGCGCCGACGAGGCCAAACGGCTCGCACAGGACGCTGTGGCCACCCAACAGGAGGCCGTCCAGCGCATCGAGACGGATAAGCGCCGTCTGGAACACAAGCTTGGTAAGGCCCAGGCGCATGCTGCGGAAGTCAAGCGCGCGCGGGAACGTGCGCGGGAACGAGCGCGGGAGAAGGCGCAGACGCGCAAGTTCCGTTCGGATTTCCCCGTTCCGAAGGAGGTGCCACCAGAGGCGCGCGGTGCCATCGCGGTCGAGGCGGCGCTCAAGTGGCTCGGCACGCCCTACTCCTGGGGCGGGGGCGACATGGACGGGCCGACCTACGGCATCGATCAGGGTGCCGGGACGGTCGGCTTCGACTGCTCAGGCCTGACCATGTACGCGTGGAACAAGGCGGGTGTGCGGCTCGACCACTGGACGGGCACCCAGTGGACGTCCGGACCGCACATTCCCATCAGCAGACTGCGCGCAGGTGACCTGGTCTTCTTCGCGACCAATCGCTCCGACCCCGCCACGATCCACCACGTCGGGCTCTACCTCAGCGATGGACGCATGGTGGAAGCGCCCTACACCGGTGCACGGGTGCGCATAGCGAGCATCCACCGGCACGACCTGATCGGGGCCACACGCCCTGCGGGCTGATAGAGCCCAACCCCCGTACAAAGCGAGAACCCTTCTGCAGGAGTCCTACAGAAGGGTTCGTCGCGAGCGTCGCGTGGGCGGCAGGGAGCGGGTCGGTGCCGTCCGCGACTCCGCACGGCCCGGCCGGCCGCACGGCCCGGCCGGCCGCACGGGCCGGAGACGGCTCAGTGGCCGCCCTGGTCGGAGGCGCGCTTGAAGGAACGCTCGATCTCCTGCTCGGCCTCCACGCGGCCCACCCAGCTGGCGCCTTCGACGGACTTGCCGGGCTCCAGGTCCTTGTAGACCTCGAAGAAGTGCTGGATCTCCAGCCGGTCGAACTCGGCGACGTGGTGGATGTCGCGCAGGTGCTCCATGCGGGGGTCGGTGGCGGGGACGCACAGGACCTTGTCGTCGCCGCCGGCCTCGTCGGTCATGCGGAACATGCCCACGGCGCGGCAGCGGATGAGGCAGCCGGGGAACGTCGGTTCCTGGAGCAGGACCAGGGCGTCCAGGGGGTCGCCGTCCTCGCCGAGGGTGTCCTCGACGAAGCCGTAGTCGGCCGGATACTGCGTGGAGGTGAAGAGCATGCGGTCGAGCCGGATGCGGCCGCTCTCGTGGTCCACCTCGTACTTGTTCCGCTGACCCTTCGGGATCTCAATCGTGACGTCGAAATCCAAGATGTCCTCCGCTCCCTGCGCGCTCGCAGTGAATAGTCTTTCGGGAGCCTGTGGGCGAGGCCGGCACCACAGGTGAGTGTTCCCCTGTATAAGGATGTCGCACGTTGGTGAGTGCTGAGTGGGAGAGGGGCGGTCACGTGCCTGGACGGGGCCGGGCCCTCGCAGTCCTGTCGCTGTCCCTCCTTAACGTTTTCGCCGTCGCCGCAGGTCTGGCAGTGGTGAAACTCACACCCGACCGCCGCCTGTCGCCGCAACCGCCCAGCGTGGCGGCGCGCGACCTGGTGCGGATCGCGCCGTCGTCCGCCGCGATCCCCGCCGCGGAGCCCGGGTCGGGCCGTCCGCCCGACCCGTCCGCCCTGGCGGGGCGGCTGTCCGCGCTGATCGGGGGACCGCAGGCGAAGATAAACGCGGTGGTCGTCGACGCGGAGACCCGGCGGCCGCTGTACGAGCTGCGCGCCGGGCAGCCCGCCACCCCGGCCTCGACGACGAAGCTGGCGACGTCGGTGGCGGCGCTGGCCTCGGCCGGGCCGGGCCACCGGATCACCACCCGGGTCGTGCGCGGCGCCGGCGACGGGATCATTCTGGTCGGAGGCGGGGATCCTACCCTGACGGCGTTGCCGCCGCGTGCCGGAGCCGACCACCCGCCCTATGCGTCGCTTGCGGATCTGGCCCGCCAGACGGCCACGGCCCTGAAGGCGTCTGGCGCGGGCCAGGTGCGCGTGGACTACGACTCGTCCGCCTACCAGGGGCCCCGAACGGCTGCGGGTTGGAAACCCAACTATCTGCCCGACGGCGAGGTGGCACCCGTCAGCGCTTTGACCGTCGATGAGGGACGTGTAGCGCCATCGGACCCGTCCAGCAAGACACGGGTTTCGGACCCGCCTTCTGCTGCGGCCAGGGAGTTCGCGCGCCTGCTGTCCAAGAACGGGGTCAGTGCCAGGGCCGGACGTTCAACCGTCGCTGAGAAGGGGGCTGCGCAACTCGGCGCCGTCCAGTCGCCGCCGTTGTCCGCGCTCGTGGAGCATCTGCTGACCGACAGCGACAACGACGTGGCCGAGGCGGTGGCCCGCCAGGTGGCCATCAATCTGGGACGTCCCGCGACATTCGCCGATGCCGCGCAGACCGTCCGGCAGGTTCTCGCCGGGTTGGGCGTGGCCGAGGGAGTCTCGGTCAACGACGGCAGTGGGTTGTCGCCGCTCAACCGCATCTCGCCCATCGCGCTGGCGCGGATCGTCTCCCTTGCCGCGGGCGGGGACCACCCGAAGCTGCGCCCGGTCATCACCGGCCTGCCCATCGCAGGGTTCTCCGGGACGTTGAGCCCGCCCCGCTACACCGTCACGGCCAGCCAGGGGGGCGCGGGGATGGTGCGCGCCAAGACCGGCACCTTGGCGGGCGTCAGCACCCTGGCCGGACTCGCCTACGACGCGGACGGGCGCCTGCTCGCCTTCGCGTTCATGGCAGGAGATGGCAAGGGACCGGTCGACCCAGGCAAGCTCGACCAGCTCGCCGCAGCGGTGGCCACCTGCGGATGCGGCTGATCTGAGACCCCACACCCGAGCCACGGCGCGGGTGTGGGGGCGCCCGTACGGGAGATAACCAGAACGGTTGTTCGTTGAACGACCAAGCAGGGCGCTCCGGCGCCGCGTTCCGAACGTACGGTGGTGACATGAGCGCCTCAATGATCGACTGGAACCTGGCGGTCCAGGCCGGCACCCGGCTCGTCAGGCCCGGGCCGCAGGTCACCCATGCCGAGGCCCGTGAGGTCGTCAAGGAGCTGCGCGACCTGTCGAAGATCGCCCACGGGCACGTCCGGGACTTCACCGGGATGGCGTCCGAGCTCGACCCCGACCCTGCGACGATCGTGGACAGGCCCGGCTGGATCCGTGCCAACGTGGACGGTTTTCGGGTGGTGCTGGAGCCGCTCATGGAGCAGATGTCCGCGAAGGGGAACGGCGGCCCCCTCGGTGGGGCGGGCAACGTCGTCGTCCAGGCGGTCGGTTCTCGCGTCACGGGTATGCAGGTGGGCGCGATCCTGGCGTACATGGCGAGCCGCGTCCTGGGGCAGTACGAGCTGTTCCTGCCGCCGGACCCGTCCGGGCGTGCGCCGACAGGGCGGTTGACTTTGGTCGCGCCCAACATCGTCCATGTGGAGCAGGAGCTTGGTGTGGAGTCGCGTGACTTCCGCCTCTGGGTCTGCCTGCACGAGGAGACGCACCGCGCTCAGTTCACCGGCGTCCCCTGGCTGCGCGAGTACGTCCAGGACCAGATGACCAAGTTCCTCCTCGCGTCCGACCTCGACCCCGGCATGATGCTGGACCGCATCCGGGACGCGGCCGAGGCCGTCGCCGACGCCGTGCGCGGCGGTGACTCCAACCTCATCGACGCGATCCAGACGCCTGAGCAGCGGGAGATCCTCGACCGCCTCACGGCCGTGATGACGCTTGTCGAAGGGCACGGCGACTACGTCATGGACGCCGTGGGCCCCGAGGTGGTGCCGTCCGTCCAGCAGATCCGGTCGCGTTTCCAGGGACGGCGTTCGGGCGGCTCCAAGCTCGACAAGACGATCCGGCGCCTGCTCGGCATCGACCTGAAGATGAAGCAGTACGCGGAGGGGTCGCGGTTCGTGCGGAGGGTCGTCACCGAGGTCGGCATGAGCGGCTTCAACCAGGTCTGGCAGTCGCCGGAGACGCTCCCGAGCCACGACGAAATCAAGGAACCCACGCTGTGGATGAGCAGGGTCGTCGGCACACGCGCCATCGATGCTCCGCCGAAGGCCAACGAGGCCTGACCCACAGCGACCCTGAGGCTTTGCCTGCCTTGGGCGTGCGACGCCGTGTGATGGTAGACGTTTGCCATGGGCCCTGATCCGGCTGTGGCAGCGGTGCGTCTCGCGGTGCGCCGGGTGCTCGCCGACGTGCCTGAGGGCGCGATGGTGCTGGCCGCGTGCAGTGGGGGCGCTGATTCGCTGGCGCTCGCTGGGGCGCTGGCCTTCGAGGCGCCCAGGGCAGGGCGTCGGGCCGGAGGCATCACCATCGACCATGGCCTGCAGGACGGCTCGGACAAGCGCGCCGACGAGGTGGTCCGAACCATGGTCGGCCTTGGTCTCGACCCAGCGGGATCTGTCGCGGTCACAGTCGACGGACCAGGCGGCCCAGAGAACGCAGCCCGGGACGCCCGATACACAGCCCTGGACGGTGCCGCCGATCGATTCGGCGCTACGGGCGTCTTGCTTGGTCACACGCAAGACGACCAAGCCGAAACCGTCCTGCTCGGGCTGGCGCGTGGTTCGGGGGCCCGCTCGCTGGCCGGCATGCCCACCACTTTCAGACGCTCCAGTGGCGTCCTCTACCTAAGGCCCTTGCTGGGACTGGATCGCGCCACCACGCGCCGCGCCTGCAAAGCCATGGGCCTGGACCCCTGGGACGACCCCCACAACATCGACCGTGCCTTCGCGCGCGTGCGCGTCCGGCACGAGGCCCTTCCCGCTCTGGAGGAGGCGCTCGGCCCGGGAGTGGCCGAAGCACTGGCGCGGACGGCGAGGATGCTGCGCGACGACGCCGACGCCCTAGACGAGATGAGCGCTCGCGCCTACTCCGACTTGGAGGTCTCCGAAGACGGTTACACGGTGGCGGTCCGCCTGGAAGGGCTCGCAGGGCTGCCCAGAGCCGTCCGCACCAGGGTGCTGCGGACGGCGGCGGTCAGGGCCGGCAGCCCACCGGGTACGCTCGCGGCGGTCCATATCGATGCAGTGGATCGGCTGGTCACGGCCTGGCACGGCCAGCGGCACGTGGATCTGCCCGGGGGGCTGCGCGCCTTCAGGAGGTCTGGAAAGCTGCTGTTCGGCCCGGTTTGACGTCGCGGTGTGTGCGGATCATCACGTGCCGCGTCCGCCGCGCACTGCCCGAACGGCGCGCGGCGGTGTCCGTCCGACGTCCGTCCCACCGGACGGGCGAGGTCTGAGCTATGAGGTGGGGTTGTGGACGAGAAGGACCTGGGCAACGACCTGGCGAAGGTGCTGATTTCCGAGGACGACCTGCAGGCCAAGGTGCGCGAGCTCGCTTCGCAGATCGACGCCGACTACGCGGGCAGGGACCTGCTGCTCGTCGGGGTCCTCAAGGGCGCCGTCATGATCATGGCCGACCTGGCGCGGGCGCTGCACTCGCCCGCCTCCATGGACTGGATGGCCGTGTCGTCCTACGGCTCGGGCACGAAGTCCTCCGGCGTCGTCCGCATCCTGAAGGACCTCGACACCGACATCCTCGACCGGCACGTCCTGATCGTGGAGGACATCGTCGACTCGGGCCTGACGCTGTCGTGGCTGGTGAGCAATCTGCGCTCGCGCAACCCCGCCTCGCTGGAGATCTGCGCGCTGCTGCGCAAGCCGGAGGCCGTCACGACCGAACTCGACGTGAAGTACATCGGCTTCGACATCCCGAACGAGTTCGTCATCGGCTACGGGCTCGACTATGCGGAGCGGTACCGGAACCTGCCCTTCGTCGGGACCCTGGCCCCGCACGTGTACGGCGGGGACGGAGCCTGAGCGTCCAGGAGGTTGCCGGCAGGGGCGGGGAGGCCCGGATCGCCCGGACATGTCCACGCCGGCCGGAGGCGCACCAACGCCCCCAGGGAACAAGGGACCGTGACGAATCGTTGCAAAGGTCGTTGACGGGTATAGGCAAGGGATGCGGGAGAACGGCGTCGGCTGCGTCTCCTACGCCTGCGGTGTACCGTCGGTGTCCCGGACCCTGGGTTCGGGAAGCCATATGAGGGAAGCCGCCACGGTGGGACCGGAGCCCCGGGCGACGGGCCTTCCCGTTGGTCGCATTGTTGGTCGCAGTGGCGTCCGTCCCCAGGGACGGGCGAGGATCGCACACAGAGTTGGTCAGGAGGGACGGGCCCCTACGGGGTAACCGGATAAATGGACGTGAAGCGCTATTTTCGCGGGCCGCTGCTGTGGATCCTGCTGTTCGGCCTCTTGGTCGCCCTCGTCATGTGGGGCGTCAACCCCGGCCGTTCGTTCGAGAAGGTCGACACATCCAAGGTCGTTCAGGAGATCAACGCGGGCCAGGTGAAGTCCGCCAAGATCATTGACAAGGACCAGCGGATCGAGCTGACGCTCACCAACGGCAAGCAGCAGCAGGCCTCCTGGGTCGAGGGCCAGGGCCTCCAGCTGCAGCAGCAGCTTCAGAACCAGGCCAACGCCGGCAAGCTGTCCGGCGGCTACAACGTTGATGTCCCGAAGCAGAGCTTCTTCCTTAACCTGCTGTTCAGCCTGCTGCCCATCGTGGTCATCGTGCTGATCTTCCTGTTCATCATGAACCAGATGCAGGGCGGCGGCTCGCGGGTGATGAACTTCGGCAAGTCCAAGGCCAAGCTCATCACCAAGGACACCCCGAAGACCACCTTCGCCGACGTGGCCGGGGCCGACGAGGCCCTGGAGGAGCTCGAAGAGATCAAGGACTTCCTGCAGAACCCGGCGAAGTTCCAGTCCATCGGCGCCAAGATCCCCAAGGGTGTGCTGCTGTACGGCCCGCCCGGCACCGGCAAGACGCTGCTGGCGCGCGCCGTCGCCGGCGAGGCGGGCGTGCCGTTCTACTCGATCTCCGGCTCGGACTTCGTCGAGATGTTCGTCGGCGTGGGCGCGTCCCGGGTCCGCGACCTGTTCGAGCAGGCCAAGACCAACGCCCCCTCGATCATCTTCATCGACGAGATCGACGCCGTCGGCCGGCACCGCGGCGCGGGCCTCGGCGGCGGCCACGACGAGCGCGAGCAGACCCTCAACCAGCTGCTGGTCGAGATGGACGGGTTCGACGTCAAGGGCGGCGTGATCCTGATCGCCGCGACGAACCGTCCCGACATCCTCGACCCGGCGCTGCTGCGTCCCGGCCGCTTCGACCGCCAGGTCACCGTTGACCGTCCCGACCTGGAGGGCCGCAAGGGCATCCTGCGCGTGCACGGCCGCGGCAAGCCGTTCGCGCAGGACGTCGACCTCGACGTGATCGCGCGCCGCACGCCGGGCTTCACCGGCGCCGACCTGGCCAACGTGATCAACGAGGCGGCGCTGCTCACCGCGCGCTTCGACCGCAAGCTGATCGACATGGACACCCTGGAGGAGTCCATCGACCGCGTCATGGCCGGTCCGGAGCGCAAGACCCGGGTGATGTCGGAGAAGGAAAAGAAGATCATCGCCTACCACGAGGGCGGCCACGCCCTGGTGGCTCACGCGCTGCCGAACTCCGACCCGGTGCACAAGGTGACGATCCTTCCGCGCGGACGGGCCCTGGGTTACACCATGACCCTCCCGATGGAGGACAAGTTCCTCACGACCCGTTCGGAGATGACCGACCAGCTCGCCATGCTGCTGGGCGGCCGCACCGCCGAGGAACTGGTCTTCCACGAGCCGACCACCGGCGCGGCCAACGACATCGAGAAGGCCAGCTCCATCGCCCGCAACATGGTGACCGAGTACGGCATGAGCGAGCGCCTCGGCGCGCGCAAGTTCGGCACCGGGCAGGGCGAGGTCTTCCTCGGCCGCGACATGGGCCACGAGCGCGACTACTCCGAGGACATCGCCTCCGCGATCGACGACGAGGTCCGGCGCTACATCGAGGGCGCGCACGACACGGCGTGGGAGATCCTCGTCGAGTACCGGGACGTCCTGGACGAGCTCGTCGTCAACCTGATGGAGAAGGAGACGCTGTCCAAGCAGCAGGTGCTGGAGATCTTCGCGCCGATCCAGAAGCGGCCGCACCAGAACTCCTACACCGGCTACGGCAAGCGCCTCCCGTCCGACCGTCCGCCGGTGCTCACGCCCAAGGAGCTGGCCCTGCTCGGCCCGCAGGACGTCGCCGACCTGACCAAGAACAACGGCCAGAGCGGCGTCACCTCTGAGGCCGTCGACCCGGCCCCGGGCGAGAGCTGACGGCCTTGGCGATCCCGTACGACGAGGCGCCGATCGAGAACGACCCGCCGGGCGAGACCCTGCACGGCGGGCGTTTCGACCACGCGCGCATCGAGAAGGCCGTGCGCGAGATCCTGATCGGCATCGGGGAGGACCCCGAGCGCGACGGGCTGCGCGACACCCCCGCCAGGGTGGCGCGCGCGTACGCCGAGCAGTTCGCGGGTCTGCGCCAGAAGCCCGAGGACGCGCTGACCACGGTGTTCGACGCCGACCATGAGGAAATGGTCCTGGTGAAGGACATCGAGGTGTACTCCGTTTGCGAGCATCACCTGGTGCCTTTCCACGGGGTCGCGCACGTGGGCTACACGCCCAACAAGAAGGGCCAGATCACCGGTCTGTCGAAGCTGGCCCGGCTGGTGGACGTGTACGCGCGCCGGCCGCAGGTGCAGGAGCGCCTCACCAGCCAGGTGGCCGACGCGATGATGACGGTGCTGGAGCCCCGCGGCGCGATCGTGGTGATCGAGGCCGAGCATCTGTGCATGACGATGCGCGGGGTGCGGAAGCCGGGCGCCAAGACGGTCACGTCGGCGGTGCGCGGCGACTTCCGGGACCACCCCGAGACGCGGTCCGAGGCGATGAGCCTGATTCTCGGCCGCTGACGGGCACTCGGGCTCCCCGAGTCCGCCTGAACGTCTGAACGGGCCTCAGCGTCAAGCTGAGGCCCGTTCTGCTGCTTCCGGAGAGGGTATGCCGGACGGATGAGGCGGTTGGAGGGCCGCTCCGGCGGGTCGATCGCAAGGCATAGGGTTGGGTGACATGACCAGTGCCGCCGTTCCGGGGCTGCCCGAGCCAGGGCGGTGCCTCGTCATGGGCGTGGTCAACGTGACCCCCGACTCCTTCTCCGACGGCGGAGCTTGGTTCGACCCGGAGAAAGCGGTCCGCCACGGGCTCGATCTCGTGGGCGAGGGCGCCGACATCGTGGACGTGGGCGGCGAGTCGACGCGGCCTGGTGCGCAGCGTGTGTCCCAGGAAGAGGAACTGCGCCGCGTGGTTCCGGTCATTGAGGCGCTCGTGGCCGAGAACGTCCCCGTGAGCGTCGACACCATGCGCGCCGAGGTCGCCGAGGCCGCGGTCGGCGCGGGCGCGCGGCTGGTGAACGACGTGAGCGGCGGCTTGGCCGACCCGGATATGCCGCGTGTGGTGGCCGCCGCGGGTGTGCCCTACGTGGTGATGCACTGGCGCGGCCACAGCCATGACATGTACAACCGCGCCATCTACACGGACGTGGTTCGTGAGGTGCGCGACGAACTGCTGCACAGGGTCGACGCCGTGCTGGGGGAGGGCGTCGATCCGTCGATGATCGTGCTCGACCCTGGGCTGGGCTTCGCCAAGAACCCGGAGACGGGGCACAACTGGTCGCTGCTTGCCCATCTCGACGCGTTCACTGGTCTCGGCTACCCCGTCCTGGTGGGCGCGTCCCGCAAGGGGTTCCTGACGCGGCTCCTTGCGGAACCGGACGGGACGCGCCGTCCGTTCGGCGAATGCGATGACGCGACCGTGGCCATCACGTCTCTCGTTGCGGCCGCCGGGGCATGGTGCGTAAGGGTGCACAGGGTCCGGCCCAACGCGGACGCGGTACGGGTGGCGGCCGCGATGCGCGCGGTGCGTCTGGCCGGCCCCGACAGCGTGAGCCAGGAAAGCGCGAGCAAAGGCAGTGCTATCAAGGACAGCGCTACCAAGGACAGCAACGACGACGCCAGTAACGACGACGGGAGTCCCCGCCTATGAGCCGTGCCGTGAACCGCGCCGACGTGGACGAGGTCCATGCCGAGTTCTACGCCGCGTTCGAGGCCGGTGACTTCGACCGCATGTCGGCGGTCTGGGCGGACGGCCCGTACGCCGACGGCGTCTCCTGCGTCCACCCCGGCTGGACGATGCTGCGGGGACGAGAGGCTGTCCTGCGATCGTGGGCGCTCATCATGGCCAACACGTCCTACATCCAGTTCGTGCTCACCGACGTGGAGACGGACGTGTACGGCGACCACGCCGTGGTGACGTGCAAGGAGAACATCCTGACCGCCGACGAGGACACCGAAGCAGGGTTCCTCGCCGGTGGAAGCATCGTGGCGACGAACGTGTTCGTACGGGCGGGTGGGGAGTGGCGGCTTCTGCTTCACCACGGCTCCCCCGTCCTCAACGTCGTGGATGCAGAGGAAGAATGACTCTCGACCGCATCGAGTTGCGCGGGCTCCGGGCGCGGGGCCGCCACGGGTGCCTGCCTGCCGAGCGCGACCTGGGCCAGGAGTTCGTCGTGGACGCCGTCCTCGGCCTCGACACGCGCCCCGCCGCGGAAGGCGACGACCTCTCGCGTACCGTCGACTACGGAACGCTCGCCGGCCGGCTGGTCGCCGCCGTGGAGGGGGAGCCCCTGAACCTCCTGGAAACGCTGGCCGACCGGCTGGCGAAGATATGTCTGGAAGATCGACTGGTGTCCGAGGTCGAGATCACCGTCCACAAGCCGAGCGCCCCGATCCCGCACCCCTTCGCCGACGTCGCCGTGAAGATCACGAGGAGTCGCCCATGACAGCGTCCGACCGCATGCCCGACCGCACCGCCACCGGTGGGCACATGCTGGTCCAGCACCGTGTCGTGTTCTCGATCGGCAGCAACCTCGGGGACCGGCTGGACAACATCCAGGAGGCGGTCGACGCCCTGTTCGACGCGCCAGGGCTGAGTTTCGTGGCGTTCTCCCCGGTCTACGAGACCGCCCCCTACGCGCCGCCCGGCGAGAGCATCCCGGAGCAGGGCGACTTCCTGAACATCGTGCTCATCGCCGACACGCGGCTGCCCCCGGAGAACCTGCTGGAGCGGGTCCTGAACATCGAGAACTCGATGCGCCGCGAACGCCTGGTCCGCTGGGGCCCCCGCACCCTCGACATCGACCTCGTGACCTTCGGCGACATCACGTCCGACGACCCCGATCTGACGCTCCCGCACCCGCGCGCGCACGAGCGCGCGTTCGTCCTCGTCCCGTGGGCCGACATCGAGCCCGACGTGCTGCTGGCCGGGCACGGTCGCGTGGGAGACCTGGCCGAGGCCAAGCAGGCGGAGGGCGGCCCGTCGGCATGCCGCCGGCGTGACGACCTGGTTCTGCAGCAGCCTGCATGAAGCCGTCCCGCCCCCTGTTCCTCGTCGCCCTCGTGGTCGTCATAGGGGTCATCACTTGGGCGGTGCTGCGTTCTGCCTATCTGTCGCTGCCCCCGCTGCCGTGGACCGCGGTGCCGACGCTGCTGCTGCTCGCCCTCGGTGAGGCCTTCACAGGGTTGAACGTCCTGCGCCGCATTCGCCGCAAGCCCTCCAGCGGACGCGCGGCGGACTCCGCCCGCAAGCCGGGGAAGCCTCTGGATCCCCTGGCGGTGGCGCGCCTGGCGGCCCTGGGGAAGGCCAGTGCGCATTCCGCGGCGGTCATCGCGGGCGTGTTCGGCGGCTTCGCCGTCAGCCTCTCCGCGTCGCTGGAGAAGTCGACGCCCCGCCACGACTTCTTCGTGAGCGGCGGCACCTTCCTCGCGGCCATCGTGCTGGTGGCGGCGGCGTTCTTCCTGGAGTACGCGTGCCGGGTTCCGAAGGGACCGGACGACGAGCAGCGCGACCAACCCGGCGCGTCCCGGGCCTGAGGTCCGTCGGGGGTCGCGGCGCCGGGTGACTTGCGGGCTTCGCGCTACTTGTCGATGTCGCCGACGACGAAGAACATCGAGCCCAGAATGGCGATCATGTCGGCGACCAGGGTGCCGGGCAGCAGTTCCGCGAGCACCTGGATGTTGTTGAACGACGCGGACCGCAGTTTCATCCGCCACGGTGTCTTCTCGCCCCGCGACACCAGGTAGTACCCGTTGATGCCCAGCGGGTTCTCCGTCCAGGCGTAGGTGTGTCCCTCCGGCACCTTCAGAACCTTCGGCAGCCGTTGGTTGATGGGGCCGGGCGGGAGGTCGGCGAGGCGGTCCAGGCAGGCGTCCGCGAGGTCCAGGGAAGCGTGCACCTGGTCGAGCAGGCATTCGAAGCGGGCCAGGCAGTCGCCCTCCGACCGGGTGACCACGCGGACGTCCAGTTCGCCGTAGGCGAGGTAGGGCTCGTCCCGGCGCAGGTCGAAGTCCACGCCGGACGCGCGCGCGATGGGCCCGGACACCCCGTACTGCAGGATCTGCTCCTGGGTGAGGACGCCGACCCCCCTGGTACGGGCCCGGAAGATCTCGTTGCCAATGATGAGGTCGTCGATGTCGCCCATGCGGGCGCGCACCTCGGAGACCGCCGCCCGCGCGCGCGCCGTCCAACCGGCGGGCAGCTCGTCCTTCAGCCCGCCGACACGGTTGAACATGTAGTGCATGCGTCCACCGGAGATCTCCTCCATGACGCGTTGCAGGACCTCACGCTCGCGGAACGCGTAGAAGATCGGGGTGATGGCGCCCACTTCCAGCGGGTAGGAGCCCAGGAACATCAGGTGGTTGAGGATCCGGTTCAGCTCTGCCAGCAGCGTCCTCGCCCACACCGCGCGTAGGGGGACCTCCATGCCGAGCATGCGTTCGACGGCCAGAACGACGCCGAGTTCGCTGGAGAACGCCGACAGCCAGTCGTGCCGGTTCGCCAGGACGATGATCTGCCGGAAGTCGCGGACCTCGAACAGCTTCTCCGCTCCCCGGTGCATGTAGCCCACGATGGGCTCCGCCGCCGAGATGCGTTCGCCGTCCAAGGTGAGCTTCAGCCGGAGCACGCCGTGCGTGGACGGGTGCTGGGGGCCGATGTTCAGGGTCATGTCCTCGGTGGCGAGCTCTTTGGCGCCCGCACCGATCCCGACGATCCGTTCGGTGGTCATGGTCGCGCCTCCGCCACTCCGATCACTGCTTCATGGTCCCATGGCGAGCGGTAGTCGTTATCCGATTGACTAGGGGGCAATGAACGCGAGCCACGGCGAACCGCCGTTCGATCCCGCCGCGCATCCCGGACAGCAGGGCGCGGTGCGTCCGCCCGTGCCGTCCGGTCCGGGCCACGGCGGTCAGCCACCTGGTCAGGGCCAGACAGGGGCACCATACCCGCCGCAGCAGGGGCCGCCCATCTACCAGGCGGACCAGGCCTTCGCGCCTGGTGCCGGCCTTCACTGGTCGCCCATCTCCAAACGCCATGCCTGGCACAGGCTTCTCACCGCGGTCCTGTGGGCGATTCCCGTGGGTGGCGTTGGCGCTTTCATCGTGTGGAGGAACGGCACCGTGGTCGCGGCGTCCATGTGGGTCGTCGCCGTCGTCCTCGGGGTCATCCTCACCTGGGTTGTCGCGGAGCTGGACCGCAGGGCCTACGGCTATGCCGAGCGTGGCGACGACCTCATCGTGACCCACGGCGTCCTCGTCCGGCGGCTCATCGTGGTCCCGTACGGGCGGATGCAGTTCGTGGACGTCACCGCCGGGCTTCTGGAGCGGTGGATGGGTGTCGCCACCGTCCGCATGCACACTGCCGCCGCGGCTACGGACGCGACGATTCCGGGACTGCCCACTGCGGAGGCCGCGCTCCTGCGTGACCGTCTCGCGCAGAAGGGCGAGGAGCGGGGCATGGGCCTATGAACGGCCCCTACGGCCCGTATGGCCCGCCTGGACGATCCGGCCCGCCCGGCCCGCCTGGACAACCGGGCCCGCCTGGTCCACATGGACAACCGGGCCCGCCCGGACCGCCTGGACCCGCGGGCCCCTATGGTCGCCCTGCGGGACCGCCCTACCCGCCGCCCCGTCCCGGCTTCGGCCCGCCACGTCCGCCGTATGCGTACGGACCGCCCCAGGCGCAACGCCCACCGATCCGCTTCTCGGAGGGCACGCACAGGCTCCACTGGGCAACGGCCCCGCTTCGCGCGTTCGTCTTCCTCATCATCTACTTCGTCCTGCTCGGCTTCCCCCTCCTGCTGACCCAGACCAGCAGCGGCATCACCCTGGCGCTCACGCCGGAGGTGATCCTGAGGTTCATCCTCGTGACCATCCCCATGGGACTGATCGCAGTAGGAACCGGCCTGTGGACCTGGCTTGCCCTGCGTTTCCGTGTCGACAACGACGACCTCGTCGTCGAAACCGGCATCCTCCGTAAGAACGCGCGCCGCATCCCGCTTTCGCGGATCCAGGCCATCGACGTCGTGCGTCCGCTGGTGACGCGGGTGTTCGCGCTTTCTGAAGTGCGCGTGGAGCTGGCAGGGGGCGAGCAGAGCGAAATCGCCCTCCGCTACCTGGGCCGGCAGTCGGCGCAACAGCTGCGTGCCGAACTCCTCGCCCGCGCGGCCGGGCTCCCGGGCCAAACTCCGGAAGCGCCTGAACGGCACCTGTGGCGCGTACCGTTCGGCACTCTGCTGGGGTCGCTCATCGTGCGGCTGCCCGTCCTGGGGACGGTGCTGCTCTTCCTCGCGTCGCTCATCTTCCTGGTGATGTACGCGGAGGGCGGCATCCTGGCCGTCACCATCCCGGTCCTGCTCGGCCTCATCCGAGCCGTGATCGCACCTCTGGTCATGTACGCCAACTTCACGGTCGCGATGTCACCGGACGGGATCCGCCTGCGCTACGGCCTGCTGGAGACCCGGATGCAGACGCTTCCGCCGGGCCGCGTCCAGGCCGTCAGCATCGTCGAACCGTTGATCTGGCGGAGCCTGGGCTGGGCCCGCGTCGACGTCACCGTCGCCGGATACGCGGGCGAGCGCCAGGCGCTCTCGTCGACCCTTCTCCCCGTCGCCCCGCGCCAAGTCGCCATGCACCTCGTGTCGCAGGTCTTCCCGGGGACGCAGGTGGACTCGGTCGCTCTCGTCCCCGCGTCGTCCAAGACCGTGTCGATCGAGCATGCGGACGGCGCCGGCACCGACGACGTGGTCTTCGTGACCCGGCACGGATGGCCCTGCCGCCGCACGGACGTGATCGCCCACGCGCGCGCGCAGAGCGTCAGGCTGACCGTGAACCCCTTCCAGCGCCTGCTGGGCCTGGCGACCGTCCACGTGGACGCGCCTCCGGGGCCGGTCCAGGTGGCCGCGGCGGACCGCGAGCTGGGCGAGGCCCGCGCGATCGTGGAGTCCACCGTGAGCCGAGCCCTCGCCGCCCGCCGCGCCGGTGGCGGCGACCCCACCCACTGGGCCCGCTGACGACTTATCCACAGGATCGCGTTCTCCTTCCGCGCCCCCCGGCGCCCTCCGACGATGGAACACGTCGGCCCGCCCGAGGGGGGAGGGCGGGCCGACCCCGCCCGGGAGCGAACGCGATCACGTGGAAGGAGGCGCCCCGATGGGACTTCGCAGGCGCTTGATCATCAGCCTTGATCCGATCATCGAGTTCGCCCGGAGCGGCTGGAACCGCCCGGGCCGGCGCTCGCTGATCGGCCGCATCATCCGCCGGCGCCGAGACATCTCTCGACGGCACCGGGCTCACGGCCCCACCTCAGGCATGGGCAGGATGCCGGAGAGCCGCACCCGTGTCCGACCGGGCCTTGGAGGCGATACGCCTGCCATGGGGGCCGTCACCCGTGCTCGGTTGCTCGGCCCCGCCCCAGTCGACCGCAAAGGGCACATATCGTCGGTTCATGAGCGACCTGGCCTACGACCCCTGGTCCGCCGAATTCGTGGCGGACCCGTATCCGGTGTTCGAGCGGCTCCGCGCCGAGCAACCGGTGTTCTTCCACGAACCCACCGGCCAGTGGGTGATCAGCCGCTACGAGGACGTCGACGGGCTGCTGCGCGACCGTCGCCTCGGGCGGTCGTACCTGCACATCGCGAGCCACGAGGAGTTCGGGCAGGAGCCGGAGCCCGACTTCCTCAAACCCTTCTGGGATCTCATCCGCGCCGGGATGCTCGACGTGGAGCCGCCCACCCACACGCGGTTGCGGCGCCTGGTGTCCAAGGCGTTCACGGCCCGCATGGTGGAGGGCCTGCGTCCGATGATCCGGCGCCTCGCCGAGGAGCTCGCGACGGGGCTCGCCGACAGGGGCGGCGGCGACCTGCTCGCCGAGATCGCCGAGCCGCTGCCGGTGAACGTGATCGCCGAGATGCTGGGCGTCCCCGTCGAAGACCGGCACCTGCTGCGCCCCTGGTCGGCCGACATCTGCGGCATGTACGAGCTGAACCCGCCCGAGGAGGTCCAGCGGACCGCCGTCCGTGCGGCCGTGGAGTTCTCCGACTACCTTCGCGACCTCGCCCGCGCCCGGCGGAGCGAGCCGGGTGACGACCTCATCACCGCCCTGGCCCACGTCGTTGACGAGGGCGACCGGCTCACCGAGGACGAGCTGATCGGCACCTGCGTCCTGCTCCTCAACGCGGGCCACGAGGCCACGGTGAACGCGACGGGCAACGGCTGGTGGACGCTGTTCCGCAACCCCGGCCAGCTGGAGCGCCTCCGCTCCGACCCGTCGCTCGTGCCCACCGCGGTCGAGGAACTGCTGCGCTACGACACCCCGGCGCCCATGTTCGAACGATGGGTGCTGGAGGACATCAGGGTCGCCGGCGTCGACATCCCGCGTGGCGCCGAGGTCGCCCTCCAGTTCGCGTCCGCCAACCGTGACCCGGAGGTGTTCGTCGACCCGAACCGGCTCGACCTGGGCCGCGACCCGAACCCGCACATCACCTTCGGCCTCGGCATCCACTACTGCCTGGGCGCCCCCCTGGCCCGCATCGAAATGACCGAGTCATTCGGCGCGCTCTTGCGCGCAACCCCCGCCCTACGCCTCACCACCGAACCAGAGTGGAAGCCCGGCTACGTCCTAAGAGGCCTGACCGCCCTACACGTAGAGCGCTAACCAACCCAGGCCCGCCCCACCCCCCCGCACGCACGACCCAAGCCGCCGCACACGCGGCTCAAGCCACCCCGCACGTGGTCCAAGCCGCTGTGCAGGTGGTCCAAGCCGCTGCGCGCGTGGTCCAAGCCGCTGCGCGCGTGGCTCAAGCCGCTGCGCACGTGGCTGGCGACTCTTTGAAGTGGCCGAGGTCCGTCGACTTCATCGAGGCGATGCCGCGAACCCAACGGCAAGCTCCTCAAGCGCAAGCTCAGGGACCCGTACTGGAAGGACCGCGACGGTGCCATCTGACACGGCGCCCGTCGAGAACGCGCCCGCCGACGCCGGGCCGCCCGAGCCGAACCACGTCCTGGAGTTGAGCTGGAGGGGGAGCTTGGTGAAGTCTGCGTGGCTTGTTGGAGAAGGCGCTTTTTGCGGGTGGCGCTGGTCTGTGGCGGTGAGGCTTGCGGGAACGGTGTCGATTCCGGCGGCGTGGCTTCGACTGTGGCGGTCGTGGGGTTGGGTGGGTCGGTGACCAAGGGGGGTTGGGGGGCGATGGCTTCTGGGGCGGGCTGAGTTGGCGGCCGGTTCGGGGTGGATGGTCTTTGCGGGTGGTTCTGGGTCCGGGGTTAGGTGGGGTGGGTTAGGAGGGTGGGGAGGGGGATGTTGGTGGTCTGGGTCAGCCAGCCGAAGCCGCCCAGGCCTGAGGGGTCGGTCAGTTCGGCGTCTTCGCCCGCGTGACAGAGGGCGGCCACGTAGGCGCGCGGGTCCCGGTGGGCCAGGTCGAGGGGTGGGCGGGTTCCCGAGAGGCCCAGGGCGCGGAGGGCCTCGCGCTGGGTCGTCAGGAGGCTGGAGGTCGCGCCGGCGCGGCGGCCGGCGACCAGGCAGGCGTCGAGTGCGACATGGGCGGTGACGTCGCACGATCCGTCCGGGACGGCGGGGACGGTCGCGCCGTCGCGGTAGCCGGTCAGCGTCCCGTAGACGGGGCGGGACTCGCGGGAGTGCGAGTAGTCGACGGCGAGCGCGAGCCCGGCGGACAGGCGGCCGATCACGGAGGCCCAGGCCGCGCAGCGCGGGTGCCCGATCTCGGCGCGGTCGCCGGGTTCGGCGAGCGGCCACCACAGATCCAGCCAGCCGGTGTCTTCGGCGGACGGCGGCGGCCCCGGCCGCTCGGTGCCGCTGAAGGGGTCGACCAGCACGGTCCGGACGCCCTCGGGGGTGCGTTCCACCACGTCCAGCGGCACGTTGTCGAGCCACTCGTTCGCGACGGCGAGGCCGGTGATGCGGGCGGGCAGGTCGGGGCGCCAGACGATCCGGGACGGGACGTCGGCGGGGCGCGGCGCGAGTTCCACCGCCGTCGGGACGAGCCGGGCCTCCAGATCCGGCGGCACGCAGGCCAGGATGTTGCCGAGAAGGCGGCCGGAGCCGGCGCCGATGTCGACCACGTCGAGCCGGTCGGGGTGGCCGAGCAGGGCGTCGACCTCGACCAGCAGGCGGGCGATGGCGGCGGCGAACCGCGGCGAGGCGTGCACCGAGGTGCGGAAGTGCTCGGCGGGGCGTTCGCGCCGGTAGAAACCGTCCTCTCCGTACAGGGCCCGCTCCATCGCGGTGCGCCACGTCAGCCATCCGGAAACCAGCGACTCCACGACTGCGACGTTACCGTGGGTGGCGGGCCATCCTTGCGGTGGACGCGGGTCCGACCTGCGGCTGATCCGGGAGTGACCTGCGGGTACGTACGCTGTCGGCATGGTGGCGAGCGCATGGGAGTGGCTGCGGGGCAAGAAGCCGCTCGTCGACGCCTTCTTCGCGCTGCCGGTCGTGTTCTTCTCGGTGCCGTCGCTGCTGGTGGGGCCGAGCGGGATCGGCGCCGGGCCCTACGTGCTGCTGACCTTCGCGCTGGCGGGGCCGCTGGTGCTGCGCAGGACGTTCCCCCGGACGGTCTTCGCCGTCGTCGCGCTGGTCTCCTGCGTCCAGTGCGTGGTGGGGCAGATCCCGGTGCCGGCGAACGTGGCGGTCCTGATGGGGCTCTACACGGTCGCGGCCGGGTGCACGTTCCGCTGGGGGCTCGCGGCGGCCCTGATCGGCGAGGTGGGCGCGGTCATGGTCACCTACCGCTACCCGAGCGGCGCCGATGACCGGAAGTTCACGTTCGTCATGATGACGGTGCTGGTGGCGGGCGTGTACGTCCTCGGCCTGCACATGCGCACGCGGCGGGCGTACCTGCGTTCGGTGGAGGAGCGGGCCGAGCGGCTGGAGCGCGAGCGTGACAACGAGGTCAAGGTGGCGATGGCGGCCGAGCGCGCCCGTATCGCCCGGGAACTGCACGATGTGGTGGCCCACAACGTCAGCGTGATCGTGGTGCAGGCGGACGGCGCGTCCTACGCCATCGACACCGACGTGGGGCGGGCTCGGCAGGCGCTCGACACGATCTCCACGACGGGGCGGCTGGCGCTCGCGGAGATGCGGCGGCTCCTCGGCGTGCTGCGAGAGGACGACGACGCGGGGGCGTACGCGCCGCAGCCGGGCGTGGCGCAACTGGACGAGCTGGTCGAACAGGTCCGCGCGGCCGGGCTGCCGGTGGAGTTCGAGGTCGACGGCGACCCCGAGGCCATGTCGGAGGGGCGCCAGCTCACCGTCTACCGGATCGTCCAGGAGGCGCTGACCAACACGCTCAAGCATGGTGGCCCGCGGGTGAGCGTGTCGGTGCGGCTGTCCTACTCCGGCGACGCGCTGGAGATCCGGGTGGTCGACGACGGCCGCGGGGCGGCCGCGCCCGACGACGGCCGCGGCCACGGGCTGGCGGGGATGCGCGAACGCGTCGCCGTGTACGGCGGCACGGTCACCGCCGCCCCGCGCACCGGCGGCGGTTTCGAAGTGGCGGCGGTCCTCCCGGTGCGCGAGGAGGTCGCCGCGTGACCGGCGGCGGGCGTGACCAGGGCTTGCGGCGTCCCTCGCCGGGTGTGCGGGGAGTCGCGGACAGGGAGATGGCATGACGGACGTGGCGGCCCCCATCCGGGTGGTGCTCGTGGACGATCAGGAGCTGGTGCGGGCCGGGTTCAGGATGGTGCTGGACGCGCAGCCCGACATCGAGGTCGCCGGGGAGGCCGGGGACGGGTTGCAGGCGCTGGACCTGCTGCGGAACACGCGGGCGGACGTGGTGCTGATGGACGTCCGAATGCCGCGGATGGACGGGATCGAGGCGACGCGGCAGGTGGTGGCGCGGTCCGGGCCGAAGGTCGTCATCCTGACCACGTTCGACCTGGACGAGTACGCGTTCGCCGCGATCAAGGCGGGCGCGGGCGGGTTCCTGCTGAAGGACGCGGGGCCGGCGCAGCTCATCGAGGCGATCAAGGCGGTGCACTCGGGGGACGCGGTGGTGGCGCCGAGCACGACCAAGCGGCTGCTGGACCGGTTCGCGGTGCATCTGCCGGACGCCGAGGAGAAGGCGGTCGGGGCGCTGGAGAGCCTGACCGACCGGGAGAACGAGGTGCTGCGGCTCGTCGCGCGCGGGATGTCGAACGCGGAGATCGCCGGTCGGCTCTACGTCTCGGAGGCCACGGTGAAGACCCATATGGGGCGGATCCTGATGAAGCTCGGCGTGCGCGACCGGGTGCAGGCCGTCGTGTTCGCTTACGAGACAGGTCTGGTCAAAAGCGGTCAGACCGGCCCATCCGCATAATGCCTTGATCAGTCCATGATCATCATTTGGCGGCATCCTGGGCCGCCCATTCGATCTTCCTTAACGTAGCCGGGTAACTACCGTACGCGACGCCGTTCTCAGCGGGCGACGTCGGCAATGTCACCTCGGGCACTGCTAAGCCCAACGTACGGGAGGACTCTCGTGTTCAAGAAGCTTGCCGCCACCGGCATCCTCGGCTTCGCCATCGCCGGCTCCGCCCTCGCAGCGGCGCCCGCGTACGCCGCCACCTACGGTGGCGGGTGGGATGACCACGGCAAGGGCCACCACCATGACAAGGGTCACCACGGCAAGGACCACGACGAGAACTGGTTCAGCCACAACAGCACCAGCGGCAACTTCGGGATTCTCAACGGGACCCAGGTGATCGCGCCGATCTCGGTGCCCATCGACGTCTGCGGCAACGCCATCGCCGTCGTCGGCGGTGCGAGCGCCCACTGCAAGGGCGGCGCGTCCGTCAACTACGGGCACTGACACGCACTGGACGGGCCTGCCACCCGTCTTCGAGGCGCCGGAGACCGACGATGTCTCCGGCGCCTTCGCCGTCCGGCCCCGCTCCGGCCGGCTCTACGAGCGTCAGGGCGGGCGCCATGGGGGCCTCGGGCAGGGTCGGCGGGTGGAGGGACGGACGGGTACGACTCAGGTCGTACGCGGGCGAGCCGGATGGCCTTGAGAGTGAGGCGGAGCGTGGCCGCCGGGTCGATGGCAGGGACGGCGCTGGTTCCTAGCGTGGAGCGCGTCCATCCACGACCCGAAGGAGTCACCGTGACCAGCACGTTCGCCGAGCCGCCCGGGGGATCCCCCGCCGCCGGGGCGCCGCCGGCCGTCAGAGCCGAGGGCGTGTCCAAGGTGTACGGGTCGGGTGACGCGGCCGTCCACGCGCTCCGCGGGGTCGGCGTCGGGTTCGCCAGGGGCGCGTTCACCGCGATCATGGGGCCGTCCGGGTCGGGGAAGTCGACGCTGATGCACTGCCTGGCCGGGCTGGACACCGTCAGCGGCGGGCGGATCGTCCTCGGCGACGCCGAGATCACCGGGATGGGCGACCGGCAGCTGACCATGCTGCGCCGCGACCGCGTCGGGTTCGTGTTCCAGGCGTTCAACCTCCTGCCGACGCTCACCGCCGAGCAGAACATCCTGCTGCCCATGGAGCTGGCCGGCCGCAAGCCCGACCGGGCGTGGTTCGAGCGGGTCATCGACACCCTGGGCCTGCGGGAACGGCTCGGGCACCGGCCGAGCGAGCTGTCGGGCGGCCAGCAGCAGCGGGTGGCGTGCGCCCGCGCGATCGTCGCCCGGCCCGAGGTGATCTTCGCGGACGAGCCGACCGGCAACCTCGACTCCCGCGCGGGCGCCGAGGTCCTGGGGTTCCTGCGCTCCTCGGTCCGCGAGATGGGGCAGACGATCGTGATGGTCACCCACGACCCGGTGGCCGCCTCGTACGCCGACCGGGTGGTGTTCCTGCGGGACGGGGAGATCGTTTCGGAGATCTTCCAGCCGACCCCGGACACCGTCCTGGACCGGCTGAAGGGCCTGGGCGCGTGATGCTGCGGACGACTCTGGCGGGCCTGCGCGCCCACAAGCTGCGGCTGCTGCTCACGGCGGTGGCGATCACCCTCGGCGTCGGCTTCATCTCGGGGACGTTCGTCCTGACGGACACGCTGGACGAGGGCGTCTCCAAGACGTTCGCCAGGTCGGCCGACAAGGTCGACTACGCCGTGCTGCCCAAGAGCGACGACACCGACAAGGGCGTCCCGCCGGCGCTGCTCGGACAGATCAAGGCGCTCCCCGGGGTCACGGACGTCCAGGGAGCCGTGAAGGGGGACGCCGCCCTCGTCGGCAAGGACGGCAAGGCGGTCGGCGACTTCCCGACGGTCGGGATGTCCGTGCCGTCCGGACGTCTCCTGCGCTACGACGTCGAGAAGGGGCGTCCCCCGTCCGGCGGGGGCGAGACCGTGCTCGACACCCAGCTCGCCAAGCGGGAGGGCTACTCCGTCGGGAACGCGGTGACGGTCCTGGACCACGGGAACCGGCCGCACCGGTTCACGGTCGTCGGACTGGTCGACTTCGGCATCGACCAGGAGGCGAGCTTCCGGGGAGCCGTGGGCTTCGACCCGGCGACCGCGATGCGGATGACCGGCGAGAAGACCTATCGCGAGCTCGACGTCGCGGGCGGGTCCGGGGCCGCCGTCAGGGCCGCCGCGGGAGGCGCCTACCGCGTGTACACGGGCGAGGAGCTCGGCGCGCGGCTGGCCCGGGCCGCCGGCGCCGACACCAAGATCATCAGAACCGGTCTGCTGATCTTCGGGCTGGTCGCGATGCTGGTGTCCGCCCTGGTCATCTACAACACGTTCTCGATCCTGATCGCCCAGCGGATGCGGGAGATGGCGCTGCTGCGCTGCGTCGGCGCGACCCGCCGGCAGGTGTTCGGGAGCGTGGTGGCGGAGTCGGCCGTCGTGGGCCTGGTCGGCTCCCTGCTCGGCCTCGTCGCCGGGGTCGGCCTCGGCGAGGGCGCGCTGGTCGTGGTCAGCAAGCTGAACGAGCGCGTGGCCGTCGCCGGGCCGTCCCTGGCGGTGCGGACGATCCTGGTCGGCCTGGCGGTCGGGATCGTGGTCACGGTCCTGTCCGCGCTGCTGCCCGCCCGCGCGGCCACCCGGGTCTCGCCGGTCGCCGCGCTGCGCGCCGACCTGGAGCCGGGCGCGGGACGGTTCAGGCTCGGCCCGGTGCGCACCGTCCTCGCCGTCCTGCTGGGCGCCGCGGGGCTGGCCATCGGCAGTCTGGGCTCGCTCGGCATGGAGAAGGGCGAGACCGCGATGTACGCGGTCGCGTTCGCCGGCGGCGTGTTCTTCCTCGGTGTGATCGCGGCGATGCCGGCGCTCGTCCGTCCGCTCGGACGGGTCGCGGGCGCGGTCCCGGCGCGGCTCGGCGGCGTCCCGGGACGGCTGGCGGTTGCGAACGCGCAGCGCGCGCCCCGCCGCACCGCCACCACGACGATCGCGCTGACCGTCGGCGTCGGGCTGATGAGCCTGTTCGCGGTGGTCGCGGCGAGCGGCAAGGCGACGGCGGCGCAGAAGCTGGAGGAGCAGTTCCCCGTCCAGTTCCAGATCCGGCCGCAGAGCTTCGACGGGACGCTCCCGCACGCGCTGGCCGAGACGCTGCGCACCCGGCCCGAGGTCGCCGCCGTGGTCGAGACCCGGCGCAAGGAGACCCGGGTCGGCGGCGACGAGGCCGACATCTCGACGATCACCACGTCGGCGCTCGGGAGGATCCTCAAGCCGGAGTTCGAACGCGGGTCGCTGGACGCCGCCCTGAAGCCCGGCACGGCGATGGTGGACGAGAAGACGGCCGAGACGTCCGGCCGGGCGCTGGGGGAGACGCTGCGGGTCCGGACGGCGAACGGCGCCGTCCCCGTGAAGATCACCGCCGTCTACGCGGCGGGCGCGGGCCTCGACGGGATCATCGTCCCGGAGCGGGACTTCACCCGGTACTTCGGCGCCGTGGACCCGGCGGGGATCTACGTCAAGACCCGCGACGACGTGCCCGCCTCCCAGTCGCGCCGGGTCGTGGACTCGGCCGCGCGCCCCTACCCGGCGGCGAAGGTCTCCTCGTCCGCCGAGTTCGAGGAGACGATGACCAAGGCCATCGACACGGTCTTGATGATCTTCGGTGGGCTGCTCGGGCTGGCGATCGTCATCGCCCTCTTCGGCATCGCCAACACGCTGACCCTGTCGGTCGTGGAGCGCACCCGCGAGTCGGCGCTGCTGCGCGCCCTCGGCCTCACCAAGCGCCAGCTGCGCCGGATGCTGTCGGTGGAGGCGCTGGTCATGGCGGTCATAGGCGCGGCCACCGGCGTCGTGCTCGGGGTCGGCTTCGGCTGGGCCGCGACGAACGCGATGGCGAGCGACTCGGTCTTCTCGCTGCCCTACCTGCAGGTCGTCGGGTTCGTGGTCCTCGCGGGCGCGGCCGGGACCGCCGCGGCCGTGCTCCCCGCGCGGCGCGCCGCGAAGACGTCCATCGTGGAGTCCCTCGCGCATGACTGAATGGGGGCGGGGTGACGATCGTCACCCACCGGACCGCGCGGCCGGGTCCCGCGGGTAACCTGGTGCGCGCACGTCCGGTACCTACCTGAGGACTGGAACGAACCGATGGACCCACAGGTCACCCCTTCTTCCGGCACGCCCGGAAACGGGACGGGCCCCGGTGCGGGAGCAACCCCCCACACCGCCCGGAAGAGCGCTGTCTCTGGTGGGGGGGCGACCCCCCACACCCCCCGGAAGAGCGAGATGGAGACCCCGGAGGACCGCCCCGCGCGGCTCGCGGTCGGCGTCGTCGGCGCCGGCCGCGTCGGCACGGCGCTCGGCGCCGCGCTGGCCCGCGCGGGCCACCGCGTCGTCGCCGCGGCCGCCGTCTCGGAACGGTCGCGGGCCCGCGTCGAGGAACGCCTCCCCGGAGCCGACGTCGCCACCCCGCAGGACGTGGTCGCCGCCGCCGACCTCGTGCTGCTGACCGTCCCGGACGACGAGCTTCCCGAGCTCGCGACCGGGCTCGTGTCCGCGGGCGTCCCGGTCACCGGCAAGCTCGTCCTGCACACCAGCGGCCGCTACGGCACCGCCGTCCTGGACCCGCTCACCCGCGCGGGCGCGCTGCCGCTGGCCCTGCACCCCGTGATGACCTTCACCGGGCGCCCGGACGACGTGAACCGGCTCACCGGCATCTCGTTCGGCGTCACCTCGCCGGAGCCGCTGCGCCCGGTCGCCGAGGCCCTCGTCCTGGAGATGGGCGGCGAACCCGTCTGGATCACCGAGGAGGCGCGCCCGCTCTACCACGCGGCGCTCGCCGGAGGCGCGAACCACCTGGTCACGCTGGTCGTGGAGGCCATGGACCTGCTGCGCGCCGCGGGCGTGGCCGAGCCCGGCCGGATGCTCGGTCCGCTCCTCGGCGCCGCCCTCGACAACGGGCTGCGGCTCGGCATCGACGGGCTCACCGGGCCCGTCGCGCGCGGGGACGCCGGAACGGTGGCGGGCCACGTCGAGGAGCTCGGCAGGGTGTCGGCGGAGAGCCGCCGCGCCTACATCGCGCTGGCCCGCCTCACCGCTGACCGCGCGCTCGGCGCCGGACTGCTCAAACCCGAGGACGCCGAACGGCTCCTCGAAGCGCTGGCCGACTGAGGGCCCCGACCCGCAGACGGCTCCGACCGACGAACAGCTCCGACCCGCAGACACCTCCGACCGACAGACAGGGCCCGGCCGAAGGCACCGGCCGACCGGACAGGAAGGGAACGGCATTGGTTTCTGGCGTTTCCGGCGAGCGCGGCCCCGGCCGGCGCCCGCCGTCGCGTGAGGGGACGGACGCGTCGTGACACCGATCGTCGCGCGCACGCGCGAGGAACTGGCGCAGGCCCGGTCGAAGACCGGGGGGACGCTGGCGCTCGTCCCGACCATGGGCGCCCTGCACGAGGGGCACCTGTCGCTGATGCGGGAGGCCCGCCGCAGGGCGGACGCGGTCGCGGTCAGCGTCTTCGTCAACCCGCTCCAGTTCGGGCCGGGCGAGGACTTCGACCGCTACCCCCGCACGTTCGCCGCCGACCTGGAGGCATGTGCCGCCGAGGGCGTGGACTTCGTGTTCGCGCCGGCGCGCGAGGTCATGTACCCGGAGGAGCCGCAGGTCACGATCAAGTCGGGGCCCATGGGCGAGGTCGTCGAGGGGGCCGCGCGTCCCGGCCACTTCGACGGGATGCTCACCGTCGTGCTGAAGCTGCTCAACCTCGTCCGCCCCGACGTGGCGGTCTTCGGGGAGAAGGACGCGCAGCAGCTCGCGATGATCCGGCGGATGGTCGCCGACCTGAACGTCCCCGTGGAGGTGATCGGCGCGCCGACCGTCCGCGAGCCGGACGGGCTGGCGCTGTCGAGCCGCAACCGCTACCTGTCCGCCCCCGAACGCCTGACCGCGCTCGCCCTCTCGCGCGCCCTGCGGTCCGGGGCCGACGCCGCCGCCTCCGGCCCGGACGCCGTCCTGGCGGCCGCGCGCGCCGTCCTCTCCGAGGCCGAGGCCGCCGACCCGCCCCTCGCCCTGGACTACCTGGTCCTTGTCGACCCGTCGACCTTCACCGAGATCACCGGACCGCACTCCGGCCGGGCCGTCCTCGCCGTCGCGGGCCGCGTCGGCGCCACCCACCTCATCGACAACGTTCCCCTCCAGCTCGGCAAGGAGCACTGATGTTCCGGACGATGTTCAAGTCGAAGATCCACCGCGCCACGGTGACCCAGGCGGACCTGCATTACGTCGGCTCGCTGACCATCGACCAGGACCTGATGGACGCCGCCGACCTGCTGCCCGGCGAGCAGGTCTCGATCGTCGACATCGACAACGGCGCCCGCCTGGAGACCTACCTGATCGCAGGCGAGCGCGGCTCCGGCGTCATCGGGATCAACGGCGCCGCCGCCCGCCTCGTGCAGCCCGGCGACCTGGTCATCATCATCAGCTACGCGCAGATGACCGACGCCGAGGCCCGCGAGTTCGTCCCCGCCGTCGTCCACGTCGACCGCTCCAACAAGATCATTTCGCTGGGCTCGGACCCGGCCGAGCCGGTGCCCGGCACCAGCACGACCCGGGGCGACCTGATCCGAAACTGACCTTCGGCGGGGGCCGGGGGTTCGGCCGCTCCGGGGTTAGGGTCATAATGACGAGAACCGACCCCGGAGGAGGGCTCGTGATCCCTTCCGTTCTGCACGCCCCCGCGCCCGGCTGGACCGCCGACGCCGACGTCGTCGTCATCGGGTCCGGCATCGCCGGCCTGGTCGCCGCGCTGCGCTGCCGCCCCCACGGCCGGGTGCTGCTCGTCACCAAGGCCCTCCTGGACGCCGGGTCGACCCGGTGGGCGCAGGGCGGCATCGCCGCCGCGCTCGCGCCCGACGACACCCCCGAGGAGCACCTGGCCGACACCCTCACCGCGGGTGTCGGCGTCTGCGACGAGGACGCCGTCCGGGCCCTCGTCACCGAGGGGCCGGACGCGGTCCGCAGCCTGATCGACCTCGGCACGGCCTTCGACCGCTCCGGCGGCGACATCGCGCTCACCCGCGAGGGCGGCCACCACCGGCGCCGCATCGCGCACGCGGGCGGGGACGCCACCGGCGCCGAGATCAGCCGCGCCCTGCTCGCCGAGCTCAAGGACTCGGGCGTCGAGGTGATCGAGCACGCCCTGGTCCTGGACCTGCTGAAGGACGCCGCGGGACGCGCCGCGGGCGTCACCCTGCACGTCATGGGCGAGGGGCAGCCCGGCGGCGTCGGCGCCGTCCGCGCCCGCGCCGTCGTGCTCGCCACCGGCGGGCTCGGCCAGGTGTTCACCGCCACCACCAATCCCGAGGTCTCCACGGGCGACGGCGTCGCGCTCGCGCTGCGCGCCGGGGCCGAGGTCACCGACCTGGAGTTCGTCCAGTTCCACCCGACCGTGCTGTGGCTCGGCGAGGGCGCGACCGGACAGCAGCCGCTGATCTCCGAGGCCGTCCGCGGCGAGGGCGCGCACCTGGTCGACCACGCCGGCGTGCGCTTCATGACCGGACGCCACGAGCTCGCCGAGCTGGCCCCCCGCGACGTCGTCACCAAGGGGATCATGACCCGGATGCGCGAGACGGGCGCGTCCCACATGCTGCTCGACGGCCGCCACTTCGGCGCGGCGATGTGGGAGACCCGGTTCCCGACCATCCTGGCCGCGTGCCGCCACCACGGCATCGACCCGGTGACCGAGCCCATCCCGATCGTGCCCGCCGCCCACCACGCCAGCGGTGGCGTGCGCACGGACCTGCACGGTCGCACATCCGTCCCCGGCCTGTACGCCTGCGGCGAGGTCGCCTGCACGGGCGTCCACGGTGCGAACCGCCTCGCCTCCAACTCCCTCCTGGAAGGCCTGGTCTTCGCCGCCAGAATCGCCGAAGCCCTCTCGGACGACCTCCCCGCCTCCCACCCGCCCCCCGCCGCACCAGCCCCTGACCTCCTTTCGAACCACACACCCACCACCCCGCCACCCCTGGAGCAGGCCGCGCCAGCCCCCGAGCAGGCCGAGCCAACCCCTGTGCAGGCTGTCTCGGCCCCGGCGCAAGCTGTTCCGGTGCCCGCGCAGGCTGCTCCCGCTTGGGGCCAGGCCGCGCCAGCCCCCGAGCAGGCCGTCTCGGCGAGGCATGAGGGCGCCGTCTCGGCGACCGGGCAGGCCGGTCCGGTGCCTGGGCAGGGCCCGGCGGGAGCCGTGCAGGACGTGTACGGAGCCACGGGTGGCGAGTCGGGCGGGTTGCTGGAGCCGGCGTTGCGGGGGGAGATCCAGCGGATCATGACCTCCTACGCGGGGGTCCTGCGGCGGGCCGACGGGCTGGAGGCCGCGGCGCGCGAACTGGAGGGGCTCGGGCGCGGGACCGCGGAGCCCGGGGTGGAGGCCTGGGAGGCCACCAACCTGTACACCGTCGCGTGCGCGATCGTGACGGCCGCGCGGCGGCGGGAGGAGACGCGCGGGAGCCACTGGCGGGAGGACTTCCCCGAGCGCGCGGACGGGACGTGGCGCGGCCACCTCGTCACCCGGCTGGCGGGGAACGTCCTGACGACCACCTACGAATCTCTGGAAGGGAAGCGCTCATGACACCGGAACTCTCGCAGAGGCTGACCGCCGCCGGGCTGGATCCACAGGCTGTGGAAAACCTCGTCCGGACGGCGCTGGCCGAGGACGGCGAGGTCGACGTCACCAGCACCCCGATCTTCGCGCCGCAGGACACCGCGAGCGGGGAGCTGAGGGCGCGCGAGGAGGGCGTCGTCGCGGGCGTCCCGGTGGCGTGCGTCGTCTTCGAGCTCCTGGACGTCGCCTACGAGGCGGAGGTCGAGGACGGCGACCGCGTCGTGCCCGGGCAGGTCCTCATCGCGGTCAGCGGCGCGACCCGGGCGATCCTCAGGGCGGAGAGGACGGCTCTGAACCTCCTCACGCATCTGTCCGGAATCGCGACCGCCACCCGCCGGTGGATGGACGCCATGGAGGGCACCAAGGCGAAGGTCCGCGACACCCGCAAGACCCTTCCCGGCCTGCGGGCCCTGCAGAAGTACGCGGTGCACTGCGGAGGCGGCGTCAACCACCGGATGGGCCTGCACGACGCCGCGCTCATCAAGGACAACCACATCGCGGCGGCCAGCGGCGTCACCAAGGCGTACGAGGCGATCCGCGCCGTGTACCCGTCCCTCCACGTCCAGGTGGAGTGCGACACCCTCGCGCAGGTCGAAGAGGCCCTGGGGGTGGGAGCCACGAGCATCCTGCTCGATAACATGACCGACGCCGAGATGACCGACGCGGTCCGGCTCGTGGCAGGGCGGGCGGAGCTCGAGGCCAGTGGTGGCCTTACCCTGGAGCGGGCCCGAGACGTCGCCGTGACCGGGGTGGACTACCTTGCCGTCGGCGCGCTGACGCACTCGGCGCGCGTGTTCGACATCGGCCTTGACTTCACCTGAACAGCGGGGACCTGATGCTGCTGACCATCGACGTCGGTAACACCCAGACCGTTCTCGGTCTCTTCGAAGGCGACGAGGTGATCGAGCACTGGAGGATCAACACCGATCCGCGGCGCACGGCCGACGAGATCGCGGTGGTCCTGCAGGGACTCGTCCAGCAGAGCCCGCTGCTGGCCGACACCGACATCAGCGGCATCGCGCTGTGCTCCACGGTGCCCTCCGTCCTGCACGAGATGCGGGAGATGTGCCGCCGCTACTACGGCGACGTGTCCGCGGTCATCGTGGAGCCGGGCGTCAAGACCGGCGTCCCCGTCCGGATGGACAACCCGAAGGAGGTCGGCGCCGACCGCATCGTCAACGCGCTCGCCGCCGTCCACACCCACGGCGGGCCGGCGATCGTGGTCGACTTCGGAACCGCCACCACCTTCGACGCGGTGTCCGCCAAGGGCGAGTACGTGGGCGGCGCGATCGCCCCCGGCATCGAGATCTCGATCGACGCGCTGTCCTCCCGCGGCGCGCAGCTCCACAAGATCGAGCTGGTCCGGCCGCGCAACGTGATCGCCAAGAACACCGTCGAGGCGCTGCAGTCCGGGATCATCTTCGGCTTCGCCGGCCAGGTGGACGGCATCGTCGAGCGCATGTCGGAGGAGCTCGCCGAGGACCCGGAAGAGGTCACGGTCATCGCCACCGGCGGCCTCGCCCCGCTCGTCCTGGAGGAGTCCCGCAGCATCGACGAGTTCGAGCCGTGGCTCACCCTCATCGGCCTCCGGCTGATCTACGAGCGGAACACTCCCTGACGTCCGGCGCGAACTCGTTCGCCCGCACCGGACGGGCTGGATAGCCTTGCGATGTGAGTGACGAGACCTTCGACGAGCTCCCGGAGCAGATGCGCGTGCGCCGGGAGAAGCTCGACCGGCTCCGCGAGAGCGGGATCGACCCCTACCCGGTGACCTTCCCGCGGACGGCGACGACCGCCGAGATCCGCGCGAAACACACCGGCCTGGAGCCGGGCACCGAGACGGGCGAGAAGGCGGGCGTCACCGGTCGCGTCATGCTGATCCGCAACACCGGGAAGCTGTGCTTCGCCACCATCCGGGACGCCGGCGGCGACCTCCAGGTCATGCTGTCGCTGGCCAAGGTCGGGCAGGAGCAGCTCGACTTCTGGAAGCGCGAGGTCGACCTCGGCGACCACGTCGGCGTCGAGGGCGAGATCATCACCTCCCGCCGCGGCGAGCTGTCCATCATGGCGGACCGGTTCGCGATCACCTCCAAGTGCCTGCGGCCGCTGCCGGAGAAGCACGCCGGCCTGACCGACCCGGAGGCGCGGGTCCGGCAGCGCTACGTCGACCTGATCGTCAACGACGAGGCGCGGCGGATGGCGCGGCTGCGCAGCGCGACCGTCCGCGCGGTCCGCGACTTCTGGCACGAGGAGGGCTACCTCGAGGTCGAGACGCCCATGCTCCAGCCGATCCACGGTGGGGCCGCGGCGCGCCCGTTCAAGACGCACATCAACGCCTACGACATGGACCTCTACCTGCGCATCGCGATCGAGCTGTACCTCAAGCGGCTCGTCGTCGGCGGGATCGAGAAGGTCTTCGAGATCAACCGCAACTTCCGCAACGAGGGCGCGGACTCCACGCACAACCCCGAGTTCACGATGATCGAGGCCTACGGGACCTACCTCGACTACAACGACATGGCCGACCTGACCCAGCGGATGTACCAGAAGGCGGTCGTCGCCGCCCTCGACACCACCGTGGTCGTCCATGACGGCGTCGAGATCGACCTCGGTCTCGCGGAGTGGCCGCGGATCACCCTGTACGGAGCGGTGTCGGAGGCGCTCGGCGAGGAGATCACGCCGCACACGCCGATCGAGTCGGTGCGCAAGCTCGCGGACGCCCGCGAGATCTCCTGGGATCCCAAGTGGGGGCAGGGCAAGCTCGTCCAGGAGCTCTTCGAGGAGCTGGTCGAGCACACCCTCGTCCAGCCCACGTTCGTCATGGACTACCCGGTCGAAACGTCCCCGCTGACCCGCCAGCACCGCGAGGAGCCGCTGCTCACCGAGAAGTGGGACCTCATCGGGTTCGGCACGGAGCTCGGCACCGCCTACTCCGAGCTGGTCGACCCGATCGAGCAGCGCCGCCGCCTCACCGAGCAGTCGCTGCTCGCCGCGGGAGGCGACCCCGAGGCCATGCAACTGGACGAGGACTTCCTGCGCGCCCTGGAGTACGCGATGCCCCCCACCGGCGGGATGGGCGCCGGCATCGACCGCATGATCATGGCGTTCACCGGCAAGGGGATCCGCGACACGATCCTGTTCCCGCTGGTCAAGCCCGAATGACGACCGGAAGGTCGCGCAGCCCCCGCAGCACGAGGTTGTCGCGGTAGACGAGGTCGCCGGCGGCGAGGGCCACGTCGCGCTCGAACAGCTTGCCGAGCGCGACGCGGCCCTCCAGCCGGGCCAGCGGCGCCCCGAGGCAGAAGTGCGCGCCGTGGCCGAACGACAGGTGCTTCGGCGTGTCGCGTCCGTCCGCGTAGCGGAGCAGGTCCAGCCGGTCGGGGTCGTCGAAGACCGCCGGGTCCCGGTTGGCGGCTCCCGTCAGCAGGAGGACGAGCTTCCCGCGCTCGACGAGGGTGCCGTCCAGGTCGACGTCCTCCAGCGCGGACCGCAGGGTCAGCTGCACCGGCGGGTCGAAGCGCAGCAGCTCCTCCACCGCCGCCCGCGCGTTGTCCGGCCGCTCCCGAAACACCCGCAACTGCGCGGGATCGCGGAGCAGCGCCAGCGCGCCGTTCCCGATGAGGTTCACGGTCGTCTCGTGGCCCGCGACGAGCAGCAGGATGCAGGTCGCCAGCAGCTCCTGCTCCGACAGGACGTCTCCGCCGTCGGAAACCCCCACGAGGGCGCTCAGGAGGTCGTCGCGCGGCTCGGCCCGGCGCTTGGCGGCCAGCACCCGGAAGTACTCCGCGAACTCGTCGCGCGCGGCGTCCCGCTGGGCGATCTCGGCCTCCGGCAGCAGGAAATCCGGGTCCAGGCCGCGCGCGAGGCTGTCCGACCAGCCCTTGAACAGGTCGCGGTCCTCGGCGGGAACGCCGAGCATCTCGCTGATCACGATGACGGGCAGCGGGTAGGCCAGCGTCGCGATCAGGTCGACCTCGCCGGAGAGCGGCCGCAGCAGCGCGTCGACGAGCTCCTCGACCCGGGGCCGCAGCCGCTCCACGAGCCGGGGCGTGAACGCCTTGCTGACGAGCCGGCGCAGCCGCGTGTGGTCGGGCGGATCCATGGTCAGGAACGACCGGTGCCGCGCCGGCATGTCGCGCCACATGCGGCCGCCCGACGGACGGTGCCCGAACCGCGGATCGCGCAGGACCCGCTCGCACAGTTCGTGGGACGCGGTGACGCGCAGACCGACGTCCGTCCGGTGCAGGGGCTGACCGGCGGCTCGGAGCGTCCGGTAATGGGCGTAGGGATCGGCGCGGAACGCCGGGTCGCCCGGATCGAAGCCGAGTATCGCGGTCGCCCCCGCCTGGCCCGCCTGACCCGTCCTGTCCTCCATGCCTCCAGCGGACCCGAATCCTGGACGCGATGTCAACAGCGCCGGCCGCGGGACGCTAAGCGCTTTCTCGGATCACCAGGTCGGGCCGCTGGACGACCTGGCGGTGCTGGTGGGACTTGCCTTCGCCGATCTCGGCCATCGCCAGCTCGGCGGCCTCCCAGCCGAGCTCGCGGCGCGGCTGGCGGACGGTGGTGAGCGGCACGGCGGCGCTCGCCGCGAGCTCGATGTCGTCGTAACCGATCACGGCGATGTCCTCGGGGACGCGGACGCCGAGCCGGGTCAGCTCGTTGATCAGGCCGATCGCGAGCAGGTCGTTGGCGCAGAAGACGCCGTCGGGCACGGGAGACATGGCCATGATCTGGTGCGCCGCGGCCTGCCCCTCCGTGGGGCTCAGGGCGTCCTTGACCAGGACCGGGGGCTTGCCGAGGCCCGCCTCGACGATCGTGCGGGCGGCCCCGTCGCGGCGCTCCACGCAGGGCTGCGGCTCGGGGATCCCGGTCACGAACGCGATGCGATCGCGTCCGATGCCGAGGAGGTACGCGGCGGCGGCCTCGCCGCCCGCCACGTGGTCGACCCGGGCGGAGCACACGTCGGAGGCGTCCCGGTCGATCAGCACCACGCTCATGCCCGCGGCGCGCAGCCGGGAGATGTCGCGGGGGCCGATCCCGACCGGGATGACCAGGGCCCCGGCGGCCCGCTGGTCGGCGAGCAGTTCCAGCAGGCGGCGCTCCTTGCGGGGGGAGTGGTCGCTGGACAGCCACAGGGCGTCGTGGCCCGCGGCGTTGAGCGCCTCCTCGGCGCCCCGGGCGACGTCGGTCGCGTAGGGGTTGGTGAGGTCCTCGACGAGGACGCCGAACGCCCGGCGCGGCTGGTCGCCGAACTCGCCCGCGGTCCGCTCGGGGCCCGTGCGGAGCCGGCGCGCGGACTCGTTGCGGACGAATCCGAGCTCCTCGATCGCGGCGCGGACGCGGTCACGGGTAGCTTCGGCCACGAGATCTGGCCGGTTTAGGACATTCGAAACGGTCCCAACTGAGACTCCAGCACGCCTCGCGACCTCACGAATACTGGTCTGTGGCAACTCGCTCCTCGTCCCGCTCCATGGGCGTTTTCCCAGGTAGTGGAGTTTGGCATGGCGGGGCGCCGAATGCACGGTCACACATGGTGAGCGATCGGGCACACAACGCTCTTGACCGGCGCTTGACGGGCCGGATCCGGCCGCCTAGCGTTCCGAGCCGAAGCGTAGCTTGAAACGATTCACGATCTTCGTTCACCGCGAGGACCGGTGGGTGCGGCGAGAGGGGACGGGCGGATGGCTGGCGATCACATCCCGTCTTTCTCGGCAGGCCAACGAGTGAATCGTCACCCGGAGTTCCCCCGTACACCCCCGCAATCGGCCACGCGGCCACCTCCGGCCAAGCGCGCGAGACAGAAAAGGAACCCGATGATCTAAGTCCGGAAGGGTCCGGACCCGGCAACCCAACGCGCGTACAGATCGAGGCCCAACCCGTGCCTGTGCAGCGGACGGCTGCATCCCCGCGGTCATCACCACGGACGAGGGAGGACGGAGTGGAAACAGCCACACTCGCACGTCGTGGCACCGACGATTTCGGGCTGAGCGAGGAAGAGATCCGGCTGCTCGCCCAGATCGCCAGCGGTGTCACCGCCGATGTGGCGGCACGCAAGCTGGAACTGAGCGCTCGGACCTTGCGGCGCCGGCTGCGGACGATCTGCGACCGGCTGGAGGTCAACACCCCTATCGAGGCCGTGGTGTGGGCGGCCCGGAGGCAGCTCATCTAGCGAGGCACCCCCGACGCTCGCCAGGGGACGGCGAGCGTCACCCGGAGAAACGGCGGTTGATCCGAATTCCGTCCACCCCCGCAGCGGCGGCGCCCGCGCCCTGGCAGGTAGGTCCCTGCAGGAGGCGTCGCCGCGGACGGCGTTCGGGCCTGACAGGCCACCTGACCCGCCCTGATCTCCGGCAGGCTTCATCCCTCACGACCAGACTGACCGGCCTACGCCGTGGCGATGCGTCACTCGACACCGCGGTCGGCCGGCACGCCATGCGTTGACCGGACTGGCCGGTCGCGCGACGGCGGAGTTCTAGGCGACGCGGACGCCGCCGGCGAAGGGGCGCCCGTCCATGGAGGCGATCTTCACGACGTCGCCGGTGTGCGGGGCGTGCAGCATCTTGCCGCCGCCGACGTAGATCCCCATGTGGTGCAGGTCGGCGTAGAAGAAGACGAGGTCGCCCGGCTGGAGCTCACTGCGCGACACGTGCGTTCCGGCGTTCCACTGGCTGCCGGTGTAGTGCGGCAGGTTGATGCCGACCTGCTTGTAAGCCCACATCGTGAGGCCGGAGCAGTCGAAGGTGGTCGGACCGGCGGCGCCCCACACGTACGGGCGGCCGATCTTGCTCATCGCGTAGCGGAGCGCCTGCGCCGCCTTGCCGGTGCCGATGACGGGGAGCTTGGCGAGCTGGGTCGGGTCCTTGTCGACGAGCTTGCCGCGGATCTTCTCGTAGGCGTCGGTGATCTTCGTGCGCTGCGAGTCGAGCTGCGTCTTCAGTTCCTTCACCTGCTTGGCGCGGGCCTCGGCCGACTTGCGGGCCCGCTGAGCGGACTGCATGGCCTGCATCAGCCCGAGCACCTGGGTGCTGTCCTGCTTGGCGAAGTAGTGGAGGGTCGCGGCCTGGTCGAGGACGGACTGGGGGTCCTGGGAGGCGACGAACGACACCGTGGGGTCGGAGCCGCCCTGCATGTAGCTCGTCGCCGCGAGGGATCCGACCTTCTGGCGGAGCGTCTCCAGCGTCTTCTCCTGCCGCTTGGCGTTCTCCGTGGCGACCTTGGCGGCGCGCTGCGACTGGGCGAGCCTGACCTTGAGCCCGTTGTACTGCTCGGTGAGCTGCTCCAGCTGGTCGGCGAGCTTGAGCGCCTTCGTCCTCAGCTCCTTGGCGGAGGGCTCGGGGTCGGCGTGCGCGACGGCGATCGTCTGCGGGGCGATCGCGTGCGGAGCGGCCGAAACGACGGCGAGCGCGCCGACCACGATGGTCGCGCGCCCCCGGAAGCGTGAAAGGGAAGCATGCCGCGATCGCTTCACGAATACTCCTCTCCTCAGCCGCCTACCGGGTCAGCTGACGGGTCGGGGCCGGAGCAGCCCGTCCGCGCCCGTGAGCGAACCGATCGCCCGCGGTCGCGGATTCACCCCTCGCATTCGGTCGCTCAGGGAGATCTCCCGAAACGCTCCGAAAGTGGGTCCCCGGCTCCTCGGGCAGCTGGTTGCGACCCGGGGGACTCGGCGGATCGGCCCCCGTCCTGCGGTGGGCCGACGTCAGCGCAGGACACTAACGGACCCCGCATTGGATGCCAACCAGAACATGCGAATTCGCAGGTCACGCGGCGCGGTGAACGAGGAGAACGCCGGGCGGACGCGTCCCGCGCGCGGTGTTGTGGCCCCCCTCTCGGACGACCCCTGGCAGTACCTGGCCCCTTTTATCTAGTCAGTAGCGCGCGCCGCCCGGCGCGGAAGGGTGGGAGGGCGTGCCCTGGTGCGCTGCGGCGTTCGATAATCTCGCCTGTTTGTGGAAGTCGTGATCCGGCGTGCCCGTACCGCCGACGTCCAGGAGATCCGCAGGCTCGTCGACCTGTACGCCGGGTCGGGGCGTCGCCTGCTGAAGAAGACGACGGTCAAGCTGTACGAGGACGTCCAGGAGTTCTGGGTCGCCGAGGACGTGCAGCACGGGACGCCCGGGCCGATCATCGGCTGCGGCGCGCTCCATGTCATGTGGGAGGACCTCGCGGAGGTCCGCTCGGTCGCCGTGGACAAGGGATGCGGCGGACGGGGAATCGGGCACCGCATCGTGACCCGCCTCCTGGAGAACGCGCGAGAACTCGGCGTCCGCCGGGTGTTTTGCCTTACCTTCGAGGTGGAGTTCTTCGCTCGCCACGGCTTCCAGCAGATCCTGGGGACTCCGGTGTCGCCAGAGGTGTACGAGGAACTTCTCCGCTCCTACGACGAAGGCGTGGCAGAGTTCTTGGACCTCGACCGGGTCAAGCCGAATACGTTGGGCAACACCCGGATGTTGCTTCGCCTGGAGGACTGACCCGAATGAGCGATTCCCCCCACCGCGGGCGGCCTTACCAGCCCCAGCAGGGGCAGGGTTCCTACGGCCCGCCCCCTCCGTACCAAGGTTCTCAGTGGCAGCAACCACAGCAGCCGTCTTCGCAGCAGCAGTGGGAACAGCAGCCCCAGCAGCAGTGGCAGACGCAGCAGCAGCAGTGGAACCAGCAGCCCGCCTACGAGGACTACGGCTCGTACGACGGCGGCGGTTCCTACGACGGCGGCGGTGACGTGGCGCTGGCGCCCATTCACCGTAGGGCGGGCGCGCGAATCATCGACAACGCGCTCGTCGCGGTCTTCGGGTTCGCACTCGTCCTGCCGGTGACGATCGGCGCGTTCGGTCTGGGCAAGCCGGGCAGCAAGACGGAGGACGAGGGCGGTGTGTGGAACTGGCCCATCATCTTCACCCTCTTCTGTGTCCTGTCTGTGCTGCCGTTCATCTATGAGGCCGTGCAGTTGTCCATGTGGGGACGGACGCTGGGGAAGCGTGTTCTGGGCCTGGGGGTCGTTCAGGCGAGGCCCGCGGGCACCCCGATCACCACGACGCAGGCTGTCTGGCGTGCCGGGATCACCCACGTCGGTTACCAGCTCGGCGTGTTCTTCTTCCTCGTCCTGGCGGTGATGGTGTGGGACTACGCCGCGTACGGGATGGTGCTGGTCTGGGCGGGCGCCCTGATGGCCTACCTGTGGGCGATCTGGGATCAGCCTCTGCACCAGTCGCTGCACGATCGCTTCGCCGGCACGCTCGTCATCGACGAGCGGGTCGGATATGACGACTCCGAGTACTCCGAGTACGCGGGCTAAGGCCACGATGGCGGCAACGCTCGCCGAGCCGGGGCAGAGGCTCCTGGCACGCGTCGTCGACACGCTCGTCGTCGGAGTTCCCGTCGTTCTCGTCGTCCGCGAACTAGTGTCCGGGCACACGGCGGACGTCATCGCCCCGTCCGCCGTGGCCGGATGCATGCTGCTGTACGAGGCGGTCCAGCTCGCCCTCTGGGGCCGGACGCTCGGCAAGCGCGTCGCGGGCATCGAGGTGGTCGCTGCGACGGCTCAGGAGGCCCCTGAAGCGTCGCCAGAGGGGAGCGGCGGAGCGGGCGGGAGCACCGGTCTCGGCGACGTGTCGGCCCTTCCCGTGTCCGTGCCGGGTTTCGTGCCCGTGGCGGCCCCCGAGCCTGCGGAGGCCGCCGCTCCCAACGGTGCTGAGGTCGTGGACGCGTCCACGCGCCCGGACGTTCTGCGCTGCGTTCTGCGGGCCGCCGTCTATTCGGTGCCGATCGGGCTGCGTCCGATTCCGGTACTCGGTCTGCTCGCGAGCGTCTTCTGGGTCGTGAACGCGGGGGTCCTGTTCGAGGGCAGTCGCCGCCAGGCTGTTCATGACAGGCTCGCGGGCACCCTCGTGGTAAAACGCCCGCGGCCCGAATCCTCGGCCTTCTGAGGCCCTCTCCGCCGCACCGGGAGTGCGTGCGGGGTCCGATAACACCCGTCCGATACCGCGCACTCACGGGCGCGGCCGGACGCATGCCCTGGTCCACTCGCATGTGCCATACATGCTTTGGTCGAGATGGCCGCTGTTTCCGGACGTCCGAGGTGTCGACGGCATATGCCCGCTCGTTCTGGTTACGGTCCTGAAACCGGTGGGATGTGTCTCGTCCCGGACGTCGCCTCCGCTTTGACAGTTCCCTCCGATGGTGTTGCGGTGACCGGAACGACGCCGCTTGTCGGCGGCCGTGGACTTACTCCGGATGGCGAGCTCTCGCCCTTGGAACGGACCTTTCGTGCGGCATGCCGGTGGCGGCGGTGCGGCCGGAGGAGGGCTCCGCTCGGGTCGGCGGCGCCGGGCCGAAGAACTGGGGCCGGCGGTGGGATTGTGTCCAAATCTCCCGATTTCATGGCGATGGTGCTCGGTGTGCCGCATCCGCGTCCTGAGCAGGGCGCGGACTTCTCGCGGTCCGGCCGCGGCAACAGATTTCGGTGCGGGGCGCCCCGGCGTTATTCGTCCACATCCGCCGGTCCGGAGGTTGATCAGGTGCCGGGGTCGGCCGCGTATTCCAGTGCGAGCACGCGGTTAGTAGCGATACGGGAGGTTAATCGCCGCGCCGCCGCGTGCAAACCTGGACCAATGCGCGGACGGCGGTGCAGGTCAGCGCACCACCTCGTGACACCGGTCACCCCTGAAAACCCGGGTGCGCCACCGCCGCTTGGAAATTCATGGACGCCCGGCCGGACCCAGCCGTGACCCGAGGGACGTGCGCACCCGAAACGACGAGGCCGATTACAGCCGGTAACGAGCGGCAAGGCGACTTCGCGCGAGTGTCGGTTCCGGTGGATGGCGGAATTGTCATCCGCGAAGTTCTAGGTATATCTTTGTCACTCGATTGGAGTTTGCTCAAGCTGAAAGGTCTGTCCCCATGGCACAGAAGGTTCAAGTGCTTCTCGTCGACGACCTCGACGGTGGCGAGGCGGACGAGACCGTAGCGTTCTCGATCGACGGCGCCTCCTACGAGATCGACCTCAGTGGCGCCAACGCGACGAAGCTGCGGGAATCGCTGCAGCCGTTCGTTGAGAAGTCCCGTAAGGCGGGCACGGTCAACCGCCGCCGCCGGCAGCGCGGCGCGTCCAGCCGTGAGCGCAGCGCCGAGATCCGCGCCTGGGCCAAGAACAACGGCATCAAGGTCAATGAGCGCGGCCGCATCCCGGCCCACGTGATCGAGCAGTACGAGGCGGCCAACTGATCCCGCCCGGACCGCACGCGGCCCGTCTTCGTTCGCGAGGCGGGCCGTTCGCCGTTGGTGCCGTGAGTCGTCCCCCGTTCGCGGGACGGAGTCGTTCGCTTGTGGCGTAGCGCCTGTGCGGTTCGGCGAGTCCGCCGTGAGGTACACAGGGCGCGCGGGTGGAAACTCCACCCCCATTCGGCACTCTCGGCCCGCGCCTTGACGGACCTGCGGAAAGCCCCTCGTTCGCTTGGGGCGTAGCGGGAACATGACGCACCGATGCGGTAGTTGGATGAGACTGAACAGCGCATAGCTGGGGAACGTCTCCTGGTGGGAGTGCACCGGGCGGCCTCCTCGGGGCGGGCTAGCATGCGGAAGGACAGTTCCGGACGTTCCGGACTCTGCCCAACCGCTCTGTGAGGAGCGACGAGATGTTCGAGAGGTTCACCGACCGCGCGCGGCGGGTTGTCGTTCTGGCTCAGGAAGAGGCCAGGATGCTCAACCACAACTACATCGGTACCGA